>CAJMQV010000244.1 GCA_905215575.1 uncultured bacterium | reverse complement strand
GAGGACGTTTAGACGCAAGAAGGACGCTGAAGAGCTTAGTTGCGGATTTGAGGGTAAATACAAAAGAGGCCACATAATTGAAAAGAAACAGCTGGGCACGTAGCGGAGCCGGGATGTCAAACGAACTGTAGATAATCGAAGCGATGGAGCCAACGATGAAAAACAGTTCGGTGTATTGGAACCATTTTCGCTTCAGCTGTTCGTGAATCTTTCCGTAAACTAATTTATAGCCTTTTTCCAGCTCTGCCATGCGTGGAGGATAAAGTTTTGAATCCATATTCTGATTTGTTTTTCTGATGACGAATGGTTGCAAATTTATGGATTTATTTTTGATTTCCTTTTCTTGCCTCGTGAAAAATGACTGACATGTGTTTTAAAGGATTTTCGTATCTTTGCAGCCAGAATGGAAACAACAGAGATTATGAAGAAATATAAAGCTTATTTGTTTGACTTTGATTATACGTTGGCCGATTCGTCAAAAGGAATCGTAAAGTGCTTTCGCATCGTGCTCGATAACCACGATTATCAGGGCATTTCCGAAATGCAGATCAAACGCACCATCGGTCTGACTTTGGAGGAATCGTTTGCCCTGCTCACCGGTGTGAGCGATCCGAAGGTGCTGGCTGCCTACAAGGCGGAATATGTCAAGGCCGCGGATGTGCACATGACTGCCAACACGGTGCTCTTTCCCGAAACCCTGAAGGTGTTGCGCAGCCTGAAGGAGCAGGGAGCACAGCTGGGCATCATTTCCACAAAATACCGCTACCGTATTCTGGATCTGTTGTCCCGTTATCTGGGCGACGATTTTCTGGATGTGGTCATTGGGGGAGAGGATGTCCGGGCGCACAAGCCTTCGCCCGAAGGACTGCTGGCAGCTCTGGACCGTCTGAAGGTGGCGGCCGATGAGGTGCTTTATCTGGGCGACAGTGTGGTGGATGCGCAGACAGCACGTGCCGCCGGAGTGGATTTTGCCGGAGTGCTGCATGGTATGACCACCCGCGAGGAGCTGCAGGCTTATCCTCATGTGGCGCTGATGCCGTCACTTGAAGAACTGCTCTGATTCACCGTATTGGCTGTAATGGAGCGGTACAGAACTTTTCGCTAAGGATTTGGTAAAATACATCATTTTGATGCCCTTCTCTTATTTAATAACAACGGCCCGAACATTCAAGTTCGGGCCGTTGTTATATGGAAGTGTGTCCAATCACTCATTGAAAAGTATTACCGTTACTGAGGGTAACTTGGGAGAGTTTTCATTTTATTCTGACACCACCTTCCTTCTTTATCTTGTCATTGCTAAGTTTGGTTTATGGGAAAAAGGGTATTTTGTCTGAATGCCGCTTTTGTTCTTGTTTGGATAAGTTCTCTTATTCTTTGGCGGAAGAAGAAAGCAAGCGCAGCATCTTCTTCTCTTCTGTCAGTTCCTCCATATTCATTTGTGGGGAAACCAGCATGATACTTTTTTTGAGAATCTGCTTCCGAATTGTAAAGTGCTGAATATCAACACTCCCAAAAA
>CAJMQV010000243.1 GCA_905215575.1 uncultured bacterium | reverse complement strand
CAGCCAAGGACCTGCCTCAAGATTATCATTTGGCGGTTGCGTCTGCAACAGCAAATCAGGCACAAGGTGGGTATGGTATAGAAAACTCTTATGACGGTGATTTCAATACGCTGTATCATTCTCCGTTTGGAAGCCCTGCAGATTTTCCAGTGGTATTGACTTATAATTTGAAGTCTCCTTCGCATGTAGATTATTTGATATATACTCCCAGATCCTCAGCCGGAGGCCAGAACGGAAACTTTGGTGAGGTGAAGGTTTATTGCGCCACCTCGGACAATCCGTCAGAGTTCAAGCTGGTCACTCAAAAAGATCTGGAACAGTCTTCTTCTTCGTCTACGATAGATTTTGGTGAAAATGGAGTGGATCAGGTAGTCGCAGTCCGTCTGGAAGTGTTGAGCGGCTACGGCAACTTTGCAAGCTGTGCAGAGATGGCCTTTTATACCCGTAATCATGAGCTGGATGGAATGTTCTCTCCATATTTTGAGGACGCATTGTGCACCCGCTTGAAACCGGGAGTTGACGAAGCTGCAATTGCTAAAAT
Source organism: uncultured bacterium (assembly GCA_905215575.1). Lineage (GTDB taxonomy): Bacteria > Bacteroidota > Bacteroidia > Bacteroidales > Bacteroidaceae > Paraprevotella. The sequence continues at coordinate 1,160 of CAJMQV010000243.1, read as the reverse complement.
AGCCAATCCATATGTAAAGATGTTGGCTTATAATGTATTTGCAGATCCGACATATTCCGAGTCAAAATACCGTATCGGAACATTTGAAGCATATGAAACACTTTCCACACTTGCCTCACGCCTGAAGGTTAGTGCTTACAATGCCTATGAAAATCCTACGGGACTGTATTTTGAGGCAGGGAAGCCTTTGGTAGTCTTTGTCGAGGGTATCGGTGAGGACCCGGTTTCTTTGAAGATCAAGAATTTCGGCCAGGCTTATGAAGGTGAACCTCAGGACGAAAGCACATATTCTTTGAAAAATGGTATCAATGTGATTACCCCGTTGAACAGAGGTAACGGTTATGTGTCTTACTATACAGACAATTATAAGAACGCTCCTTCAGTGAAGATGCACTTTGCTCTGGCTACAGAGAACGGATATTTTGACCTGGAGCGTGGGGATACTAACGAAGATTGGATTGAATTGTTGAAGAATGCCAAGTCCGACATCATTGACCTTCGTACGAAACGAGTTCAGTTAGCTTACCCAACGGCTCGTTTCAAGCAGTATTGTCCGGAAAATGGGGTTGAATTGGCCTTGTTAAGTGACAGTACAGTCTATTATGAGCGTGATATTATGGGACTTTGGGATGAAAAGGAACCTAAGAACCGTCAGTTTGCCCGTGTCGTATGGGGCGGCTTTATGTTTGCCGATGGAATAGGAGCTGCTGCCCATGACAATTCTTTGGAAGGATGGATGCGCCCTGATGCCTTTGGCCCTTGGGGTTTTGCTCATGAATTAGGACACGTAAATCAGGTACGTCCAGGACTGAAGTGGGTAGGTTGTGGCGAAACCACAAATAACATTTATGCCGCTTGGGTGGATCATAAAATTGGAGACGGCTCTCATCGTTTGGAATCAGAGCAAACAGGTGTGGCCGATTACAGTGGTCTGCGTGGTGGACGTTTCAATACCTATCTGGAAGAGAATGTCCGCAAGGGAAAATCCTGGCAGCTGGCTGACGGTCCAGATTATTATGGTTCGGAATATGTTGAAAAGGTTGTCAAGAACCAGGATTATGCAGGAAATGTTTTATCACAGGATACGACAGTGCTGACGCGTAATTTCGACCATTTTGTAAAACTGGTTCCTTTCTGGCAGCTTCAGCTTTATTGTCAGG
>CAJMQV010000242.1 GCA_905215575.1 uncultured bacterium | reverse complement strand
AGTGAATCAGTAAGTATAAACAAAAATGTGTGAAGTTTTTTTAGGCATAGTCACACCCGGTTTCCATTCCGAAAAAAGATCCTGTCCGTTTGATAAAAACATGGTGATAATTTTTAAAAATCGTCGGGATGTTTTTATGAATATAAAACAGCGAAGATTTTTCGTCCATAAAAGAAAAATGGAGCTGTGCTCCATGTTGCACAGCTCCATTCTTGATATTCCTTTTATTTCTCGTAACATTTGATGCGGGTACCATCCCATCCTACAGCCATAATGTAAGCGGCTTTCTCAGTAGAAGATTGCGGCCAAAGCACCTGAGTAAACTTATAACCGTCGTCAGTGTCTTCGCCAAGACCACCCATTGAAATACGCAACAATTTGCCTTCGGCATCGTAGGTTTCAAAGGCTACGGCATTCTTCCATACATCGTGCATCACCTTAATGCGTCCTGAAGTCTCGGAACATCCTTCGCCAACAGCTGCGCCCTCAAGAGGTAATCTGTCACGATAAATCTTCCAGTTACGGGCAGATATATAATTGATTTCTCCTTCCGGCTTCTTGTAACCCTTTTCTGCGACATAATTACGCAATTCCTGAATCATAGATTCATTAATCTTAAGCCAGTCAGCGCCGTAATCCTCAATATAGGCATTGATCGGACGCAACATACCGGCCTTTTCAAAGAAATCCAGGAAGTCCATCTGAGTGGCCTCACAAACCAAACGCATAAAGCGCATCTGGTGCATACCGTTACTCATGTTGCTGTCATCGTCATTACGCAGGGCCTCTATTACCTTAGCAAAGACATTTGGAGAATATCCAGCCTCCTGACAATAAAGCTGAAGCTGCCAGAAAGGAACCAGTTTTACAAAATGGTCGAAGTTACGCGTCAGTACTGTTGTATCCTGTGATAAAACATTTCCTGCATAGTCCTGATTCTTGACAACCTTTTCATTATACTGCGCGCCATGATAATCAGCGCCATCAGCCAACTGCCAAGACACTCCCTTGCGGACATTCTCTTCCAAGTAAACATTGAATCGACCACCACTTAAACCTTCATAATCTTCAACGCCGCTTCGCTCAGACTCCAGACGGTGATATCCAGTGCCCAACTTATGCTCAACCCATGCGGAATAGATATTATTTGTGGTTTCTCCACAACCTACCCACTTCAGTCCCGGACGTACCTGATTTACGTGTCCCAGCTCATGACCAAAGCCCCATGGCTCAAAATTGCTTGGAGTCATCCATCCGGACAATGAATTGTCATGAGCGGCAGCTCCTACTCCATCGGCAAACATAAAGCCACTCCATACAACACGGGCAAACTGACGGTTCTTGGGTTCCTTTTCTTCCAAAAGTCCCATAATATCACGCTCATAGTAAATGGTGCTGTCGCTTAACAAGGCCAATTCAACGGCATTCTTCGGACAATACTGCTTGAAGCGGGCGGTAGGATAAGCCACCTGGATACGTTTCGTACGAAGATCAATGATATCAGACTTGGCATTCTTCAGCAATTCAATCCAGTCCTCATTGGTATCGCCACGTTCCAGATCAAAATATCCGTTCTCTGTAGCCAATGCAAAGTGCATCTTTACAGAAGGGGCGTTCTTATAATTGTCGGTGTAATAAGACACATAACCGTTACCTCTGTTCAACGGAGTAATCACATTGACACCATTTCGCAGAGAATAAGAACTTTCGCTCTGAGGTTCACCTTCATAGGCCTGGCCGAAATTCTTGATCTTTAAAGAAACCGGGTCCTCACCGATACCCTCGACAAAGACTACCAAAGGCTTCCCTG
>CAJMQV010000241.1 GCA_905215575.1 uncultured bacterium | reverse complement strand
AGCCCCACACATGCCGGTTTCCGTAGATACATTCCGTGCGGAAATTGCCCGCATCTGTGTAGAAGAATATGGTGCAGCCCTCATCAACGACATTTCAGCCGGAGAGATGGACGCAGATATGTTCGATACCATAAGCCGGCTAAAGGTTCCTTATATTATGATGCATATGCAGGGAACTCCGCAAAACATGCAACAGGCACCACACTATGACCATCTGATGCAAGAAATCCTGGAATATTTCAGCAAAAAGAAGGCTCAGTTACAAGCGGCCGGACTGAAAGACATCATTATTGATCCCGGCTTCGGTTTCGGCAAAACGGTACAGCACAATTATGAACTGTTGCACCATATGGATGACCTGCATATTCTGGAATGTCCTATTTTAGTCGGTGTATCCCGCAAATCCATGATCTACAAAGTACTGAACACCGATCCGCAACAAGCGCTCAACGGCACGTCCGTGCTCCACACCATAGCCTTATTGAAAGGCGCCCACATATTAAGAGTGCACGATGTAAAGGAGTGTACTGAAGTTATTAAACTGATAAAAGAATACAATCAATGTTCTTCAATTTCGGAATAAAAGATCTTATTGACATCTTTCTGGTGGCCCTTATTCTTTATTATGCCTATAAAGTAATGAAGGAGTCACGCTCACTGAATGTGTTTTTCGGTGTACTGGTTTTTCTGGTTTTCTGGATCTTCATCTCCCAGATTCTGGAGATGAAGCTGTTGGGCTCCATTCTTGACAAACTGGTCAGCGTGGGTGCTCTGGCATTGATTATCCTCTTTCAGGAAGATATCCGAAAATTCTTTTATACGATCGGTGCCCATAAACGGGTGCGCAATATCCTGTACTTCATCAAAGGGAAACATAAAACCAAGAGCACCAACAACGAGGACATCATGCCGATAGTCATGGCCTGCATGAGCATGAGCAAACAGAAGGTAGGTGCCCTGATCGTATTGGAACGGGAACTGCCGTTGAATGATGTGATCCGTTCGGGAGAAATGATCGACGCTCAAATCAATCAGCGCCTCATAGAGAACATCTTCTTCAAAAACAGCCCTTTACACGACGGAGCCATGGTCATCAGCCACAAGCGAATCAAGGCAGCCGGCTGCATTCTCCCGGTATCGCACAGCATGAACATTCCCAAGGAGTTAGGCTTGCGCCACCGCGCAGCCATGGGAATTTCCCAAGAAACGGATGCCCTGTCCATCATCGTTTCCGAAGAAACAGGCGGTATCTCCATCGCTTTTAAAGGAAACTTCCAGCTGCGCCTCACCGCCGAAGAACTGGAGCGTATCCTTACAGAATATAAGGTAGACTAACGCCCGTTCCGTCAGTTTTTCAATTCAGCATCAGTCGCATATACGGACCGCCATGCTCAAAAAGCAATTGCGGCAACTCTTCTACCGTGTAAGTGCGATCCGCATGAGCGCCTTGCTCCAGTCGGGAACACTGACCGTTACGAACCAGATAAACAGCAGGAGCCGCATCCCCGGCCAACAGATCGCCCGTTACCTTCAGCGTGAAGTCCGCTTCGGGATGCACCCGCGCATAAAGCTTTAACGCGTCGAACACACGGATGACTTTAATCTGTGTATAAAAAGTTTCATCCATCAGCCCTTTTTCCGGACAAAGTTCATTTTGTGCGGCTCTCTTCAGTTCGTCCACCACGACAGAGTTGGCAGCCAAACATTCTTTGATCAACCAATCCTTATTTTGCGGCATCAGGAAAAGCACACCGCAAAGACGCTGGCTACCGTCATTCCGCGCCACCCATATCCGGCCTCCACTATCCGACAAGTCCTGCAAAATCACTTGCAAGTCGTCTTTATCGTGGAGCACAGC
>CAJMQV010000240.1 GCA_905215575.1 uncultured bacterium | reverse complement strand
GTTGGTTATCTGTATAAACACCTGTCATCAATTCTATGTAAGGACCATCTTCATCGGTAAGGTTTCTGTCCCATGCAATACCAAAATCACCATTTCCCCAAGTCCATTGTTTCTTTCCCGGTGACAGTTTCTCAAAGGCTGTGGCCGCATTGGCATGTGCATGTCGTCCGATCATAAACTCCGAAAGCATGACCGGGAGTCCCAGAAGCAGGATACAGCAGATGTAGATCAAGATGAAGGCCGCTCCTCCGTTTTCTCCTGTCTCTGTGGGGAAGCGCCAGATGTTTCCCAATCCTACAGCCGAACCGGCCGAAGCCAGAATAATACCTAATTTACTCGCAAATTTACCTCTATGTTTTGTGTCCATAAATCAATTTTAGTTATCCTTTTGTGTTGTTATTGTGTTAAACCAGATCCACAACCGTAATGCCTGCGCCGCCGAACTGCACATGTTCGTCGCGGAAACTTTTTACACCCGGTGTGGCGTTCAGGTACTGTCGGATGAGGGTGCGCAGGATTCCCGAGCCGGTTCCGTGCAGGATGCGCACACGGCTCATGCCCACTAAGATAGCATCGTCGATGAAATACGTCACGGCCTGTATGGCCTCATCGCCTCGCATACCTCGCACATCCAAGTCCTGCTTGAACTGCAGCTTCCGCTCATACACGGCATCCTGAGTCTGTTTGCTGACGTACGTGATGGCCGGAGTTTCTTTCTTTTCCGGAGCCTGAGCCGCTTCGAGACGGTCCAGTTTCACATTCGTGCGCATCACGCCGAAGGTTACAATCGCATTCTTTCCGTTCACCTCTTCGAGTACACCGGTGGTGGTCTGTCCCTTGATGCGTACATAGTCGCCCGGCATCAGAGCACGTGTTGCAGCGGCTTCTGTCGGACGCGTCGTGCTGCCCGTCTGGGTACGTGCTGCCTGTCCGTCCGTGCCGTTTTCCTTGTTCTTCTTTTTCTCCGCCTGCCGTTTCTGGCGCTCCATAATCTGCTTCATTTTCCGCTCGATGCGGTCCTCCTCCTGTTTCTTTTCGAATTCACGGAGTTTGTTCTTGAAGTCGTTCAGGTCCTGACGGATGTCTTTCGTCTTTTCCTTTTCGGCCTGGATTTCACGAATGCTCTTGATGGTCGACTCGATCTTGGCATTTGATTCCCGGATCAGCTGTTCGGCCTGTTCCTTGGCCTGTCGGATAATCTCCTTACGGCTGCGGTGCAGTTCCTCGATTTCGGCTTCGTAACGGGCGATGGTTTCCTCCATCTGCTTTTCCTTGCGGTGGATGTTCTGGCGTTTGTTTTCCCAGTACTTCTTGTCGCGCACGATGTCTTGCAAATACTTGTCCGCATTGATATATTCCTTGCCCACGATGTCCGAAGCATCCTGAATCACCTCGTCCGGGATGCCGATCTTACGGGCAATTTCCACGGCAAACGAGCTGCCCGGGTTGCCGATCTGCAACTGAAACAGCGCCTGCATGTGCTGGCGATCGTAGAGCATGGCTCCGTTCACCACACCCTCATGATCCTCGGCAAAGTGTTTCAGGTTCTGATAGTGCGTGGTAATCACACCGAAGGCCTTCTTCTGGTTGAAGCGGCGCAGCACTGCCTCGGCAATGGCTCCACCGATCTGCGGTTCCGTACCGCCACCGAACTCGTCAATCAGCAGCAGCGTGGTTCCTCCGCAGAACTTCATCATATTCTTCATGTTGAGCAGATGGCTGGAGTAAGTACTCAAGTCGTCCTCGATACTTTGCTCGTCGCCGATGTCGATAAACACATTCGTAAAAATACCCGTTTTCGAATTTTCACCCATCGGTACGGGCAGACCGCATTGCAGCATATACTGCAACAGACCCACTGTTTTAAGGC
>CAJMQV010000239.1 GCA_905215575.1 uncultured bacterium | reverse complement strand
GATCTGTAACGAATGCGGCCGGCGATTTCGTCCCTTCATATCCGTGGTTGAATAAAGCGATCATACTGGCCATTCTTTTCGGTTACTGTTCCGTGATTCTGGTCACCCTGATGGGACAGAGCCGCGTGTTCCTGAGTATGAGTCATGACGGGCTTCTTCCGCCGTTCTTTTCAAGGATACATCCGCGTTTCCGCACTCCGGCCCACAGTAATTTCCTTTTTATGATTCTGGTGAGCCTGTTGGCAGGATTCATTCCGGCGCGTGTGGCGGGAGAGATGACCAGTATCGGTACCTTATTGGCATTTACACTGGTTTGCGCGGCCATTCTGATTGTGCGCAAGACCATGCCCGACGCGCCCCGTGCCTTTAAGACACCTTTCGTCCCGCTCGTGCCGATTCTCGGTATTCTTACCTGCCTGACCATGATGTGTTTTCTGCCGGCAGATACCTGGATCCGCTTAGTACTCTGGATGTTGATCGGTATTGATGTGTATGTATGCTACGGATTGAAGCACAGCCATCTGGAACCTGGCAATCCGAACCGAAAGGGCGTGCAGATACTTTATTTTATAGGTTTGGTGCTTGCTGTGCTTTGTGCCGTGACCGGTTTGTGGCATCAGCAAACCGTCGGTTGGAATGAGAACAAGATACTCCTGTCCATTTCCTTTATTTTTGCTGTGACTCATTTTGTGTTCTACATGTTGAAAATGTGGAATCACGCGCAGGAGTTCAGACAATGATAATTTATGTGTCTGCTTGGTGTAAGAAGGAAACTTGAATTATTGAATGACATACAAAAAACTCTCTCTCAGATTGTTCGGTCTGAGAGAGAGTTTTTGCTTTATGTAGTTTTCTTAATCTTTGAATACGATCAGAAGGCCAACCAACCCAATTCGTTCAGGAAGATGAGCAGGATGCCCAGCGGTGCCACGAAGCGCAGCAGGAACAAGAAGGCCTTGAAGCCATAGAAACGGATGCTTCCCTTGTTGGTCAGCTCGTCCCAAAGAATTTGTCGGTTCAGGAACCAGCCCGCAAAGATGGCAATGAAGAATCCGCCCACCGGCAGCATCCATTTGGCCGTTGCATAGTCAAAGAAATCAAAAAGTGTCATGCCGCCGATGGTCCATTCCGATCCGGCTCCCAATGAAAGAGAGCAAAGAGTGCTGAGCACGATGCATACAATGGTAACCAGGGTGGCGGCTGTTTTGCGCGACAGATGATGCACCTCGCTGATGTAGGCCGTAATTACTTCGTGCATGGAGATGGTTGATGTGAGTGAAGCCAGCACCAGCAGGAAATAAAAGAGGAACGGCACCAGATAAGAGAGTAGCGGCAATCCGCCAAATACGTCTTTAAAGATATGCGGCAGCGCTACGAACACCAGTTTGGGGCCTTCGGTCGGTTCCATACCCGGCACGGAGAATACGGCCGGAAAGATAATGATACCCGCAATGATTGCCACCATGGTGTCGATGCCGGCCACACTGAAAGCCGTTTTTCCCAGATTGACATCCTCTTTAAAATAGGAGGCGTAGGTACACAGGCAACCGATTCCCAAAGAAAGCGAGAAGAAAGCCTGACCCATGGCCGACAAGATCACTCCCGGATTAATTTTACTGAAGTCCGGCTGGAACAGAAAGCGCAGTCCGTCGGCTGCTCCCTCCATGGTCAGCGCGCATCCGGCAAGCAACAGCAACAGGATAAAAAGAACGGGCATCATCAGTTTGGAGAAGCGTTCGATGCCTTTTTCCACACCCAATACCACGATGATATGCGTCAGCAGCATGAATCCGATCAGATAAGCTACCGGCGCATAGGTGCCGGTTACGAAATTGTTGAAATAGTCTGTAAACACATTCGGGTCGCCGCTTTCGCTCATCCGGTTGAACCCGTTGCCCAAGGCACACACCGAGTAATTGGCG
>CAJMQV010000238.1 GCA_905215575.1 uncultured bacterium | reverse complement strand
GCACTGTGGCGCTCAAGCTATCCCCCGTAATCTTCCCATCCAGCTCTGTTTGTACTGCGGCAACGCAGCTGAATGGGCAATAGATCGTTTGAGATTCCGACGAATACGTCCCAGCAATTTCGAGCGAAATCTGTGTGGAAGCTTCACCGGTCACAGCAGGCGACATCTGAACCGTCAATATGACATTACCATTATTATCAGTATCTTGCGACAGTTCTTCTGCCGCTGCGGTTGAAACGAGACACACCGCTTTATTTGAGGTAAAAATTGATTCGTCGTATCCTTCAAAATAAGTAATCGAATTTCCTGAAACGGGTGTCAATTCCGATGCGGCATCAACAGAAGTAATGCCAATCAGCTTTTGCCGACTCGAAAAGCCCGTCCCTTGACTGTAATAGACAGATGCTTTCAGGCAAACATCCTTCACATAGGAGGAAAATGCTTTTTCCTGAAGCTCCCCGCCATAGGCATATTTGTCAGAGAGAAAGTAGTTGATAATATAGTCTGTAATTTTCAGGTCATCGGTTTTCGTGCCAGTAAGATTGGATACGACGACAGTTACGGGAATCACTGCGTAGGCGCTCTCCATATCCTGTTCTTTCTGGCAAATGAATCCATCAAAGAGAGTAAAAAATGCACAAAGGAAAGCTATCAGCAATACAATGCTCACCGTCTGCCAAACGCCGCGCTTTAAGCGCACCTTTTCGTAAAAGAAAACGATCATTTAACTGCACTCCAATAATGCAAGCAGCGGCATGGGAGAAATATTCACCCATGCCGCTGCTCAGCTGTCACTTACTTATCTGTCAGAACCGGGAAAACAGACTGGGGCAGGATGCAATGCCCATTACCGGGGCAGCTGTAATGATCCCAATAGCCAGTAGTACGCCCGCACTGGAGACAAGAATGCTCATAGCGGACATAATGGAGGCTGCCGGAATGATAATTGTTTCCTGTGTAGGAATAACTACTCATTGTATGAGAGACGGTTGAAGAGGCACCATTTCCCAAATAGCTATTAGTGCACCCCGAAACAGTGCAGTAATACACGGGATAGACAGTCTTCAGATGAGTTTCATCATCAATCGGAATATATGTAGTATCATAATGGTCAAGACGCCACTGATGGGTATGCATTGTGGCAACTTCTTCATGAGTTTCAGCGGCGAAAGCCTGTGTCGGAATCGCTGCGAGGATAAAAAGGGCCAGAAAAACTGCGGCCAGTGACTTGATCTTTTGCATAAACAACGCTCCTTTTTATCTGATTTTTGTCTGATGTCTTCTTGGTTCAGCACATGAGCCAGAATCCGTTGAACAGACAGGCCATGTGCTTCCTCAAATGATTTTCATGAATCTTCCCTCCTTCCATGTAACCACATCGACAGTTAAATTGACGTCAATCCTATAGATAACGCAGGACTTTTCATCTGTAAAAATCAGTTGTTTGAATTTGAGTAAGAGACTCTTGCTTCTTTATCGCTTCTCCCAACAAAGCGTTCTCAAGCTCTACTTCACGTTGCCGATCTTCGCTACTACTTCTATCCGAAATAGTTTGTCCATTTTGAATCACGTCCAATATTGGAGGCTGATTTAGATCAATATAGTTGCTACCCTGAGCAGTACTTTCTTTTGATTGTCTCGGGTTTGTCATAAAACAGGCGACAACTGCCAAAACAAGTATCGCGGTCACGGTTATGATCCAAGCATGAGGCTTTCGATAAGAAAGTACAGCACGGATTCGTGTTTTCACATTCTTACTGCCAAAGGCCAGCGGGCAGGCCGCAAAAATACGCTGGTTTGCAGTGCAGGAGAGCAACGTCTGCGAATACGCAGCGCGCTGAGAATCACTCATATCCTTGATAGCGTATTCGTCACATGCCAACTCAATATCCTTACAAAGGAAATAATACGCAATCCAAATCAAAGGATTGAACCAATGAAGAGAAAGAATTAAGAACGCAATGGGCTTTAGCCAATGATCGCGGCGTTT
>CAJMQV010000237.1 GCA_905215575.1 uncultured bacterium | reverse complement strand
GGATGAGCCGGAGCCGCTCATGGATGCGTAGATTGCTCCTTGATGATAGAGTTCTCTTTTAATTTCCCCAATAACGGGATGTTGCGGGAATACACTTGCTTCAAAATCATTGATTAGGATATCCTTCCATTCTGCAACTGGACGCAGGATTGCCTCTTTGACCGGATATTCCGGACGGTGCGGGTGGATATTTGAAAAGGCTTCCCGGGTAGAAACGAAAACGTTCGGTTTGACAATCATGATTTGGTAACCGCTTAATGAAAGCTCGATTGGTGAGAACAGGTTTCCGATCCCTTCGGCATAGGTCGGCTTGTTTTTAATAAAGAAAGCACAGTCCGCTCCCAAAGTGGCGGCATATACCTCCAGCTGTTCTTCAGATAATTCCAGCTGAAAATGATCGTTGAGCAACTTCAGCATAAAAGCGGCATCGGATGAACCGCCCCCCAGTCCGGCTCCCGAGGGAATATGCTTATATAAATGAATTTCGACAGGGGGAAGATGAAACTCCTTATCCAGCAATGAATAGGCCTTTGCCACCAGGTTGTCTTCCGGATTGCCGGCTATCTCCATGCCATACTGGTGGAGGGTAATCTTCTTTTCTGTTTCAGAAGAAGTACGGATTTCGAGAGCGTCCTCGAGGGCTACCGGATAGAAAACGGTTTCCAGATTGTGATATCCGTCCGGGCGTTTTTCCGTGATGGAAAGTCCCAGGTTTATTTTGATATTAGGAAAAGCGAGCATAAGGTTATTTACTATTTTACAATTTACGATTTACTATTTGCAGTGCCGCACATGACAATTAATCATGTGTTGAATGTAATTCGGGAGCAAAGTTAGTAAAATCTTCATTTTTCCTTATCCATTCTTCATGATTATATTCTATCTTTGTCGTCCCGACTGGAAAAACTCTGTTATAAAGGAGTCTGTCCGGTCGCAAAATAGTAAATAGTAAATTGTAAAATAGTAAATACCTCGATGGCCGAACAGAAAAGAAATACCCGCAATACAAAGTCTACTAAGGTACAACCGGTAAATGATTATGGACGTATTCAGCCGCAGGCACCTGAACTGGAAGAAGCAGTTCTGGGAGCTTTGATGATTGAAAAGGATGCTTACTCATTGGTGAGTGAGATTCTTCGTCCCGAATCTTTTTACGAACACCGACATCAGTTGATTTATTCTGCTATCACCGATCTTGCGGTGAATCAGAAACCGGTGGATATTCTGACTGTAAAGGAACAACTTAGCAAACGCGGAGAATTGGAAGAGGTGGGAGGCCCGTTCTATATTACTCAATTGAGTAGTAAGGTGGCTTCATCCGCGCATATTGAGTATCACGCCCGTATTATTGCACAGAAATCTCTGGCGCGTGAGTTGATTACGTTTACGAGCAATATCCAGAGTAAAGCGTTTGATGAAACGCTGGATGTGGACGACTTGATGCAGGAAGCGGAAGGTAAACTTTTTGAGATTTCGCAGCAGAACATGAAAAAGGATTATACGCAGATCAATCCGGTGATTGACGAAGCCTATAAGCTGATTCAGAAGGCTGCGGCGCGAACCGACGGTTTGAGTGGTCTTGAGAGTGGTTTTACAAAGCTAGACAAGATGACTTCCGGTTGGCAGAATTCCGACCTTATCATTATCGCTGCACGTCCTGCGATGGGTAAGACCGCCTTTGTCCTTTCTATGGCTAAGAATATTGCTGTCGATTATCGGAACCCGGTGGCGTTGTTCTCGCTTGAAATGAGTAACGTTCAGTTGGTGAACCGTTTGATTGCGAATGTCTGTGAGATTCCGAGTGAGAAGATCAAAAGTGGACAGTTGGCAAATTATGAATGGCAGCAATTGGACTATAAACTGAAGAATCTGATGGATGCACCGCTTTACGTGGATGATACTCCGTCTCTGTCTGTATTTGAACTTCGAACGAAAGCGCGTCGTCTGGTACGTGAACATGGGGTGAGAATCATTATTATTGACTACCTTCAGTTGATGAATGCGA
>CAJMQV010000236.1 GCA_905215575.1 uncultured bacterium | reverse complement strand
GGTAAAAGTCAACAATTATTTTTTATTTATTTACATTATTTTATTATTATGATACAATAAACTTGAAGAGATTTATTTTAGAAAGAAAACTGTTAGTCTTTCTCTTGGTGCTGTCCATAAGTTTATCTTTGTCCACTCCAGCACTAGCATCGTCTACTAATTTGCAAATTCTCATTTCCCCTGTTGGACACGGTGAATACCGTCTTGCTAACATGTGGAGTAGAAGTACGAACGCTCAGTTAGCTATTCAATCACAAGATATTCCTGAACTATACCAATCAGGCAGTCAAAACTTTCTGTTAGTAAACGAACACACTCTGCAGGCAGTTCAAGTAAAAGACTTGAGTAACTGTTCACTGCAGGATGTCTCCTTTCTGAATTTGCCAGAAGAGGTGTTCTCTTCTATCAAATGCGATTTCGAAAAAAACGGGTATATTAATGGCTCAGTTCTAATACCAGCTACAACATCCACAAACGAACCAGCTTATTATACACATACATATCGTGGAAATAACTATTATATGCAGGTATATACCTATGTCACTGAGTTAATTCGTACGCCCCCGGAGGAGATACTTAGTGGCCCTGATACCAGCAAAAAAATCGACTCAGCCATCAGTTTAGGATTGACAGTTGGTGGAGAGATAGTTGACAATCTTGGCCAGTTTACCACTGCTGCGTCCGTTCTTAAAGATATGTTTGTCCTGTTAGGCCTTCCTACTAATACAACCATCACCAGAAGTACCAGTGACTTAGTCGAGCTCAAAATTTGGTATAGTAAAAATGAAAAATATACTTATGTCAATAATTCCCCTTCTGGTGATGGAAACTATATTATTGGTGCAGTAACAGGTAAAGGTCTTATCGATGAATTGGTATTTGACATGTATTTCTATAATGGTGGTAATGCTTATGAAAAGATCTTAACATATAATGTGAACGAGCCTTTAGTGACTCCCAGCTTTTCAAAATCAGATGATGCTGCAATACAGTATCATACATCTTCTCCTCTAGTTGAACTTCCTATGTACTTCAGTTGTTTTAACCTTTTATTGATGCTTTGATGCATACAAATAAAGGAGGTAATCCGGTATTCTTTTGCAAGTTATTGTTTTGTTCTGTTCGATGATTCTGATTTTATCATTCGTCCTGTCCATTAAGCTTTTTATTTCCAAAGACCGCAGACTTGCCGCTCGTTGGGGATGTTCCGCGCTTGTTTTTCTGGTTCTGATTACAGCATACTTTACGCCCACATCCTTTCGATGGGACGTCCCCACCAACGAAACGACTATCAGAATTCACTGTGACCTCTCAACTTTTCATCTCAGTAATCCACAGCAAAAAGAATCTCTGATCACCGCCCTGTCCTCTACTCCATTTTTCAGACCATTTTTTAACAGCAATCACGGAAGCTATGACCCGCAGAGAGAAACACATTTTCTTATAAGCTTTCACTCCGAACAGAAATATGCGAAAGTTTGGGTTGCGTTTTCAGCGATTGATCATAGTATCTTGTTTATTGAGACAGACACCGGCCTGCACTCAAAAGGTACAAATTCACTCCATGACATATTTTGCGAAATCTTTGCTCTTTAAGCACTCTTTTGGAGCACTGCGCACAAGAAGAAAAGACTCATCCCACACAGCCTCTTCCCTTGACATTTTCCCGCCCCGGTGATATAGTGTTCCCGTTAAATCGGCTTTGACGGAGAAGAACCCGCAAAAGCGGCGGTCAGAGAGGGGCGCGGTTGCTGTGAGCGCCCTCCGCCCGCGGCGGCTGTACCGCTCCTGAGCCGCCCGGGACGACCGGGACGGGTCCTTCCCGTTACAGAAGGTCACAAGCGGCAGGAGAACCTACGCAGGCGTTATGTTTGCGTTTTTCTTGCAAGCAGGGTGGAACCGTGGAGTGTTAGACCGCTTCACCCCTGACACATTTCAGGGGTGGAGCGTTTTTTTGTTCCTTCCCCTCAACATCGGAAAGGAGTTTTATCATGTCTGAAGAAGTTAAAAATGAGTTTACATTTGAAAACCCTGAGTACCGCCGGACCTACTGGCACACCTGCTCCCATGTGATGGCCCAGGCGGTCAAGCGCCTGTGGCCCGAGGTGAAGCTGGCCATCGGCCCCTCCATCGATGAGG
>CAJMQV010000235.1 GCA_905215575.1 uncultured bacterium | reverse complement strand
GAGGCAAAGACCGCCATCATGGCGAAGGTGGGTTCTCTTTTGGGCAGTGGGAAAAGCAGCAGTTTCGCTGCAGATATATTGGGAAACGCCGACCGGTATATGTACTGGGGACGTGGAAGCGGAAACCATCGCATATCTTTCCAAGCCCTGTGTGTGGACGCAGACTTCCTGAAAACCATGGATATTAAGATCGCAAAAGGACGAGATTTCAATCCACAGGACAGTAAAGGTGCCTATATCCTGAACCAAACCATGAGCCGGAAATTTCCCTGGCTTTCACTGAACCAACCAATAAATAAAAATATCAAGGATTGGAACACCCCGGAAGGGCATTATCCGGTGGTGGGCATCTGCGAAAACTATAAACTCACCTCCATGCGCTATGACAGCCATACGATTCCTGCCGCGTTTGTCATCATGGGCCCCGATATGGCCGACTGGGGCGACCGCAATAAAAAGATCTTTGTACGCATCGCCCAAGGATACGACAAGCTGGAGGCCAAGAAACAATTGGAACAACTGATCAAACAGTTGGATACGGAAGAGAGTTGCGAATTCCGATTCCTGGACGAAGATCTGCAGATTACTTACGAAGAAGAATTCCTGTTCATTGCCCAAGTAAGATTCTTCGCCTTCATCTGTATCTTCATCACGCTCATCGGAGTATTCTGCCTCACGCTTTTTGAAACGGAATACCGGAGAAAGGAAATAGCCATCCGCAAGATTATGGGCAGCACGGTGTATGAAGTACTTCTGCTTTTTGCCGGACGCTATCTGATTCCTCTGCTTGCAGCCTTTGTGCTTGCCGCTCCGATCGGCTACTTGATCAGCACAAAATGGTTGCAGAATTTTGCCGAGCATACCCCGATATACTGGTGGTTCTTCCCATTGGCCTTTTTGATGGTCAGCACTGTGGTACTCCTGACCGTTGTCTTGCAGAGCGGACGTGTGGCCACAGAAAATCCGGTAAACAGTATCAAAACAGAATAAGTCCAATACATTTTCAAACCTTGGCAGCACCACATTGTATGATTATTATACGACCGACTGTATGATAATCATACAATGTGGTGCTGTGTTCTTCCATTTTCTTGTCCGCTGCCGGTCGGAGCCGTATCTTTGAACTGAAAACTTAAAACAAGAAACACCATGCCTAAACGGGACTTTATCGGATCCATATCCGAATACCGCTTACTATTAAATTTGTATCATAAAAACGAAACATCATGATTAGAATCGAGAATCTTACCAAAATCTTCCGTACAGAAGAAGTAGAAACCGTGGCCCTCAATGGAGTCAGCCTCGAAGTAAAGGACGGAGAGTTTGTAGCCATTATGGGACCTAGCGGATGCGGTAAATCCACCCTGCTGAATATTTTAGGACTTCTGGACAATCCCAATGAAGGAGAATACTGGCTGGGCGAAGAAGAAGTAAGCAAGCTGAAAGAAAAAGACAGAACCCAATACCGCAAGGGACGCATCGGATTTGTGTTCCAAAGCTTCAATCTGATCGAGGAGCTCACCGTAGAAGAGAACATTGAACTGCAGCTGAAATACCTCGGGGTGTCCAAAGCCGAACGCAAACAGCGCACACTGGACATCCTGCGCAAGGTGAACCTGAGCCATAGAGCCAAGCACTATCCGCAACAACTTTCCGGAGGACAGCAACAGAGGGTGGCCATTGCCCGGGCCGTGGTGGGGAATCCGCAACTGATTCTGGCAGACGAGCCCACCGGTAATCTGGATTCCAAAAACGGAAAGGAAGTGATGGAACTCCTGAGCCAGCTGAACAGCGAAGGAAGCACCATCGTGATGGTGACACACTCACAGCACGATGCCACATACGCAAAACGGATCATCAACATGTTCGACGGACAGATTGTGGAACAGATCAACGGACTACTTTAACCCATAACAAAAACAACAACGCAACCCTAAGAGAATCATGAAAGCGCTATTTTATTATCTGCGCCGCTATAAAACGGCCACACTGCTCCATCTGCTCGGACTGAGCATGGCTTTGGCGGCTTTCTACCTGTTCATGACACAGGTGGAATACAACAACACCTTCAATCATAATCTGAAAGATTATCAGCGGACCTATCGGGTGGAATCTAGGGAAGATTCGAAATGGTACCCCAGCCTGC
>CAJMQV010000234.1 GCA_905215575.1 uncultured bacterium | reverse complement strand
CATTTTAATCTTTTAATTGTTAAAACGGTGTGAAGTATTTCTGTATTAAGACAGTCTAATAATCCATCACAAAAGAATAAGTCAGCACAAAGCGTTCTGTTGTTTCAAAATATACCTGATAGGTTTTCTGATGAGCCGGATAAAATGTCCGCATCCGCATGAAACCCTTGCATTCTGGTCCGGTTATCGGCTTAGGCTGCCAGTCGGACGAAATGAGATGCTTCCGGAAATCCACCTCCCGGCAGTTCATCATTTTATAGACCGTTTCCTTGGCCGACCACAATAAAAGCTGTTCCCATACTCCGGACACCGGCTCCCGCTCATTCACAAAACGGGAAGCAACCCGACAAACACGCTCGCCATACTGTTCGATATCCACTCCGACTTCACCCTGTCCGGACAGCATCACAGCGACATAACCGTCCGTATGCGAAATGGAAATCCGTCGGTCGGAATGCTCCAGAAAAGGTTTTCCATTGTCGTGATAGGCAATCACCGCTCCAGGAAGCATCTGATGCAACAACACCCGCACGGCAATAAATTCCAAACGCCGCTTGGGAGCTGAAAATCGCTGCAGCGCTTCTTCATAAAGTTCACGCCCCTCATCGGGCAGCGTAGCTAACAGTTGTTCCATTGTTTCCGTAACCTGCCACACACAGCAACGGAAATCCCGGTCGCTTATATCTCGAATAACCGGCATGGCTTAATTGTCCTCGGGATAAGTTATCGGCTCGTCGGTCACCACCTTGATCTTCAGAATGCGGCGTTCGTCCATTTCCATCACCTCGAACTTCACGTTCTTATATTCAATGGTTTCGTGAATCTGAGGGAACTCTCCCTTGATCTCAAGCAACAGACCGGCCAATGTATCGGCATCGCCTTCAACTTCCTCAAAGAAATCATCGGCAAAGTTCATGATGCGCAGGAAGTCCGTAAGCAGAATCTTGGCTTCGAAAATATAGGCTTGTGAAGACAGCTTGGTATACATCTGCTCGTCTTCATCGTATTCGTCGTTGATGTCGCCCACAATTTCCTCTATGATATCCTCCATAGTGACCAGTCCGGAAGTTCCGCCAAACTCATCCACCACAATGGCGATATGCACCTTGTTGGTCTGGAAATCACGCAGCAGGTCATCGATCATCTTGGTTTCAGGCACGAAATAAGGCGGACGGATCAGTGACTGCCAGCGGAAATTGGCCGGCTTGTTGAGATGTGGCAACAAGTCCTTGATATAAAGCACTCCCTTGATATTGTCTTTTGAACCGGAATATACCGGAATTCTGGAATAATTATGTTCCAAAATACATTTCATGACATCCGGAAAAGGAGTTTTCACATCCAGATCCACCATATCGATTCGCGGAGTCATCACCTCGCGGGCCATTTCATCGCCAAAACGGATGATCCCCTTCAGCATGTTCTGTTCTTCGGCAATCTCCTTCTTGTCTGTCAGTTCCAGAGCCTGCTCCAGCTCATCGACAGAAAGCGCATGACTCTCTTTCTGCACCACTTTTGTAGCAATTTTCTTGGAACGCATCAGGGCAGACGAGAAAGGCCAGAACAGACGTTCAATCAAATGAAATGACGGAGCCACCAGACGGCAGAAGCTC
This sequence comes from uncultured bacterium, assembly GCA_905215575.1. Taxonomy (GTDB): domain Bacteria; phylum Bacteroidota; class Bacteroidia; order Bacteroidales; family Bacteroidaceae; genus Paraprevotella. Next base: position 541 of record CAJMQV010000234.1, on the reverse strand, counting down.
AGCGTATGCTGCGCTGAGTAGATTTTAGGCATAATCTCGCCGAAAAGAAGCAAAAGAAAAGTAAGTAAAACGGTCATAAACAGGAACTCCAGCAAGTCATTTGCCCCAAAATCCACAACCTGGGCAAAAAAGAAGTTCAACAGCATAATGACTCCCACATTCACAAAATTGTTAGCAATAAGAATCGTAGCCAGCAATCGCTCGGAGTCGGATTTCAAAGCCATGATTTTTCGGTCAGATTCATGTTTTTCCTCTTCTATTTCATTGATATCGGTCGGCGACAAAGAAAAGAAGGCAATCTCCGAAGCTGAAGCAAAACCGGAGCAAAGCAGCAACAACATGGCACAGGCCAAAGCTACCCAGGCTCCAAAACTCGGTGCAACGATGGTTACACCCTGAAAAAAATTCTGTAAAGGTTCTAAAAACGTTTCCGTGTCCAAAATAAAAAAATTTAGTTATACAATCAAAACGGCAAATCATCATTCACTGCGTCAGCCCCAGCCATGGGCGACAAATTGCGCGCAGCCTCAGTAGCGGCAGG
>CAJMQV010000233.1 GCA_905215575.1 uncultured bacterium | reverse complement strand
ATATACAGCGCCGGCAGCGTGAAGATGGCTCCCGACACCACCATGCCCGAACAGGCACCGATGCTCTGAATCATCACATTCTCGCCCAGAGCACCTTTGCGGCGGGTGGCTCCGGCCACACCTACGGCAATGATGGTGATGGGGATGGCGGCTTCAAACACCTGGCCCACTTTCAGGCCCAGATAGGCAGTGGCTGCCGAGAAGATCACGGCCATGACCACACCCCACAGCACCGACCACAGATTCACCTCCTTGTACTGTCGCTGCGGCGACATGAGCGGTTCATACTGCTCGCCCGGTTTCAGTTCCCGAAAGGCATTTTCGGGCAGACCGGTAAATTTTTCTTGATTTTCCATAAGGGTAAACAGTTATTGTTAGTACTTGATTTCCGAAAGAGCAAAATTAAGAATTTTATACGATTTGCACAACTGTCCCCTTACATTTTGACAAAATGATATTTTGGCGGGCTGAGATTTCTGTTTTTGCGTACCCCAAGGGAGAGGGAGCGGAAAAAATAAAATCTCAGAGGACTTTTTTAGCTACAATATTCTGGTAATAAGCGTATAATACCCTTTTTAGAGAAACTCCCTTGGGCTTGATTTAGAGGCAAGAATCGTTTTTATTTCTTGCTTTTGTCGCGGATTTTCTTTCGTCGGCATGTTTTCTTCAAGTTATTCTGACCGTTTTGGAAATTTACCGTGGTGTTTTTAGTCTGTCACCGTGGTCCTTTTGTCGGTTTACCATGGTTATGACGCAGAAATATTGTGTCGTTTTTGCATAAAAACAGTATATATACCTTTTTTATGCAGGAGTACAATGCATATTTATGCGGATGACACTCTAAATCTGTGCTTCTGGATGAAATGTCTGTCAGCGAATTACTGAAAAGAGTGACAAAAAGAAAGTTCTGAGGGTTGGGGCTTGTCTTGGTGTTGTTGGCCAAATTTTCCATCAGAAGATAATCTGGCTAAAAAAGTAAAAAACTGGGGCTGTTTTTTCTGTCATTTTAATTACTTTTGTGGATATAAGTATGAAAACCATTAAAAAACTGAGATCATGAAATTAAAGAATTTATTCGGAATTTTTCTTTCGCTATTTTCGTTTTTCCTGTTTGCCTGTGATAATGAGGAGGGTAAGGAATCCGGCAAACCGAGAGTCATTTGGGAATATGAGAGTCTGATGTGTGAAGGCTACGATGCCAATGGGGGAAACCCTTATATCATTGACGGTGAGGAGTATCCGGTAAACTACCCTTTGGGCAAGCTCATTACGCGCGACGAAATGGGTGGTGAGGAGAATATTAAGATTTGTTTTGGAGATGATGGCTTTCTGTATACCTTCATGTCTTGGTGGAGAAAGGAATCGTCTTATCGGATAGAAGGAAAGAATCTGATTCTTGATGAGGACTGTTGTTTCTTCTTTCCGATGAATCAGGTGGCTCCTCCCGGATTTGGGGCAACCAGTGTAACCCATGAGCTTTTGGAATGGTCCGATTCAATCATTTCCATTCAGGAAGTACAGACAGATTCCCACACGGGAACCCGATTAATATTTACCAATAATTTCCGAAGAGTGGTTTCGGAGAAATAAAAAAGGAATGCGCCTCTACCAGCTGAGGCGCATTCCTAATTCTATGCTAAAGTTTAGCGGTTTGTCCGTATAGATGGTTTGAATACTTTTGTCGGACACAATGTGCCAAGCCAGTCCCGGTTCGGCATAGATGCCCAGATGGCGGGTGCAGTTGAATTGGATGCCCGCTCCGCATAGAGCTGTGTATTGCAATCCCCGTATTCCGATGTTATTCCGTTCAGAACTTACTTTCTGCTTTTCCTTATAATAGTCCGTGGTTTCCGTTCCGGCAATGTCCTTTTCAAAGAGCATTCCCGCCTGCGCATAAGTCTGCCAGTGGCGGTTCTGCCAGAAAGTGTAGTTCACCTTTATCGGAATGCCCAGCAGATGCAGTCGCTGGTTGGTCTTGTAAAAATAGCTGTTTCCTCCCGAGCGCAGTTCCGAGCGCAGCAAGGTGTAGGTGAGTCCGCTCTCCAGGCTCCAGATATCGTTCAGGCGGTATTGGAACTTGATACCTCCCGTAATGGGCTGATGATGATTAACGTCTGTTTCCGGAGCTCCAAAGTAACCGGGATTCCTCCCTGCCAGAAGTTCTGTAATTCGGAAACCGCA
>CAJMQV010000232.1 GCA_905215575.1 uncultured bacterium | reverse complement strand
CATCGCCCAAAGCAAAAGTAACCTTCTGCCCTTCCTCAAAGAAATTATCCTGCCGCAGAGCAAAGATACGGTCTTTATCTGGATTATTCTGCTCAATGAAGTAATCATGCACAAAATAAGTAAGCAACAAATTGGTGCATGCCAACCCCACAGAAAGACTGATCACTGCCACAGCAAAGAAAAGTTTGTTGCGCCACCAGCCTCGCAGAATCAGTTTGAGTGTAAATAGAAAATTCATTCTCTGCATAACTTATCTTGATTGATTGTTCTGCAAAAAGACAAGCAAAATGCGTGCCAAATTAGAACAAGCTGTTTTATAGCGATTTACAAAAATTGCCATCAACAAGTCGCGTGCGAATCCGCACAAAAATCGTGCGGAAACGCACAACCTTTACAAGTAAATGGAGCACGGAAGGCTTTATTCACTCTTGATTACCTCCGCAGGATTGCTCTGCAAAATCTGGCGTATTTGCCAGTAAAGCGTACCTAGAGAAACCAAGGCCACGGACAGGAATACCGCTAAAAAGCCACCGGCACTGATGGATGCCTTTACCGCAAAATATTCTGTATATTGCTCTATCAGAAGTAGAGCTACAGGTGTAGCAATCAAACAGGACAACAGCAAAAGGCCTATGTACTGACGGAAAAGCAAAAGATAAAGATCTTTCGGTTGAGCTCCGTTCACCTTCCGGATACCGATCTCCCGATAACGCCGGCTCAAATCAAACAAAGAAATGCCAAACAGGCCCAACACGGAAACCAATACAGACATCACGGCAAACAACTGATAAACAGAAGCAACACGGCGATCCTCTGCATAAATATCCCGCACCGTGTCCTCCAGAATACGATACTCAAAATCCTCACTGCCATAAATCTCCTTTTCCACGTTGCGAAGATAATCCACTACCGCATGTACCTTTCCCGGAGCGCACGCTATCTGGTAGACTTCTCCCATAGGTAGATTACCGACAAAATATACCGTAGGTTTTTTACCCAAAGTCAAATGACCTCCGTAATAATCTTCCACGACAGCTGATACAGACAGAGTATTGTTTTCCAGCCCTCGAGTCATCATCGGCACTGTTTCTGTCAGCACGGCACCACCAAGATCCGTATAACCCAAAGCTTCCATTGCGGCACGATTCAGGACAACAGCCGCAAACAGTCCGTTGACTTCCGACACATTCTTCGGCAAGCCGCCCTCGGCAAAAGAAATATCAAATACATCAAAAAAACGTGGTGAAGCCATACGCATATTCAGGATGATGCGTTCGCCTTTATCATTCAAGAATACGGCTTCCATATCTCCTGTAAGAATATCCGCATAACTGTCGTCCCAGATCTCAATATCCGGACAGGCATTCAATTTATCCCCCAAAACTTTCAATCGTTGCTGTTGCTGCAAAAAGTCTTCGGGTGATGAAAGAGAACCGGAATTATAATTAAGCCGTGCGATCAGAACATCTTCTGTCCGAAAACCTGGGTCAGTCTCCAACAAAAGCTTCAGTTGTCGGTTGAAATAGAAAGCCAGAAACAACAGCAAGAATGTCAACACATACTGGAAACAAAGAAACGCCATACGGGAACGGGTAGAACGGATACCGGAACCTATCGAACGCAGGGAAACCACAGAACGACCAAAAGTATATTTCATATAAGGATAAACGGAAAGAAGCAAAGGCAGGAACACTAAAATACCGACTGAAATCCAACCGTCCAAAGGCAAGTATGACTGTGTATAACCAAACAGAAAAGAAGTAAAAGGCTGTACACATTCAATGATGATCCAGGCCAACAACATGGAAATCACCGTCAGTAATTGGTTTTCACTCCATATTTGCAGAAAAAGATCATGCTTCCCGGCACCATACACTCTTTTTAAATCAAGTTCCTTGGCCCGTTTCATCATCATGACCAAATAAAGATTGACAAAGTTCAGAATACCGACCAGAAGCAACAACAGGCACACACCACACAATATCCGGAAATGTGTCCGGTTGCCGGTAGAAAACATATCGGACTGACCTGTGGAATCATACAGAATGGATTGATCCCAATAGATATCTTTTACCGGAACAAATGAAAATGAAAATTTCCGGTCATCATAAGGAAGTATCTGACGAGGCTTACGGGCTTCCTCTTCCAGAAGTCGCATATCTGTTTCCGGGAAAAAAGAATAAAACTCCATA
>CAJMQV010000231.1 GCA_905215575.1 uncultured bacterium | reverse complement strand
GGTGTAGAAAATCCGGTTTCAAAAGCTGTTTCCTGAATGGTACGGTTACGGTCGGCAAACATTTCAATGGCGCGGGTAATGCGCAGTGTGTTCATGTAATTGCTGAATCGTATTCCCGAACGGTTCAACAGGCGGCTCAGGTTACGTACCGAGAAACTGAATTCACGGGCAACCTGTTCGATTCTCAGATCTTCACAGACATGTTCGCGCATATAATGAAGGACCGGATGCAACCGGCTGTCATTGGGAAGTGTTATTGTCTTGAGCCGGATGCCCAGATTCGGGCTCATTGCCGGCAGCATTCGGAAGAAATAAAAGGCATAGTGGTAAAGATCCGGATTCTTTGCCTTCTCTATGATATTTCCCTGTTTGGCGAGAAAACGAATATTTTCGGCCATAATTCCATTGCAGCTATATACCGAGAAATCCGACTTTTTATCTTCATCAAAAGAAACGTAGAAGATGACCAAAGAAGCCTGACGGTTGTTGGTAGACAGATCATGCTCTACGTGTTCCGGAATCCAGGCTACGTGCTTTTCCGGAACAAAGAAGTTATCTTCGCCGATTTGCACATGTAAGGTTCCCGACAGCGTGTAGATGATCTGGGCTTTCTGGTGTGTATGTGGCTTTAGTTTTATGTCTTCCCATCCGGTTCTTTTGATCAGAATGTCTTCGTCTGCCGACTGGTTTATGGTTTTGATGTAGTTTTTTTGCTCGTCATTCATAAATTCTCGTTGGCTTTTTCTGCTAATAATATTGCACAATCTGCAAAAACGGTACAAAAATAATCAATTAACTTTGTCTTCGCAATAAAAAGATATCAAACCAATGTTTTGACGATAAGAGTATCTGTTGGTTTTGAATGATTGATTGTGTGTCAGGTAGAAGTATATAGGTTTGAGAAACAGAAGGATTGTATTCATGATGAAGGGTAGGAGATTGTTTTTGTATTTAGGCATGCAAATGTGTTTTTGGTCGGGAATGGCTCAGACAAAAGTAGTGACTTTAGAGGAACTGTTTCAGTGTATCGATGTTTATAATCGTAATGTCAAATCGGGCGAGTTGCAGATCAAGCAGTCAGAAGCTGCGATTGAAGTGGCTAAGAACGACCGTTTGCCTTCGTTGCAATTGTCGGCAGATTGGCGTTATATTGGCGACGGCTTTACCACCGACCGTAATTTTTCGCATGCGGAGCGGGCAGAGATGCCCCATGCCGGAAATTCCTTCCTGCTGAAGGCCACACAAGTGGTCTATCAGGGCGGAGCCATTTCGCGGAATATCGAGCGCAGTAAGATTCAGAAGAAAGTAGCCGAGGACCGATTGCACAAAACGCGTCAGGATGTTCGTTTCCTGCTTTTGGGGCATTATCTGGATATCTTCCAGTTGTCCAATCAGAAAAAGGTTTATGAGCGCAACATCGAGCAGACCCGTCTGCTGGTGCGCGATATGGAGGCCGCTTACCGACAAGGTACGGCTCTGAAGAGCGATATCACCCGTTATGAGCTCCAGTTGCAGAACGTGCAGTTGAGGCTCACTCATGTCCAGAATCAGATGGACATACTGAATCATCAGCTGGTTACTTCTATTGATTGGCCGGTTACTACGGTGATCGAGCCGGATACAACGATGCTGAAGCAGACCGCCGTGGAGCGTATTCCGGAGAAAAGCTGGATTGAAAAGGCGCAGAATGCCCCGCAGATGCGATTGGCCCGTGCGCAGGTTGATTTAAGCAAGAACAGCGAACAGTTGCTGAAAGCCGGTATGCGTCCGCATCTCTTTCTGAAGGCCGAACATGAATTTTCCGGTCCTATATTGGTGGAAGTACCGGCTATTGACAAGAACTTCGGATTCTGGAGTGCCGGTATCGGCCTGTCCTATAATATCGATGCCCTGTACCGCAACCGTCGGAAGCTGAAGCAGAACAAGCTTGAACAACTCGATATGCGGGAGAAAGCGGCTTTGGCCGAAGAAGAGCTTCTGAATGATATTCACGAGGCCTATGTCAATCTGGATGAGGCTTACGTACGGTTGGAAACACAGAAAAAGAGCGTGCAGCTGGCGCATGAGAACTATTTCATCGTGAAACAGCGCTACATGAACGGACAGGCGCTGATTACCGATATGCTCGATGCCAGCAACACCCAGCTTGAGATGGAGCTGGAACTGGCCAATGCCCAGATCGGTATTTTGTATCAATACTATCTGTTGCGCAAGGTGACA
>CAJMQV010000230.1 GCA_905215575.1 uncultured bacterium | reverse complement strand
GCGCAAAGATATGGCGGCTAACAACTTATGTCAAGGCGGAAAATAGAATGGTTACGGGCTTCATTATCCATTTTTTCTTTATAAATGATTCTTCTGTTTATTCCACAATAGTCAATTCATCAATAATATGAGATGCTCCCGCATATTTGTCAATAATAAATAAGGTATAGCGGATGTCGACGCAAGCGGCTCGTTGTGAGGAAGGACGGAAAGCGATGTCTCCTGTCAAACCTTCAAAATTGCGGTCGAAAGCAGTTCCTATCAATTGGCCTTTGCTGTTAAATACCGGGCTACCGGAATTTCCTCCTGTATTGTCGGTGTTTACAATAAAGCAGACGGGCATTTCACCGTTTTTACCATAGCGTCCATAATCCTGGGATTTATACAGCTCTTTCAATTTTTGAGGCACTACAAATTCCCAGTTACCCTGATCTTCTTTCTCCATTACACCTTTGAGGGTGGTATGAGCATCATACACAACACCGTCAGCGGGTTCATAAGAAAGTACCTGGCCGTAGGTCAAACGTAAAGTTGAATTGGCGTCCGGATAAATAGGTGTACCTTTTTCCTGTCTCATATCCATCATGCCTTTCACCCATACTTTATGAGCAGCGTCATAGTTCTGATTGGCTTCTTTCATGGCAATGGCTGTTTTCAAGATCCCGTCGGTAATAGAATATTTGAATAATACCATCCAGTCATATCCTATTTTATACAAACTTGGTTTCTTGATAAACTTTTCAAAGTTTTTAGGATTACCAAAAATAGAATGTTCAAAGCAAGCATCGACGAAGGCATCGATACTTCCCTTGAAGCGGGAATTGATGATTTCGAAGATGTTGATTCGTTGTTCCTCCGGAATATAGTTGGCATAAGTTTTCAGCATCTCTTTGGCAACCATCCGTTCTACTTCGGGGAAGGGGACAGAAGCAAAATACTTATCAGCTTCTTGCTTTAATTTTAGCTTCGCCTCTTTTATTTGCTCCTTATCTTTTGATTTCAGAGCGGCAACCAATTCCATCGTGGAAGGGATGCGCATAAAATCAAGGGCGGTGACCAATGCTTCATTGATAGCCTGCTGATGATAGATCGCGTCACGGCGATGAGCCACAATAGAACGAATCTCATCAAAAGCTTTCTGATATGAATCATCTCCTTTTTCACGGCCACGGGCTAATAATTCCTCTTGTTGCGCACGTTTGGTATCCAGTACGTTGAGACGTACCAGTCCTTCGTTCATACCGATGGCATTCTTCCAGTAGTTGGCTGATGAAGCATATTTGCTTGCATAATGAATACGTACGGCAGGATCTTTCAGCATTTGCTCCATAAGTACTTTCTGACGGGCTCCACGTACATGCTGGCGCATAAAGTTGGTCGTTTGCATCCGTTCTTCCACTTCGTCGGAAATCATATATCGCCAGTTACGTCCCGGAAATCCCATCACAAAGGTGAAATCTCCTTCCTGAACTCCGGCAATGCTGATTTTCAGGTGTTTCTTTACCTGCAAAGGAACGTTATCTTTTGAGTATTCTGCCGGTTTTCCGTTCTTGTCCGCATAAATACGGAAAAGGGAAAAGTCGCCTGTGTGACGAGGCCACATCCAGTTGTCGGTATCTGCGCCGAATTTACCGATGGAAGAAGGAGGAGCGCCCACCATACGAATATCACTGTACACCGTTTTGATGAACATATAATATTTGTTTCCTCCGTAAAAAGCCTTGAGCTCCAGTTTTGTTGCAGGAGTTATTTCTATGTTCTCTGCTTTGGCGAAACGTTCTGCCACGGTGCCCAGATAACTTGGTGACAGGTAGTTGACACCTTCCGGGTCCGGATCTTTTTTCAGTTGCTCATTGACGTAATCGGTCACATCCAAAATCCGGTCGATAAATGTAACGGTCAATCCCGGAGTAGGAAGTTCCGCGTCACGATTCATAGCCCAGAAACCATCTGTCAGGTAGTCATGTTCTACATTACTGTGTTGCTGGATAGCTCCATAACCACAGTGGTGATTCGTCAGTACCAGTCCTTCGGAAGAGATAATTTCTCCTGTACATCCTCCTCCAAAGTGTACCACAGCATCTTTCAGAGAAAGACCGTTCGCGTCATATACTTCTTCGATCGGAATTTCAAGACCGAGTTCGCGCATGGCAACTGCGTTCTGGGTTTTCAGATCGGTTAGCATCCACATGCCTTCGTCGGCGTGGATGCTAAGAGTTGCC
>CAJMQV010000229.1 GCA_905215575.1 uncultured bacterium | reverse complement strand
AGCGGACGGAAAGCAGCCACAATGCTCAGCCCCATACCGATATAACAGAGGGTTTCCAGATTGCTGTGTTCCTTGAGATTACGGAAAGTGAGCACCGTACCCACCGCCGCGCAGGTCCACACAAAGGCAAACAGTCCCCATCCCCAACCGGCCTCTTCACGCAACACGGTGAGCACCAGCGGCGAATAGCTGCCGGCAATGTGCCAGTAAATGGCGGCATGATCAAAGCGCCGCAACCGTTCCTTCCACACACTCCGGGCCGGCAGTCCGTGGTAGATGGCAGAACACAGATAGGACGAAAGCATGCCGAACAGATACAGACTGACTCCGAACACCGCCCAGCGGCTGCCCGCCTGCCAGCAGACCTGAAGCATCAACACTCCTATCAGAATGCCCAGCACAGCCCCTCCGGCATGCGACCAGGTGTTGGTGCGCTCTTCTCCTTTTGTATATCGAATGGCCATAACCGTCAGATTTTAGATATGTGTCGTTGCTTGATTACATGGAATACACCAGTATCAGGGTGTAGATGATACAGACAATACCGATGGCCAGCAAGCCCACGGAACCGAGCAATAACGTGCGGTCGTGAGACTTCAAGGCACCTAAAATTCCGATCACACCACTCACCGGAATTCCTACCGGAAAGGCAAACACTCCAAAGAGCAGAAAGGTGACTAAAATCACCGCTCCCATAGCAATAAGAATTTTTGTTCTCATAACAAGATCATTTTTCCGTGAAACATTCTGAATCATCGTTCTTCCGCTACCCCTTATCTACTTAGTCTTTTGCATCCGGCGGAAAGCCAGCAGTTTTCCATTCCAGGGTTCTATATCGGCATCGGCCATCACAGTTGGTTCGCCAAAAAGCAGGTCCAGAAGATAACGGGGCTTTTTCCCGCCCACTGTCATGCTCATGATGCAGGAAGCACAATAGACAACCACATCCTCCACCGGCATTTCATCGGCCCGGCTTCTCATCAGGGCGGCCACCTTTTCGTTCGGCAGCTTGCCGTAAAAGACCTGCCCGCAACACTTGGCTCTCGCACCGGTCTTCTCAGGCTCCAACAACTCGATATTCATGCGCTCCAACAAACGGCGCACCGTTTCCAGATGCTCAGGTTGCGTACGGGCCGCACAGGTGTCCTGAATCGTCATCCGGATGCCCCCGTAATCCGGAAAAGGAAAGCTTTCGCTTTGGAGCAGCGTTTTCAGAAAGAATTCCGTGGTGCACTGGGGATAGTTCTGTTCATACTGCCTGACGCAGGTACTGCAAGGCGTGATGATGTGGGTTCCTTCGGCCAGCGCAGGACGGTCAAAACAGCATATCTGCTGCAAATCCACATCTCCATACAGTTCCGCAATCACCTTTCCCAACTTTTCCGCCAGATGCGGCTTGTAACAAAGTAGCGCACAACCGGGTGCGTATACCATTGTCTTCATCAAGAACAAATTTAAAAGTTTGATTTAAAGATAGGCAATAATCTCAACGTGAAAGGATAAAGATACACAAAATAACAATATCTCGTTTTATTTTGCATCAGTTTCTTTGTTACATTGCTCGCGAACCAAAAAACATGCAATAAATGTCATTTTGTCAAAATGATATTTCCATTCAGCGAGAAGCCCATTTTTTACGGGCAAGGGAGTGAGCCGACTGAAAAATGAAAATCTCAAAGAAGCATTTATTGCATAATACACTATCATCCAATAAGTAATGCAAATTTCTTTAGTATTCGCGGGCAATCCATCAGGAAGCAATCTGTTAAAAAGTAACGGGAAAAGGAGAACTTTTTTACTTCCTTCCGATGGAAAATAAAAAACACCGTGGTGCTTTTCCCGATTTGACCCGTCAATTCGGAAGAAGCACCACGGTGAATAGGAACAGCCGACAGGCCTTTTTCTGCATATCGACTGCATATATACGGAATAATGTCCAAATCCAACTGCATATTTATGCGGAACATCCGCTATAATCACATTCTAAGAAAAAGCGTTTGTTTGCCAGAATGGCAAAATCCAAACAAAATGCAAGCATCTTCGCTTCTTAATCCACCACTTTGAAACGGGCAAATTTCAGAAGCAGCTGTTTGGTACCCATAGAACTGAAAGCCACTGTAGCCTTGAGATTCTCGCCGCTGCCTTCGATGGCCTGTATTGTTCCCCGACCGAAACGCTCGTGCTCGATGGTCTGCCCCACACGCAAGCCTCCCGCATCACCCGACGGAG
>CAJMQV010000228.1 GCA_905215575.1 uncultured bacterium | reverse complement strand
TAGAGGAGATATTTGTATTTCCGGCCAGCTTCGGATGGAGCGATCTGGGCACCTGGGGATCTCTTCAGGAGCATGTCAATCATGATGCTTACGGCAATGCCTGCATCGGAAATAACATTAAGGTGTACGACACACACAACTGTATGATCCATACCACACAGGAAAAGAAAGTTGTTGTTCAAGGTTTGGATGGTTACATCGTTGCAGAAAAAGATAACACATTATTGATCTGTAAACTCTCTGAGGAGCAGAGAATCAAACAGTTCAGCGAATAATTATAACAAAAACATGGAAAAGAAAGTAGCTTTAATAACCGGTATTACCGGACAGGACGGTTCTTATCTGGCCGAATTCCTGCTGTCAAAAGGATACGAAGTACACGGAGTATTGCGCCGTTCCTCTTCATTCAACACAGAGCGTATCGAACATTTGTATCTGGATGAATGGGTTCGTGATATGAAAAAGGCCCGACTGATTGAATTGCATTGGGGAGATGTTACAGACACCAGCTCTTTGGTTCGCATTATCCGTCAGTGCCAGCCTACAGAAATCTATAATTTGGCAGCTCAGAGCCATGTAAAGGTAAGTTTTGATGTACCAGAATTTACTGCAGAAACCGATGCTATCGGTGTGTTGCGTCTGCTCGAGGCTGTACGTATTCTGGGTATGGAGAAAAAATGTCGTATTTACCAGGCTTCCACTTCTGAGCTTTTCGGTAAGGTTCAGGAAAAGCCTCAAAAAGAAACCACTCCTTTCTATCCGCGTTCTCCGTATGCAGTGGCCAAGCAGTATGGTTTCTGGATTGTGAAGAACTATCGTGAAAGCTACGGCATGTATTGTTGCAACGGTATTCTATTCAATCACGAAAGTGAGCGCAGAGGAGAGAACTTTGTGACACGCAAGATTACATTGGCTGCAACACGCATCGTACAGGGATATCAGGATAAGCTTTATTTGGGTAACCTGAATGCCATGCGTGACTGGGGATATGCCAAGGACTATGTAGAATGTATGTGGCTGATGCTTCAGCAGGACGAACCGGATGACTTTGTTATTGCTACCGGTGAATATCATTCCGTACGTGAATTTACTGAATTAGCGTTCAAGGCTTGCGGTATCGAACTCCGTTGGGAGGGTGAAGGTGTTAATGAAAAGGGTATAGACGTTGCTACCGGTCGTGTATTGGTAGAAGTTGATCCTAAATATTTCCGCCCTTGTGAAGTAGAGGAATTGCTCGGTGATCCGACAAAGGCCAAAACCGTTTTAGGATGGAATCCTAGAAAGACTACTTTTGAGGAGTTGGTACGAATCATGGTAGAATCTGATATGAAATATGTCCGCAAACTGCATTTGCAGGACAAGATGGACTAATAAGCAGAAAACGATGATAGATTTAAACGCAAAAATATATGTGGCCGGTCATCATGGTCTGGTGGGATCAGCTATCTGGAGTAATCTGAAACAAAGAGGCTTTACAAATCTTGTCGGACGCACCCATCAGGAACTGGACTTGATGGATCCGGTGGCTGTAAAGCAGTTCTTTGATCAAGAGCAACCGGAATATGTCGTTTTGGCTGCCGCTCATGTCGGGGGTATTATGGCCAACAGTCTGTATCGTGCCGACTTTATCTATAATAATCTGCAGATTCAGCAGAATGTCATTGGAGAGAGTTTCCGTCATCAGGTCAAAAAACTGCTCTTTTTGGGCAGCACCTGCATCTATCCCGGAAATGCTCCTCAACCTATGACTGAGGATGTATTGCTGACTTCTCCTTTGGAGTATACCAACGAGCCTTATGCCATTGCCAAGATTGCCGGTTTGAAGATGTGCGAGAGCTTTAACCTTCAGTATGGAACCAATTATATCGCCGTAATGCCGACTAATCTGTATGGTCCGAACGATAATTTCCATTTGGAGAATAGCCATGTACTTCCGGCCATGATCCGCAAGATACATTTGGCTAAGTGTCTGCACACTCAGGACTGGGAAGCTGTACGTAAGGATCTGAACTTGCGTCCGGTTGAAGGAATCTCCGGAGAAGCCACAAAAGAGGAGATTTTGCAGGTTCTTGATAAATACGGTATCACTCCGAGCGAAGTTCGTCTGTGGGGTACCGGTAAGCCTATGCGTGAGTTTCTGTGGAGTGAAGAAATGGCCGATGCCAGTGTCCATGTGCTTCTGAATGTTGATTTCAAGGACACTTACGATCCGTTGGAAAAGAATATCCGTAATTGCCATATCAATGTGGGCACCGGAAAAGAAATCTCTATTCGTGAAGTTGCTGAG
>CAJMQV010000227.1 GCA_905215575.1 uncultured bacterium | reverse complement strand
CGCCGACCCTCTGCTTGTAAGGCAGATGCTCTGAACCAGCTGAGCTAAACGCCCTCTTTTGCTTCTCGAGAACTTGTTTTGATTTGTTGTTCATTGTTTGTTTCCCGATTGCGAGTGCAAAGGTACGCACTTTTTTTGAATCTGCAAATTTTTGGAGAGTTTTTTTTCAAAAAAAGTATCTTTTTCTTTTTTCTCCTCGTTTACTCCTTATTATAATAATACGATTTTTTGAAAATAGGATGTTTGAAGTTGAATTTTGATGAAGTGTTCTGAAGAAGGTCTGATTGATTCTGATTAAAGAAATATATCTATTTTAATAGATTTTGGTATTTTGAAAGAAAAGAAGTACCTTTGCACCGTTGATTTTTAAATAAAAGTAATGAAAAAGAGATTTTTAATGGCATCAGCCTTAGTGGCCGGTGCGCTCAGTTGTGCTGCACAGCTCAACGTCCAGTTACATTACGACCTGGGTCATGCGATGTATGGTGGAAATTTGGATAATCGCCAGCACCTGACGGCAACCGTTGAGAACTTTACAGCCGACAAGTGGGGTAGTACCTACTTCTTTATTGATGCCGATTTCGGTGACAACACTATGCGGGGAGCCTACGGAGAGATTTCCCGCGAGTTACAGTTCTGGAAAGCGCCTATTACTGCTCATGTGGAGTATAACGGAGGCTTGAACAGTTTCGGATCTTTTAATGACGCTTATTTGGTAGGTCCGGCTTATAATTGGAACAGCAAGGATTTTACCAAAGGTTTTTCTTTGCAGGTAATGTATAAGTATCTGGCCAAGCATACTCAGAACAAGCATTCTTGGCAGGTGACCGGTGTGTGGCGCAATACTTTTGCCAAAGGACTTTGTACGTTCAGCGGATTCCTGGATGTATGGCATGACAATTCTGTAAACGGTAATCTGATTGTGATGAGCGAACCGCAGTTCTGGTTCAATCTGGCACCGCTGAAGCGTGTTAGCGATGATTTTAAGTTCAGCGTCGGTACTGAGGTTGAGATCAGCAACAACTTTGTATATCCGGTGAATGGAACAAACAACCGTTTTTATGCCATTCCGACTTTGGCCTGCAAGTGGACATTCTAAATGAAGAAAAGCAGATGCTGTAATTGTGGAGTGCTTCAATTATATTGAATACTTCAGGATTTATACGTCTGTAATATAAAAGCCCAAAACGAGTCGTATCATGCTCTATGGAGTAATGATATGACTCGTTTTGGGCTTTGTTGGTTGGGAGTGTTGATGGAAATTTCTCTTGGCAGAGCTTGACCTTGGGCGCTCCTTTATAGTTCATAGACTGATGTTCTATGCCTGTTTGCTCTGCAACAGTTCTTCCATGCGCAGCATTTCGTCGCGGAATTGGGCCGCTGCCACGAAATCCAGATTTTTGGCGGCTTCCTGCATCTGTTTCCGGGTTTTGGCAATACTTTTTTCCAACTGTTCACGGCTCATGTACTCCAGAATCGGATCAGCAACATTCAGTTGTTTTTCTTCAACGATGTAAGCACGGCTTTCAGCCTGAGCTTCATTGTTAGCCTGAATCAGATCAGTCATCTTTCTGGCTTTCCGGATCTGTTGAGGCGTGATGTGATGCTCTTCGTTGTAACGGAGTTGTTTCTCCCGTCGGCGGTTGGTTTCATCAATGGTCTTCTGCATACTTTCCGTAATGCGGTCGGCATACATGATGGCCTTTCCGTTTACGTTTCGGGCGGCACGTCCCACTGTCTGTGTCAGAGAGCGGTGTGAGCGCAGGAAACCTTCCTTGTCGGCATCCAGAATGGCAACCAGTGACACTTCCGGAAGATCCAGTCCTTCACGCAACAAGTTTACACCAACCAGAACGTCAAACATTCCGGCACGCAGGTCGTCCATGATCTGTACACGTTCCAGGGTGTCCACATCACTGTGAATGTAGTTGGTGCGTATGTCATGTTTCAGGAAATAGTCTGTAAGTTCCTCTGCCATACGTTTGGTCAAGGTGGTTACCAGAACACGTTCGTCTTTTTCGATGCGTTGCTGTATTTCCTCCATCAGATCGTCCACCTGATTCATGCTGGGGCGCACTTCTATAATCGGATCCAGAAGTCCGGTTGGTCGGATCACCTGTTCCACAACAATACCTTCGCTTTGCTGAAGCTCATAATCGGCAGGAGTGGCCGATACATAAATCACCTGTTTGGCCAGTTGTTGGAATTCTTCAAACTTGAGCGGACGGTTGTCCATGGCAGCCGGCAGACGGAATCCGTATTCCACCAGGTTCTTTTTGCGGGCATGGTCACCGCCATACATGGCATTGATCTGTGGCACTGACACATGGCTCTCGTCAATGACAATCAGAAAGTCTTCG
>CAJMQV010000226.1 GCA_905215575.1 uncultured bacterium | reverse complement strand
TGATCGTCATCACCTTTCAGTATATCCGGGTGGGATCCATCTATCCGGAGGAGCACCGCGATGAGCTGTGGATAACCAATTGGGCCGGTTATGGAGAGCAAAGGAATGAAATCAGTCTGAATATTGTGAAAGAATGGTTTTATCCGTTGCATGATGTAAAGAGTGTAACAGCCATGCGGAAAAAAGGAGAACCGATACTTCTGCCGGATGGCAAGACCTGTATACAGGTCCAGAGCATGATGACCGATCCCGGATTCTTCCGGGTGTTCGATTTTGATTTTCTGTCCGGAAAGTCTTTCACACAAACAGATTTGAATAACGGTAATTATTGTGCGGTCATTTCTGCTTCCCTATCCAGAAGTTTGTTTGGTACGGAGCAGTCGGTGGGTAAAACGTTTGTGATGAATTATGTACGCTTTACGGTGTCCGGTGTCGTGCGTGATGCGAGTGCTCTTACTCCCTTGACCTATGCTCAAGTTTATATTCCTTACAGCTGTTTCCCGGATTCGAGAGATAATCAGAGTTCGGATCAGCTGTTGGGGTCTTATAAAGTCTGTATGCGTATCCCTTCGGGGAAGTCTGCTTCGGTACATGCGCAAATAGAGCAGCACAACCGCCAGTACCAGTTGATGTATCGGCACGACGGTTTTGTGTCCCCTCCCTGTCCGATATGGCGGTATAATGTGAATAGCCAGCTGATGGAATATGAGGAGGATGCCAGTGATAAGGCACTCCGCCTTTTTGGTGGACTGATTCTTGTTTTCCTGCTGGTGCCGGCCTTAAATCTCAGCGGTATGATTTCCGGCCGTATGGAAGGTCGTTTGCCAGAAATGGGCATCTATAAGGCTTTTGGAGCAACGCGCCGTTATCTGTTGGGACGGGTTTTGGGTGAGAATCTGGTGCTTACCATTTGGGGCGGTCTGGTTGGATTGCTGTTTGCCTGGAGTGTTTTGGTTTGGGGGCGTAACTGGATATTCGGATTTATCTTTCCCGATATTTATCTGTATCATACTCCGGACATACTGGTTACCGCGCAAATACTGTTTTCACCTTGGGTATTCCTGTCAGCGTTTCTGGTTTGTGTGGTCCTGAATATGGCCTCGGCTTTGATTCCGGTATGGAACTCCCTGCGTTCGGAAATTGTTTATTCATTAAATCAGAAAAAGTAGGTTATGATACGTTTGGCATTAAAAAATATATGGGCCCGTAAAAAAAGAAGCGGATGGTTGCTGGCAGAACTGGTTGCTGTCAGTGTCATTCTTTGGCATCTGCTGGATCCGTTGATGGTGCAGACTTATGTGAACAGCCTGCCGGATGGCTTTGAATCGGAGAATCTTTATCGGATTGAGTTGAATGAATATCCTTCCGTTTCTTCCTTTTATCGTGCGGATGCCGGTAAGCGGGAACAACGTATCGAAAACATGTGGCATATTCGTGAACGGGTGAGTCGTTATTCCGGTGTGGAATCGGCTACATTCCAAATCGAGGCGTTTGCTCCGGGAAGCATGGCTTGTCTATTGGGGCGAAATGCAATTTCAGATACCTTGATGAGTGTGTTTACGGTTCATTTTGTTCCTAAGAGTGATTATTTTACGACATTCAGGTATCGAACCTTTGAAGGCCTTTCTCCGAAACAGTTGGACCAGATGGATTATCATAGCTCAGAGTTTGTTTGTACGGACCCCCATTTTCCCGGCAAATCTGTTTTAGGATGGAATGGTGAAGGAGATAATGAAGTTTGTGTGGTAGCTTCTTTGTATCCTGTTAAGATGCGTATGACTCTTCCACCTCAACAAGTGGAGTTTCTCCAGAGGGAGACCCCAGAGAATGCTTGGGCCATTGTATTCCGTTTGCGGGATGGCATTGATCCGGATGATTTTCTGCCTGCTTTCCGTGACTGGGCCAAAAATGAATTACAATTGGGAAATTTCTACGTGGGCAATATAGAATCTTATCAGGATTTTATCAAGCAAAGCACTTCTTCTGCAGATTATGATTATTTGATGAAGGTGATTCTGGCCTGCTTCTTCTTGTTCTGTGTCTTTTTCGGCGTTTCGGGAACCTTCTGGATGCAGACTCGTAGCCGGTGCGAGGAAATCGGTATTCTGAAAAGTTTCGGTGCCACTTCCGGACGTATCCTGCGCCTTTTTCTGTTCGAGGGACTCGGTTTGGTTACAGTAGCGGTTCTGTTGGGCTGTGTAATTTATTTGCAGTATGCCATGCATTCCGGACTTTATTTCCCCAAAGATGTGTATTTTTCATATGATATGTGTAGCAATCCTTACGTGCACTATTGGTTTGAGTCTTTCAAGGAGCATTTCCTGATTGTTTCGGGCGTGGTCTGGCTGCTGATGGTTCTGATTGTCA
>CAJMQV010000225.1 GCA_905215575.1 uncultured bacterium | reverse complement strand
TTAACACTCTGACATTCATTCAGTAAAGTCAGATTTTCATGACACCGATTCCGGGCAAATCATTTAAGGTGATCTTTCCTTTCACTACTTCTACCCCTTTAAAGCGATCATTAGAAATAAGCAAGTTACCATCCAGGTCGGCAAAATCGACTAATGGCGAGAACTGTGAAGCTGCTGAAATAGCACACGAGGTCTCTGTCATACAACCCACCATCACACGCATACCGAGCGCATGAGCCAGTGTTACCATCTTCCATGCTTCACGCATACCGGTACATTTCATCAGCTTAATATTAATTCCCGTGAAAGCGTCTTTCAAAGCAGCTACATCTCCCAAACGCTGCAACGATTCATCTGCAAATATCGGCAATGGACTTTGTTGCGTTATCCAGGCAATGTCGTCTAGCTTCTCCTTCGGCATAGGCTGTTCTATCATCACAATGCCTTTTTCTTTCAGCCAATGAATCATATCAAGCGCGTATTGACGGTCTTTCCAGCCTTGGTTGGCATCTATCGCTATCGGTAGATTCGTTACCGAGCGGATGGTTTCAATCATCTCCTTATCATTGTCCCGTCCCAGCTTTACCTTTAATATATTAAACTGATCGGCGCACTCTTTTGTTTTCTCCCTTACCACATCAGGTGTATCAATACCTATCGTGAAGGTGGTAGAAGGCGTCTTTTCTTTGTTCAATCCCCATATCTTATACCAGGGAGCATCCAACAGTTTTCCCACCAAATCATGAAGGGCGATATCTACCGCAGCTTTCGCCGCCGTGTCTTTTGGCGAGAGGCTGTCAACGTATGACAAAATGTCATCTAGCTGAAAAGGATCACTAAACTGTTCCAGATTCACTTTCCCCAGAAAACTCATTACCGATTCTACCGTCTCTCCCAAATAAGGAGGCATAGAGGCCTCTCCGTACCCCGTTATTCCTTCATATTCTATTTCCACCTGTACATCAGGAGTCGTTGTGCGTGAATATGTGGCAACCGTAAACACATGCTTCAACTTCAATTCATAAGGGAAAAAGCTCATTTTCATCTTTCCTCCCAAACCGAGCTTATTTATATAGACGTTAGAAAGCGATGATTCTCCGGCTAATGTCTGACGGACAACCAACCCTGAACCCAAAGCAGCCAAAGTCGCTGTTTTCAAAAAATCTCTTCTGTTCTGCATGCTTTAATAGATGATAAATTACAAATGATAAGTGATAAATGACAGGTAACAGATAATAGATGATAGATATTTATACAAAATACTCACAATAACTATCAAACATCATTTATCAACTATTTATAATAAGGATTATTATCCGTAGTATTCATTCCCTTCTCCTTATTAATATAAGGTAGGAAGCGAACGGCAAAAAGCAGACGTTTCGTGTTGAACTCGTCATAGTTCTTATCCGCGGGGTTCATACTACTGACGTGTACATCGCCCAAAGCGTGGATAAACTGTTTATTACCAAGGTAAATACCAACGTGAGAGATTCCTTCTTTACGCTCCGCAGTTGCTTTACGACCGAAAAACACTAGATCCCCCCGTTGTACATTGGCAAAATCAGGAGCAATCTCAATATGTTCGCCCACATAAGCCTGTTGAGACGCATCTCTCGGAATAATAATATCATGCATAAAAAGCACGGTACGTACCAAGCCGCTACAATCTACTCCTTTGGAAGAGGTTCCTGCCCACAGATAAGGAACCCCCATCATCGAATAAGCAGTCGCAATGATACTTTCAACATCTTGTTTCAATGAAGCCCTCCATTTTGTTTCCGGTTGAGAAATAGATTTAGAGATGTATGCTTTCCGACCGTCGGGATAAGATACTTTGTAGAAATGACCTTTGCTTCCCTCCCACTTCAGACGATTGCCTGCAACCACGTCGGACACAGGTTGAGAACTTTCATCCGGTTTTTCATACGCAAATCCGTAGTGCGAAGTAACCACTATCTTTTCCGCCCGGTTCCACTCATCATAACGTTCCTTCGACATGGGGGTAATCACCATCCGGTGTACCCATCCGGTATAATCATCCGGCGTTTGTATCTCGTACCAACCGGTATATTGAAGTACTTTGACCGGCATCCCCAACAATGCCTGTGTACTCATGCCGGAAGTAAATTTGCCTTCTTCGCGCAAATTGCAAACAGAGATATGCACTACCCCATAAGCTGAATCGGCAGGCATGGGACGTATTTCCTGTGCTTTCAGGCTGACTGCCGCAATCACCAGAAAACAAGAGAAAAGGAGGATATTCTTCTTCATTAAAATTCATTTTAATAATAGCAAAGGTAGAAATTATTTCTATTTGTGATACTTTCTTTGGCTAAAACAAAATAAATGACGTATTTTTGCAGTCTAAAGCAGTTG
>CAJMQV010000224.1 GCA_905215575.1 uncultured bacterium | reverse complement strand
GGAGTTTGCCGGCGTATGGACATCTCACATATCGCTCCATGCTGGCACCTATGGCAGTCAATGCTCCAATCAGCATGACGTCACGCTGGGTAGGGCTGGTGGCATAGCTCATGATGAGCAAGAGGATTTTCGGCCAGTCCGCTTCGGGGAAAGTGGGCAATGGCTGGTTCGGGTCACTACCGTTCAGCAGCTCTTCGGATTCGTCCGGTTCGTCATTCTCCACCTTATTATATACGTGTGCGTGTGTGAGAACTTTGGACGGTGTATTTTCCGTATTTTCTGTATTTCTACGGTTGTTCATAACTTCCGTATTACAGAGTTTCACATTGGCCGTCTCGGCAAGATGGAAAGCCGTACCCAGGTGTACTTCCCCATGCCGGGTAGTGAGAGCATTGGAGAATATCCGTTCGGCATGTTCACGTTGGTACTTGGCGGACGTCCGGCACAAACGGTGGAAAAACTCGCGTCCCGCTTCTCCGCAATCTGTTGCGATGGCAAACGCCAGTTGTACATATTCAGCATAGGTAGGAGCAATATCCGCTCCTGCAGTTTCAACCGCTTCAGTGAGGCGGCGTAAAGATTCAATATCAGTCATTATTTTGATTTATGATTTATAATTTATGATTTATGGTTATTCGTTGGTGGCTCTAAATAATGCTCCCGGGTCATGGCAAAGGAAGCAGGATCTCACAATGTCTTTACCGGAAAAGTCCACGCCTTTTTTCTTTTCTCCGAAAGGAGGAGGTGTTCCTGTACCATAGATCATCACAGTGTATAACATTGCTAACTTCATTTTTTCCGTAATACAGTTTGCGTCATCGGCCATGGGTAAATGATTATAGGGTATGAAGGCTTTTACGCCCCGTCCGCTAGGACTGATAAACGTGAGCACAGGGTGGAGAAGAGGATCATTGAACAACGTCTTACGCATCTCCACTGCTTCCTGATAGGAGGTGAGATAGTCTATATCTACTACTGTTAGGAGGGAAGGATCTATGAGGCATTTGCTGCTGCGACGCGAGAATGTACCACAGGGAGTCACGTATGGTAATAGTGATGCTTTTGCCGTCCGTATATCTTCGGAGTTGCGTACTTGTTCGGTCAGAACTTTGAGATTCTCGTTGCAGGTAATCATTTGAAAGACTTGCTCTACGGAGACTTCGCAGCAGGGAATAAGCGTAGGAGGAGTAATTAATTGTCCGTGTTCGTCTTTAATGGGCGCAATGGGAGGCATGAAATAAGACATTCTAAAATCGTTTGTCATAACGTATCTAATTATTTGATTATCGCCTTGAATTTTCAAAACGTGGGGCGAAGGTAGGAATAGCTTTTAAATCAACTGTTCTGACATATCAGAACAGTTATAGGTAGAATCATGTATTATTTAATAACTTTAACAATTAACAGAATTACAAAAATGAAAAAGTACTCTCATGTAGCACTCGGTCTTTTCATCGCCGAGCAGTTTAAGAAAGCAGGTGTGAAGATAGCTCCCATGTGCGCTGAAATAGGTTTGGGCAAAGCTGTCTACTATGCAAAGGTTATAAAAGGGGAGACGTTCGTTTAAGCCATTTCACCCGTCTTTTGGCTTACTTCTATGACTGTCATACCAAAGAGGAATTTCGAGCCAAAGCAATTGAATGGGTCGACCGTTATATTGATTATCGTGAGAAACACGGGTGATGGGAAAGAAATTTAATCAATTGATAATAAAATAATGCAGGAAGTCCAACGTTTTAATAAAGTCCTAAAATCTTTTGTCCTTCTAGGGGACATCATCTTATTGAACTTGCTGTTATGGATGTTTACTTCGATCTGGGAAAACCGGTCTCTATTTGAGTATTCAATGCCTCTTCTCCAGAACATGGCTCTGATGACTTTATGCTATCTGGTTTGCAACATCCGTTCAGGAGTGATCCTTCATCGTCCGGTGGTCCGCCCGGAACAAATTATGCTTCGGGTGGCCCGGAATATGATTCCTTTTGTATTGATAGTCTTTGGGCTTTCATATATATTCCATTTTGAATGTGTCAATCTGCGTCAGTTGGGGATATTTTATATAGTTCTCATTATCGTTATCATTTCCTATCGTCTGACGTTCCGATCTATTCTGGAGCTTTATCGCAAAAGTGGGGAAAATGTCCGAAAGGTAGTGTTGGTGGGTAGCCATGAAAATATGCAGGAACTTTATCATTCCATGACAGATGATCCGACATCCGGGTATCGTGTATTGGGATATTTTGAAGATTTTCCGTCAGATCGCTATCCTATGAACATAGCTTATTTGGGACAGCCGTGTGAAGCTGTTGATTATTTGACTCGTAATGCGGGAAAGGTAGACCAACTTTATTGTAGTCTTCCTTCCGCCCGTAGTGCTGAAATTGTGCCGATTATCAACTATTGTGAGA
>CAJMQV010000223.1 GCA_905215575.1 uncultured bacterium | reverse complement strand
CGCCCACAGAAAGAGTCAACGCACAGTCGGGATACCTCTCCTTAATCATCGCTATGATGTCACAAAGCCAGTCATCATCCTGAAACGGGTCCTCTCCACCCTGCAGCACAAAAGTGCGGAATCCCAATTCATATCCCTGCCGGCAGCAGTCCATAATGTCCTCCGCAGAAAGGCGATAGCGCTCCACACAGGCATTGGCATTGCGGATGCCGCAATAATAGCAGCCGTTCTTGCAATGATTGGATATCTCGATGAGTCCTCGGATATACACACCACGGCCGAACTCACGGTCGGCCACAGCGCGGGCCTGCCCCATCAGCCAGGCAAGCTGGTCACGATTGGACAGGGAAAGGAGGCGTAAATAATCTGTCCGCCCCAGACTCTGCCCCTTGCCCAAAGCGGCAACCCAGGCTTCGAGCACAGAGTCGTTTATCGGATCATACATACGATTGCAAATTAAAATGATTACAAAGTTATCAATTCTTATATAGAACACGAGCAAGAATCATCAAAAAATAGTAGAGCGGATTCGCTTTTTTTGTGAAAACAGACAAAGCATTAATCAAAAACAGGGAGAACACGGAAATAAAACAGGCCGCATCTTTTAAAAAATACTTTTTTTCATTATTTTTGTGCACCAATTGTATACTCAAACCCAATTACAGTTTTTATTATGGCATACACAAATAATATTATGTACATTCGCTACCAGTTGCTGTCTAAACTGGTCAAGTTGTGGAAAAACGACGAGCTGTTGGAAAAAATCGACGCTCTTCCCATCGAATTGCATCCGCGCAAACAAAAACCGAAAGGACGCTGCTGCGTGTACAAGGAACGTGCAGTGACCAAGTACAAAACCATGGCCATGATGGGCTTCGACATGGAGGATGAGAAGGACGAGAACGAACCGCTCTCCAGCTATGCCCAGAAGATGCTCGACCGAAATGGTCTGCGCCCGAACAAGAGCATCCTGAGCGTGATGGACGAGGCCTGCTCTTCTTGTGTGAAGATCAACTACGAGGTTAGTAACCTGTGCCGCGGTTGCGCTGCCCAGTCTTGCTACAACAACTGTCCGAAAGATGCCATTTCATACGACCATGACGGCAAAGCTGTAATTGATCACGACAAATGTATCAGTTGCGGTAAATGTCATCAGGTATGTCCGTACCATGCTATCGTGTATATTCCGGTACCTTGTGAAGAGGCTTGTCCGGTAAAGGCCATCTCAAAGGATGAGTACGGAGTGGAACATATCGATCCGGAGAAGTGTATCTATTGCGGTAAGTGTATGAATGCCTGTCCGTTCGGTGCCATCTTTGACGCATGCTGCGTATTCGATGTGCTGAAGGAAATCAAGAAGAAGGAAAAGAAGGTGATCGCCATGGTGGCTCCTTCTATTCTGGCTCAGTTCAAGCAGCCTATCGAGAAGGTATTGGGCGCTTTCAAGGCCATCGGTTTCGATGATGTTCTTGAGGTGGCTTACGGTGCCGAAGAGACGATCCGCAACGAGGCTGCCGAGTTCAAGGAAAGAATGGAAGAAGGTGCTCCGTTTATGACCACCAGCTGCTGCTCGGCTTATGTTGAGTTGGTCAACAAGCATATTCCGGACATGAAACCTTATGTTTCTTCTACCGGTTCACCTATGTATTACATCGCTGAATACGCACGCAAGAAATATCCGGACGGTATCAATGTATTCATCGCTCCTTGTGCTTCCAAGCGCGCCGAAGGAAACAAGAATCCGAATGTGGACTTCGTATGGACTTTCCGCGAAGTGGAAGCTGTACTGGAAGGATTGGATATCAAGATCGACGATTGTGAGGACTTCCTGCCGGAAGAGCATGCCGAACACGACGCACACGGTTTCGCAAAGACCGGTGGTGTATTCACAGCCGTGAAGAATATGGTAGGCGACCAGACTATGCAGGGAACCATCGTAGCCAATCTGGACAAGAAGTCTATCGGCCAGTTGCGCGCTTACGCCAAGACCGGCAAGTGCCCGACCAAGATGATCGAGGTAATGGCTTGTCCGGGCGGTTGCATCAGCGGTCCTTGCGCTTGCAACGAAGGTATGCAGGCCATCCGTCAGTTTGATGCCGAGCTGAAGAAGAAAGAAGGACAATAATCTGTAAATGCCGGATCTGGGAATCCCCATTCCCTGTAACCGGATTTTACAAACAGAGGATATAAAACTCCGGTTCTCACCGCATTTATGTGGGAACCGGAGTTTTTTTATTATATAGCCGAGTCATGGAACGTAGTTTTTTCCATAAAAAACCTTTCATCACTCTGTTTTTTTTCGTATGTTTGTATCAATCTCTAAAACAACAACCGTTATGAATTACACTAATAGTTTTATATTCAGAGCACTCTGCTCCATTCTTATCGGTCTGCTTCTGGTGCTGAATCCGGAACGCATG
>CAJMQV010000222.1 GCA_905215575.1 uncultured bacterium | reverse complement strand
AGTATAAGCTTTTGCTTCTGCCGGAGAAACGGCCAGATTTCTACGGCCAAATCCCATCAGATCCGGAAATCCCGGATGCGCACCAATCTGAATCCCGGCCGCCTTCGTTTGCTCAATCGCGGTCGTCATCACAACCGGATCAGATGCATGAAAACCACATGCAATATTCGCAGAAGAAATCAGTGGAATAATCTTGTCATCATTTCCAATCGTATAACGGCCAAAACTCTCACCTAAATCACTATTTAAATCAACTTTGTACATAATAACATAACCTGCCCTTCTTTTATAAAATGATGTTGGGGTGGGGTCAAGGACTTTCATCCACTTAAGAGAAAGCGCATGTGGATGAAAGCCCTTTTGACCCTGGCATCAAACATTGACTAATTACATATATAATAACATAAAAATTGCATATGAGATATGTAAAACATGGATTTTCAACACGAAAAAAAGAACAAGAAGCATAAGTCTCATCGGAATGCTTTGCATAAGGTCGTGCTGTCAATGCTTCTGCTCTTAGAGTAACATCTTGAAAATAGACATTGCAAAATTATAAAGACTTACAGAAAATCAGAATAAAGTTTTTCAAAGATGCTTGCAAGTTTTAAACTTACTAGGTTAAAGAATGATATTATCGAATGGTGAAATAAGTTTCGTAAACTATAAAAAGAGCAAGAAGCATATGACCAGCCGACTTTATGCAATGAAGATGAGACTTATGAAATCGTGGAAGCCAATGCTGAATACGATTTCAGCGCTTTAAGGCTCATCGGAATGTTTTGCATAACGGAGGCTGGGGTAATGCTTCTGCTCTTAGTGTTATTGTTCGAAAATTATTTCAGCAAGATAATTAATCAATTTTTAACAACCGCTCAATAAATCCGGTATCTGCATTTCCTTCACAGAATTCAGGATTTTTCATGATCCGGTACTGGAAGTCCAGATTTGTCTCAACGCCCAGGATCACCATCTCGTCCAGCGCAGACCGCATTTTCTGGATTGCAGCATCTCTGTCCGGTGCATGAACGATAACTTTCGCGATCATGGAGTCATACTCGGAAGGAATGCGGTAGCCAGTGTAAAGACCGGTATCAACACGCACACCATTTCCAGAAGGAAGGTGCAAATGTTTTACCACACCAGGACTTGGCATAAAGTTTTTCTCCGGAATTTCAGCGTTGATACGGCACTCAATGGCATGTCCGCGTGGTGTGACCTCTTCCTGAGTGAAGCTAAGCGGCTCGCCCATGGCAACACGGATCTGTTCAATAATCAGGTCTGTGCCTGTAACCATTTCTGTGACACCGTGCTCGACTTGAATACGGGTATTCATTTCCATGAAGTAGTAAGTTCCGCTTTGGTCAAGAATGAACTCGATCGTTCCGGCATTTGTGTAACCAACAGCTTTTGCGGCAAGAACGGCATCGTGGTTCATGGAAGCGCGGGTATTGGCTGTGATAGCCGGAGAAGGAGATTCTTCAATCAACTTCTGGTGGTTGCGCTGTACAGAACAGTCACGTTCGCCGAGAGCCACTACATTTCCATGAGTGTCAGCCATGATCTGGATCTCTACATGGCGTGGGTTTTCAATATATTTTTCAATGTACATGGTGTCATCGCCAAATGCGTTGGCAGACTCTCTTTGAGCCATGTTGAAATTGAATTCAAAATCATCTTTAGAGCGGGAGACACGCATGCCTTTTCCACCTCCTCCGGAGGAGGCTTTGATCATAACCGGATAACCGATTTCGTCTGCAAGCTTTTCGCCGGTCTCTACGTCATAGACTGGATCTTTCGTACCTGGAACGACCGGAACTCCGGCCTCCATCATTGTCTTTCTGGCGTGGGATTTATTTCCCATGCTGTCGATAACATCTGCACTTGGTCCGATAAATGCAATACCGTGTTCTTCGCACAGACGTACAAAGTCTGAATTCTCAGAGAGGAAACCAAATCCAGGGTGGATCGCATCGGCTCCGATGTTCAGGGCAGCTGTGACAATTTGCTGCATATTCAGGTAATTGTTTCTGGCAGGGCCTTCACCGATACAGATACGCTGGTCGGCGAGCTGTACGTGAAGACTGTCTTTATCTTCTTTGGAATAGACTGCTACGCTGCGGATACCCATATTACGGCAGGCGCGGATAATACGAACAGCAATCTCTCCGCGGTTTGCAATCAATATTTTATGAAACATGGAACTCCTCCTTAGTCGTCAAGCTTCTTTACTTTAAAGAGTGGCTGACCATATTCAACTCTCTGTTCGTTGCTGACAAGAACGGCCTCGATCTCGCAGTCAAAATCACTTTCAATCTCATTCATCAGTTTCATAGCTTCCAGAATACATACAGTCTCGCCGGCTTTTACGCGGTCACGTCGTGACTGTATGGCTGCGTTGAATATGGTCCGCCAAGGTTTGTTCGGCGAGA
>CAJMQV010000221.1 GCA_905215575.1 uncultured bacterium | reverse complement strand
TAAAGGGTGGTTTCTGCCACCTAATACATATGACTGCGGCTCATTTGTGGTGAATGGAACAGCAGTTGTAGGAAAGGAGCCAGAAAAGCCTTATAACCGCTGGAAATCAACACAAAAAGGAGCTAATTTTTATGAAATCTCTATTTGAGGAAATGGGCGGCACATACCGTCAAGTGGGCGATTATCTCATTCCAAACCTCTCCTTGCCAGATGAGCCAGAATATCAGATCGGCAAGTATGGACGTATGCGCCGTAGCTATCTGAAAGAACATCGCCCCATTCTCTACACAAACCTGCTCACAAGCGGAACGCTGCATCGGCACCTTGCCGAGATCGACCAAGCCTGCAACGAGCGTATGGCAATCATCGTTTCCGATATGGCAAGGCAGGAAGATGTGACCGAAGCGCTCAAAGCCGCCGACCAAATGGAATGGGTGCGCCGCATGAACAGCATCCGCAATCGTGCGGAGGAAATCGTTTTAACCGAGCTTGTATATGAATGACAAATGCCCGTTATTGGCTGTATGGCCGATAACGGGCATTTTCCTAAATTGGGTTTTATCTTCAAATAGGTTGCATCATTTCAAGTACAATCCCATCGGGATCTCTGAAATAAAAAGCCTTGCTTTCTCCTAATTCGTTTGCCCGGAAATCGAAATACTGCGGTTCAGATAAGCATTCTACATGATTTTCGATAAGACTATTATAAACACGCTCAATATCATCCGTATAGAAACATACTTCTGAGATAGATGTTGTAAATAGATTCCCCTTCACCTTTTTTACTTTATTGTCCACAAACTGAATCAGTTCGATTGGTGGAGCTTCCATAGCTTTAGAGCCGTTCAGATAAGCTACTCTCGCTTTTGTATCTTTCATACGAAACAACCTGTCTGTTTCTTCGCCAGCCATGAATATTTCTCCTTGGACTTCAAGGCCAAGGATGTCTCTGTAAAAAGCAATGGAGCGATCTAAATCAGATACAGTTAATCCAACGTGATAAATTCTCTCGACCATTTTCTAAAAACCTCGCTTGATGAAATACTCTCGTTCGTATATTCCGCTTGATATGATACCGTCCTAAGCTTACAAATACTTGCCGTATATCAAGTGGTCGGTATGCCGATTACCAAAATGTACGATTTGTGGAAGCCGCCCCCATTCCACATAACCATTCTTCTCCAATAAGCCAACACTTGGCCGATTGCTGCCAACGAGAATTGCAATCAGGACCTTAATTCCTTGCTTCTTTGCCTGTTGCTCTAATGCGGCAAGCAGATGAGTGCCGATATGGCGCCCGTGTGCCGAGAAGTCCAAATAATAGCTGACCTCCGCCACATGATTAACAGCTTCACGACCCTGTCGGTAAGCTGTTAAATAGCCATAGCCCACAGGCATCCCATTCTCAAGACATAAATACACCGGATAACCATCGGCAGCGTGCTGACAAATCCATTTTTCACGCATTTCGGAAGTGACTGTTTTGGTATCACAAGTACAGTTTCCCGCAAGAATTGCCTGATTGTAGACCGAGGCTATAAACGGTGCATCTTCCTTAGTTGCCTCGCAAAGAGATATTGTGTTGCTGTAATTTCCTGATGTGTCTGAAAATGCCCAAAGTACTTTATCTGTCATTTCATTCGTCCTTCACCGTCGCAGATGTATCAGAGGGGGTAGAATTGAAGCCGGAATCAAAACCAATGATTTTCTTCTGCAACAATTCAATGAACCGTCCGACATGGTATCCATCACAAACTGCGTGATGAACCTGAATTGCTAATGGAAGCATCTTCTTCGTTCCTGCATCAAAAGCCTTTCCCATGGTAAAAATCGGAAGCAGATAGTTTCCGTCACCGAAAACTTGTAGATTAAATGCTGTGAATGAAAACCACGGAATCATGGATACGTCAAATGAATTGACGGGTCTTTCCGGTTTCGGATCATATTTTTCAGATGAGGAATATTTCGCAACATCAGCCTCGTAACTGCTCAGAAAAGCAGTATAATTTGATTTGTGCGCTGTCCATATCCCAGAAAACGTCTTTTGCTCCTGGTTGAAAATAGTGTATGCAGGGTGCATCTCACTAAAATAGCCAAGCCCTTTTTCTGTAAGAGCGGTGCGAAACTCTGGCATTTCATTGACGGTCTGGGTCAACAGCCAAAGCATTGCCGGATATAGCCGTTGCCCATTCAGATTTGATATGTCGATATTGACGCACGTAGAATAGGAACAGCGCACATCATTGTAGAAATGCAGATAATGTTCCTTACGTTCCCAGTTTTCAAAGTCTATCAAGGTAAACATACAACATCTCCTGTGATTGTTTTTACACATACCTCAATCTTCATCGCTGTTTTTCTTCCCCCGGCTCTTATAGACATTATACTGATTTTTGCACCGGGGGCTGCAAAATGCGGAATTGGAGCGGCTGCTCAGGAACACCTTCTGGCAGTGCTTGC
>CAJMQV010000220.1 GCA_905215575.1 uncultured bacterium | reverse complement strand
GTCTGCGGGATAGAATAAGAATATTGCCCACTTGCCTTTTACGTCGTCGTTAGTTACTGTTTTGAAACTTCCGTTCTGGAATGCCTGAACTTTGAATTCAGGAAGCTGAGAATTGATAATTGGTTCCATAATCTTTTTTGTTTTAAAAGGTTTAGTACTTTGTTTTACTGATGCAAAAATATAGCATCTTTTGCCGATAGAACAAAAAAAACGATTGAAAAGATTTATGGGCCGATAGACGAAATCTATACAACGCACTGAGTTGCCCGCAGGGACAGCATTTCGCGGGGTACAGAGGCTTGTATTTCTTTTGTGAGTACCTCCAATAAAGTGGTTCGTATGAAATGTTCGTTGGTGATGAGAATGATCTGCCGGGTAGGAGTGGGAATGGCAAAGGGGCGCACCAACTCTTTCTGTGTATCGTTGAGCTGATCGATGGCAAGTTCAGGAATGAAGGTAACACCTTTACCGCTTTCTACCATACGCATGAATGTCTCCATGCTACCCAGATGATAAGCGATCTGGCTGGCTTGTGCCGCCTTCATCTGACAGAAGCGGACTAACTGGTCGCGGAAGCAATGTCCCTCGTCAAGCATCCAAAGCTGTTCGTCGCTGAGATCGGAGGTACGGATAATCTTATTATCGAACAGTTTGCTTTCGCGCGCGATATAAGCATAGAATTGTTCGTAGAATAAAGGTATCTGGCGGAAGTCATCCTTTTCAGGCAGGGTGGCGATGAGGCCGGCATCTATCTCTCCTTTTATAAGAGCCTGTTTGATGTCCTTCGTCTTCATCTCTGTTACGCGGATATCCAATTTAGGATATTTCTTCATCAGTTGCGGAAAGAAGCGGGGTAACAGATAAGGGGCGATGGTGGGGAGTATACCTAACTTAAAGACACCCGACAAGGAGTGCTTCTCTTCTTCAATAATATCCTTTATATGGCCTGCCTGTTCCAATACGATACGGGCTTGCTCTATTACAAGTTGTCCGACTGGAGTAGGACAGATGGGCTGTTGGCTGCGGTCGAATATCTTGGTGTCTAACTCGTCTTCCAGTTTCTGTATCATGGCACTCAGGGTGGGTTGAGTTACACGGCAATGTTCCGCGGCTTTGGCGAAATGGCGGAACTGACTAACGGCAAGAATGTATTCCAGTTGTTGTAAAGTCATGATAAATAAGGGGTTTGAACGGGTTATATAGATTCTGTCTATGCAAAGATAGAAATTATCTGTTTGACAAGCATGGGTTTCCGCCTTATCTTTGTACAAAAAACGAAGAAAGGCTGCATCTCAGCATAATCAAGCAAGCTTGCTTCTGCCTTCGATTTGCACTTTCTTTGCAACAGAAAAAAGAAAAACAGTATAAATTATTAAAACCATAGAATTATGAAGACTTTAAATTATATCAAGTTAAATGAATCGGGAGTAGCTAACGTAGTATCTGCATTGCATCAACTTTTGGCAGATTTCCAGGTATATTACACGAATCTGCGCGGTTTCCACTGGAACATCAAGGGACATGGTTTCTTCGTATTGCACGAGAAGTTTGAAAGTATGTATGACGACGCAGCCGAGAAGGTGGACGAAATTGCAGAACGTATCCTGATGCTGGGTGGTGTACCCGAAAACAAGTTCAGCGAATACCTGAAAGTTGCAAAGATCAAAGAAGTATCTGACGTGGCTTGCGGCAGCGATGCGGTCAGCAATATTCTTGAAACTTACGGATACCTCATTGGTGAGGAGAGAAAGATCATTGAACTGGCTAATGAAGCAGGCGACGACGTTACTGCCGACCTGATGACAGGCTATCTGAAAGAACAGGAAAAGATGGTTTGGATGCTGGTTGCTTTCAGCACAAAAGGATGCACAGACAAATAATATATAGGTTTAGGTGATAAATGATGGAAAAGGTGATGAAGTGGTGGAAACACTGCTTGGTCACCTTTTCTTTTGTCTTATAGTTTAGCCAGCTTGCCTGCCGTTCTACATCATCATGTTCTTTCTGATGGAGAACTTGACAATCGCCATCGCCTGTATGGATGTGAGTGGAATATCCATTGGTTCATGGTGTGGATTGTAGCTCACCAGCTTGATGCAACCTTCCACCTCGGAACGGTTTATATACTTCACCGACAGGTATTCGTCGCCGTCGATGCAAAATGACACCAAGTACATTTCTCCATAAATGACGTTGCTGAAATTACTGATTTCCTTAAAGCCCACAACATCTCCCGATTTCAAGATGGGATACATGCTGTCTCCACTGATGTAGAGCGCTCCGTCGCAGACAGGTATGTTCGGAATCTGTATCTTTCCCACCACGTGTTGCTGTTTGTTGGCAAGCAATGTTTTCAGGTTGGCGGCAGCGGTAATATCGTATAGTGGTATGCTACGGTCGTCTACCGGATCAGCCGTTTTGGGGTTATGAATCATTTCCACTTCACCCGAAACGATTTCGTCGTTGCA
>CAJMQV010000219.1 GCA_905215575.1 uncultured bacterium | reverse complement strand
CCAGCGCGCCGCCAATTATCCGAACCCGTTGGCTGCTGCCGAGTTTGCCAACGAGCCGGTGCGTCCGATTGCCGATTCTATTCCGGTGGATGTTCGCAAGGTGATTCTGGGAGAGATGCTTTATCACGATACCCGTTTGTCGGTGGACAACACCGTATCTTGTGCCACTTGCCACGGCCTGAACACCGGTGGTGTGGACAACAAGCAGTTCTCTGAGGGTATTCAGGGATTGAAGGGTGGTGTCAACGCGCCGACCGTATTCAATGCTCATTATAACTTTGTTCAGTTTTGGGACGGACGTGCCAAGACTTTGGCCGATCAGGCTGGCGGTCCTCCGTTGAACCCAGTAGAGATGGGTCATAAGTCATTCGACGATATCTGCGCCCGTCTGGCTGAAGACGCTGCCTTTACCAAGGCTTTCAAGGAGGTTTATCCTGATGGCTGGACTCAGGCAAACATCACCAATGCCATCCAGGAGTTCGAGCGCAC
Source organism: uncultured bacterium (assembly GCA_905215575.1). Classification (GTDB taxonomy): domain Bacteria; phylum Bacteroidota; class Bacteroidia; order Bacteroidales; family Bacteroidaceae; genus Paraprevotella. The sequence continues at coordinate 2,086 of CAJMQV010000219.1, read as the reverse complement.
GCTGATCACTCCGAACAGCCGTTTCGACAAATACCTCAAGGGCGACAAGGCTGCCTTGACTCAGGAAGAGATTACCGGTTATGAGCTGTTCAAGCAGTACAACTGTGCTACCTGTCACGTGGGTGAGAACCTCGGTGGCCAGTCTTACGAGCTGATGGGCTTGCAGGGCGACTATTTCGCTGACCGCAATACCGAGATCACTCTTGAAGACCACGGCCGCAACAAGGAAACCAAGACCGACCGCGATATCCACCGCTTCAAGGTTCCTGGATTGCGTAACATCGCTCTGACCGCTCCTTACTTCCACGACGGTACCAAGAAGACTCTGGAAGAAGCAGTACGCGATATGGCCAAGTATGAGGTTGGTGTAGAGCTGACCGATCAGGAAACTGCCCAGCTGGTTTCTTTCCTCAAGACCCTCACCGGGGAGTATAAGGGAAAGACTCTGACTAACGACAATATGAAATAAATTTTTAACTAAAACGATAACTCTCTAAAGTTAAAGATTGTAACTATACTATTTTAAAGGGCCGCATCAAACTCTATATGGAGTGATGATGCGGCCCTTTCTTTAGTCTTTTTAAGGACATAAATTCCAAGTTATGAGTTTATCTTTTTAAAAAATGAATTTTGATACACTTCCTTTCCCCTTAGAATATTCAGTTTTGAATAAAAATTGGTTCTTATGAAAGCAGATTCTTAACCAATCTATTCTTTGAGAGAGATATTTTAGGGGTAGAAAAATGCTCCTGATGTTTTTGCAGAATTCTTTCGATGATTTTATCAAATGATCCCAATCATTTTTTTTGCTGCCGCGTCCACATGAGGAATGCTTGCCGCATAGTATAGAAAAAGGAGCTGTATCCGGTCGTCCGGATTACAGCTCCTTTTGTTAATGATATAATGTTAGAAGACCGTTTAGAATTTGATGTTGGCGTTGAACTCCACGGTGAACGGACGAATATAGCTTCCGGCCATCACATATCCCGCATAGGCGGCTGCTTCATCCTTGTCTACGAGTTCCGCACCGGCGATGCTGCCCTTCGCACCGGTCTGGTTCAGGAAGTTCACTACGGTGCAGCCTAAAGACAGTTTCTTGTTTACCTGCCAATTGATGCCGCCGAAGGTTTCCCATCTGCCGTTGAAGTAATAAGCATCATTGATGTTGGCATACGTCTTGCTGAAGTAACGGAAGCTGGTCCAGATCTTCAGATAATCCGTAATCATATAGCTCGGGTCGATTTCCACAATGACCTGAGGAATCTCAGCTACAATATTTCCGGTAGCGTCGATCTTGCCCACATAACCGTCGGAGAAGGTGATGGAAGTTTCATACTTCTTGTAGGTCGGCTTCTGGTAAGTGAACAGGAAGTGCAGGTCAAATCCCTTGCACGGATGCGCTACCACGTCGGTAGTCCATCCGATGGTCTGGATGTCGAAGGTAAGCGGAGCGGCCATAATCTGGTTCTGTCCGTCAGCCGTTTTGTGCTGCAGGTTCAGCGTGGCGTTGTTGTTTGTCTTTGAGATGTAAGATACTAAAGAGGTCAGGCTGACCCATTTGTTGTTGTAATAGATACCGGCACGTCCCAGAGGCACTGAGATGGTTCCCGTGTTCGGATAAGTGGCCGGAGCAAAGCTCTCGATCTTCGGATGCTGGGTGATGTAGGTGAAGTCACCGGTCAGACCGAACTGATTGTTGATCTTATAGGTCAGGGCTGCTGTGAGCGCATAGTTCAGCCAGTCGTGTTCCATCGGGGTCGGTTCGATCTTGACGCCGTCCTTTTCCGCTCCCAGATAATAGTCTGCAAATCGTCCGATATAGTTTCCGTTGGCATCCTTCACGGCTGCATTTTCGCCTTTCAGAGCCTGATACTCCAAACGGGCGCCGTAGTACATGTTGAACTTGTCGGTCACATCCCAGTCGTGTGTGAAGTAGAGTGCCAGTTTGTTGTCGAATCCGTTGTAATATTCAGAGGCGTTCTTGTTGAAGTCGTAAAAATAGCCGTTGCTGTATTTGCGGTTCTGCGAAGTGGCATAGTCGGCATTATACAGGCGCACCGGATAGCTGCCGTCAGAAGGTACTGAC
>CAJMQV010000218.1 GCA_905215575.1 uncultured bacterium | reverse complement strand
CAGTTTCCCCCTTTACAAACTCATATTCTCTAAGCTACATCCTAATAACTACGAGAGGCAAATTTCATTTTCTGAACTAATCATCAAATCATACTTCGATACTATTTGCCTAATGCCCTCTGATCTTTCATAGTCTGGAAATACTTCTATCTACATAAACTGTCATAGCTTACATTCATAGTTACAACAAAGAATATCTCTCTGTATATCAAAAAACTTATCAAAGGTACCCTTTCATCATTACTCTATCTCCGATTTCCTATCTTCATCAGCACCAGCCCAATAACAATCCAGACCATCTCCCGCACCCGCGTAATCAGAGCGGCAAATACCCCATATGCTCCGGACAAAGACAAGCCGGCTACCGCCAGGGCAAAGCCTCCTTCCCTACCCCCTAATTGCATGGGAAGAAAGAAAAGCAGATTGGCCAGTAGGGAAGAGAAAGCGACGATCAGAATGCAACCGACAAAACTGACATCCGTAGTCAATACATTCAGAATCAACCAGACTTCAAGACACCCCACAATGCGAGCGGTATACTCTAACCCCAATGCCGAATAAAAGGTACTTTTGCGCTGTTGATGAAGCAGTGCTATCTGACTGTCTATGGTTTCCAGTTTTTCTTTGTGAAGTTCCGCGAAGCGGACTGCGCGCTTCTTCAAGAAAGGGATATGACTGCCCAGACGTATGCATGCCACAGCCATACCGTTCCGGTAGCCTTTGATAAAAAGAGTGACAAATAAAAGGCAGAAGAGCGTGATCAACCCCAAGACAATGCCCATCCCCCAACCGACCGGATAAAAAAAGACATAAATCAACACCGAGCTGAGCCAGAAACAGAAATGCGAGAAGATATGCATCATCACATACAGGATGACCGAAGATGTGGCACGCTCCACTCCGACATAAGAAGTAAGCTCCATAATCCGGTAGGGTTCCCCTCCCATAAGTCCCACAGGAGTGACATAATTCAACGCAAAACCGGAAACCGTGAATTTATAGAGCCGGGCGAACGACAATGAATTCACCGGACCGCTACTACGAAGAATGATATACCACGAAAGCGTATTAATCAGATAAATAAAAAGCCAAAGGACCAGAACCAGCGGCAGATAAAATCCGGCACGCCGCAGGTTGTCCAGCAGTTCATCATAGGACACATCGAAAGTGAACAGCATGATGATGACGGCCAGGATGCCAAAGGCCAAAAACAAATTACGAAATTTATTCTTCAAAACAATATACAATTTAACGCATCAAAGATAACGTTAATAATGTATACAATGATACAAGAATAGATCGTTTAACAAAACACTTTCTTGCACAGGCTGTTTTTAATGAGAAATTAAACCTAAACAAATTAACTATGGATTGGATTGTACATCAACTTAGGGTACACCCCGAGCTGGCTATCTTCCTGACCCTTTTTGTGGGCTTTTGGATTGGAAAAATCAAAATCGGAAAGTTCAGCCTGGGAGTTGTAACAAGCGTATTGCTGGTAGGAGTCCTTGTCGGACAACTCGACATCACCGTCGACGGACCTATCAAATCTGTTTTCTTTCTGCTTTTTCTTTTCGCCATCGGCTATAAGGTCGGTCCTCAGTTTTTCCGCGGACTGAAAAAGGACGGACTCCCTCAAATGGGGTTTGCCGCCATCATGTGTGTATTCTGCCTGATCATCCCTTGGATACTGGCTAAGATTATGGGGTATAATGTAGGTGAGGCTGCCGGATTACTGGCCGGATCGCAAACCATCTCTGCCGTAATCGGCGTGGCCGGAGACACGATTAACGAACTGAACATCTCTCCGGAAACCAAAGAAGCATATAATAACATTATCCCGGTGTCCTATGCCGTAACTTACATCTTCGGTACGGCCGGCTCTGCATGGGTATTGGGTTCACTCGGCCCGCGACTGCTGGGGGGACTCGATAAAGTGAAAGCTGCCTGCAAAGAACTGGAAGCCAAAATGGGAAATAACGAAGCGGATCAACCCGGATTCATGGCAGCCGCCCGCCCCGTCACTTTCCGTGCTTATAAAATAGCCAACGAGTGGTTTGGTGACGGTAAACGGGTGTCAGATCTTGAAAGTTATTTTCAGGAAAACGATAAACGCCTGTTTGTGGAACGGGTGCGCCAGGCAGGAGTCATCGTAAAAGAGGTTAGTCCGACTTTTGTACTGAAGAAAGGCGACGAAGTGGTACTGAGCGGCCGGCGCGAGTATGTGATCGGTGAAGAGGACTGGATCGGTCCTGAAGTATTGGACCCGCAGTTGCTGGACTTCCCTGCCGAGGTATTACCCGTTATGGTCACCCGCAAAACGGTTGCCGGAGAAAAAGTCAGCACCATCCGGACCCTGAAATTTATGCACGGTGTCAGCATCAAACGGGCAGGTATCGACATACCGGTATTGGCCCAGACCGTGGTCGACGCCGGTGACATGGTAGAACTGGTGGGTACCAAACATGAAGTGGATGCGGCAGCCAAGCAGCTGGGATATGCCGACCGGCCGACCAACCAGACAGACATGATCTTTGTCGGACTGGGCATTTTGATAGGAGGACTGATCGGCGCACTCAGCATTCACATGGGAGGAG
>CAJMQV010000217.1 GCA_905215575.1 uncultured bacterium | reverse complement strand
GCTGGTGGGTACGGCCAAGGCTTTGGCTTACGCTGTGCGCAATATGACGGTGCAGCAGCGCAACACCCGTCTGAAAGAACGGTTGAGCCTTGCGGCAACAGGCGGAGCCGCTGGCTATGTACTTCCGCAGGATGACCTGCTGCGAGCAGCCGAACCCGGTCTGTTTTCTGAAAACAATAAAGAGAAGCGATGAAAGATATTCATATTTTGGAAAGAAGAATGTGCAAGGCCGAAGTGCTGATATGGGTGCAGGACTTGCATCACGACGAGGCGGGAATCTCTAAACTTTGCGATTTGCTGCTTCGGGCAGCCGATACCCAGACTTGTACGAATGTGGTTTGGATATTCAGTCATTTGAGTCAGGAGGACAAAATGCTGTATCTGTCCTCCCGTTATGAAGAGCTTGTCCGTCTGGCCTTGTCGCCCGAAGTTCCGGTGCGGTTGGGCTTGCTCCTTTCGTTATTGCAGGATCTTTCTACAAAAGAGAACTTCCGGAGCGATCTGTTGGATTTTTGTTTATGCCATTTGGCTGACCGGAAATACACGTCCGGCGACCGTTCCTATATGATTCATCTGGCGGCCCGTCTTTGTGGATTCTATCCGGAATTAAAACAGGAATTGGAATTGTCTTTGGAGTATCTTTCCGAAGATCCGGCACCGAGTATCGTGGCAGCCCGTTGTCAAGTTCTGAAAAAATGCTTTTAAAACCTATTTAAAAACCTTTTAAAGAGAAGATGAAACGGATAACCTGGAAAAAACATCATAAATGGTTCGGATTGATTTTTTGCTTCTTTATGCTGATGTTTGGGGGGAGCGGTATTATTCTGAATCATCGTCGGGCGGTAGCAGATTATCAAGTCAGCCGTTCGCTGTTGCCGGATGATTATTTGTACCATAACTGGAATCGCGGACTTTTGCGTGGTACTTGTCCCTATGTAATGCCCGATTCCGTAAGGCATGTTCTGATATATGGCGGCAGCGGTATTTGGCTGGCGGACTCAACGGGCAGCATTGTGACGGATTTTAATGCCGGATTGCCGGCTGGAGCGGATTATCGTAATATCAAAGCCGTGGCATCTTTGCCCCATGGTTCGTTGTGGGCCGCAGGACAGTTCGGGCTTTATCGTTATGATGAGGCTGGCAATTGCTGGCGTACCTGTCCGCTTCCTTTAGGTGAAGACGAGAAACTTTCCGATCTGACCTTTTGTGGTGATACGCTGGTAGCGGTGGGGCGTTCTTACCTGTACATTTCTTCGGCTCCATATACTACTTTTCAGAAAGTACAGTTGGCGGCTTCGTCCGACTATGACGGACGGGTGTCTCTGTTCCGTCTGGTATGGTTGTTGCACAGTGGCGAACTGTTCTGGCTGGGAGGAAAATTAGTGGTCGATGCCGTGGCGGTGATATTCATCATACTTTGCGTGACGGGAGTGGTTTACTGGCTTTTGCCGAAGCATATCCGCAGAAAGAAGCGCACAGGAGGTAATCCCCACTTAGCTATCCAGGTGTTGAAACACAGCTTGAACCTGCACGACCGGTTCGGGCGCTACACCTTTGTATTGCTTCTGCTTGTGGCGTTTACCGGCTGGTGCCTGCGTCCGCCTCTGCTCATCGCTTTGGTTTACGGGCGTGCTCCGATTGTGCCTCATACTTCGCTCGATGATTCCAATCCCTGGCAGGACAAACTCCGTATGCTCCGCTATGATGAGGCTTGCGGCGACTGGCTGCTTTCCACTTCAGAAGGCATTTATTCGCTTTCATCCTTGGATGCGGTGGCGCAACCCTTGCCGCAGACTCCTCCGGTGAGTGTCATGGGACTGAATGTATGGCAGAAAGATGCTGTCGGACATTGGCTGATGGGTTCTTTCAGCGGTCTGTATGTGTGGGATCGCCGGCAGGGTGCATCATATGATTATTTTACGGGCGAACCGGCTTCGGAAACGGCCGGGCCTCCGTTTGGCAAATACGCCGTTTCGGGATATAGTGCCGATTTCTCCGGTGCACCGTTTGCCGTGGAGTATTATCGTGGCACCGACAAACTGCCCATGCCCCGGCAACTTTCTTCACTCCCCATGTCACTTTGGAATGTAGCGCAGGAGATTCATACCGGTCGCATCTACACCTGTCTGGGTCAGGGCACCCTGTTCTTTATCTTCTTTGCCGGAGCCGGTGCGCTCTGGTGTCTGCTCTCCGGTTTTGTAGTGCGCCGACCGAAACGGTAGCCGATACCGATCATCAGATTGTTGGGATCCTTGAAACGGTACAGCTGATAACCCACATGCAGGAAAAATCTTTGGGTGATGTCCGTTTTCAGAGCTAAGATCTGGTAAGAGGCGTTGGTATCGGCCCCTTTACAGATCAGATTCTTTCCGATGCCGATATTGATGGAAAATATGGGCATGACCAGTTCCGCACGGGCAGACAGTCCCACACCAAACTGTTCGCGGAAAGGAGGTTTGTAGAATTTCGCTTCAAAGCCGGCAGTCGCTCCATCGGGATTGGCTATGTGGTTTACGATGTTGGCACTCTCGTCATATTGTACATCGAGCGAGATTCCGGTGCGGAAATAACGGTTTACCCGATAAAGGGGCGTGAAGTTCACTCC
>CAJMQV010000216.1 GCA_905215575.1 uncultured bacterium | reverse complement strand
GTGCGCGCATCGGTAAAGGCTCCTTTCTCGTATCCGAAAAGTTCACTTTCGAACAACTGTTCGGGGATGCTACCCAAGTCGATGGTGATCAGTGCCTCATGGCGGCGCGGCGAGAAGTGTTTCACCATGCGGGCCACAACATCCTTGCCCGTACCGTTTTCTCCCAAGATCAGGATATTGGCGTTCGTATCTGCCAACTGATAGATGGTTTCCTTGACCTGAAGCATGGCCGGGGATTCTCCGATCAGTTCCGGCAGTTCGTCGCCCTCTTTCAGGGCCGATACCTGTTCCTGCAGACGGTCAATTTCCTTTTTGGACTGGCTGAGCTTGAGCGCCGAGGAGAGGGTGGCCAGCAGTTTTTCCTTTTCCCACGGTTTGGAGATAAAGTCGGTGGCGCCCGCCTTGATGGCGCGCACGGCTTTCTCCGTGTCGGCATACGCTGTCATGAACACCACGACTGCTTGCGGGTCTATCGTCAGAATCTGCCCGAGATATTCAAAGCCTTCCTGTCCGCTGATGGCGTCCCGGCAGAAATTCATGTCCAGCAGAATCACGTCCGGCTGATAGGTTTCCATGAAATAGCGGATGCGGTCCGGCTGTGTGGTAACCTTTATCTTCTCGAACACCGGTTCCAGCAGCAGGTTCAGGGCGAAGAGCACATCTTCGTTGTCGTCTATAATCAGTATTTTTCCATCCTTAGTCATCATCTTTTTTTATGTTTTTATGGTTTCTTGTTTTTTTACGGGACAAAGATAAAACATTTCTGCTTGTGTTGTGCGTGCGTTTCCGCACGATTTTTGTGCGGAATCGCACGGTGTTTTAAATTCGCCTTTTTACCAATGTGTTGTATTTGAGTGGATTATTCGTTTGGCACGGTTTTTGAATGTCTAAAAGAGAAAAACAGACGAAAAACAAGAAGACCATGAAACATTTATTCCTGCTTTTTTCGGCATGGCTGGTCGGAACACTTCCGCTGCTGGCCGAGGACCAAGATACCAAACGGACCTTCACTTTGGCCGAAGCCATTCTTCAGGCCCAGAAGGCATCGCCCGACGCACAGGCAGCCCGGCATACCTACCGGTCGGCCTATTGGAACTACCGTTCTTTCAAGGCCAACTATCTGCCCGAGGTGAGCCTTTCTTCCGACCCTTATCTGAACCGTCAGATTAATCGGGTGACGCAGCCCGACGGTACGGAACAGTTCAAGGCGCAGAATACTCTGAACACCGACCTGTCGCTGACCATCAGCCAGAATGTGTGGTTCACGGGCGGTAATCTGTTCCTCCAGTCTTCCGTAAACCGGATGGACGAGTTGGGTGGACGGACTACCTCTTATAATACGAAACCCTTTTCCATCGGTTACAACCAGTCCTTCTTCGGATACAACAGTCTGAAATGGAACCGGCGTATCGAACCGGTGCGTTACCGTGAGGCGCAGAAGTCGTATGCCGAAACCTTGGAGCTGATCGCATCGCAGACCTGCAGTTACTTTTATGCGTTGGCTTCGGCACAGACCGATCTGAACATTGCCCTTTCCAATCAGGCTTCGGCCGATACACTCTGGCGCTATGCGCAGGGGCGTTACCGCATCGGCAGCATTACGGAGAATGAAATGCTACAGCTGGAGGTAAACAAACTGAATGAAGAAGCCAATGTGATGCAGGCACGTATGGATGTGGAAGATGCCATGCAGACGCTCCGCTCCTTTTTAGGATTGGGCGACCGGCAGGATATTGAGGTGCTTCCCACCGACAGCATCATACCTTTTGAAGTGCCGATAGATGAGGCTTTGCGTCTGGCGTACGAAAACAGTCCCGAGCCCGAGAACTTCAAGCGCCGTATCTTGGAGAGCAAGAGCAATCTCGCCTCGGCCAAAGCTTCGCGCGGACTGAAAGCCGACCTGTATATGCAGTTCGGACTGTCGCAGACTGCCGACCGTTTTCAGGACTCTTACCGCGATCCGCTGAACCAACAGTATGTGCGGGTGTCCTTGGCTTTCCCGATTCTGGACTGGGGGCGTGGCCGCGGACGGGTGAGGGTGGCCCGCTCGCAGATGGAGCTGACCGAAACACAGGTCAGTCAGGCAGTGGACGACTTTGAGCAGAATGTGCGCAAAATGGTGCGGCAGTTTAATCTTCAGGCCCGTCAGGTAGCTATTGCGGTGCGTACGGAGCAGACCGCCAGGAGGCGTTACGAAGTGGCTCTGAAACTCTATCTTTCGGGCAAATCCACCATTCTGGATCTGAATGCGGCCACCAGCGAAAAGGATGCGGCACAGCGCAGTTACATTTCTTCCATGAGAACGTACTGGACATTGTATTACGGTTTGCGCAGCCTGACGCAATACGACTTCCGCACCCGTTGCCCTTTGAGCCATGAACTGGATGAGGCGGAGCTGCGACGATAGAACATGAACTCTGAAAAACGAAACATTTAAAAAAGATATTATGGATATTCAATTAAAGAAGAAACCCTGGTACGTGCGTTACCGTTATGCTTTGGCCGGTGGAGTGGTGCTGGCCGCTCTGCTCATTTATGCCTTGGTGCAGGCAGCCGGTCCGCAACGCCTGCGGATTCAGCTCGATCAGGTGCAGACCGGACATTTATTCTACCTTTAAA
>CAJMQV010000215.1 GCA_905215575.1 uncultured bacterium | reverse complement strand
ATCCGGTTGTGAAGCATTCGTACACCAACGGGAAACAGATGTCACATTCCTACCGACTTGCTCAGAGAGCCATTTAGCTGTTTTATTCTTTTCAACAAGCACTATTTTAATCCTATTCAATTGCTTCATAATTGATATAATTTATAGTTTAATGCAAATATATCAAAATTCAAAGTACTAAACCAGTATTATTCAATTTATTTTTCATCACAAATACCACCGGAAACCGCAGAAACTGTAGTAGCTTCAAACAGAAAGTATTCATAAAAAAATAATGCGAGGCTACACGCTATACATCATGTAACCTCGCAATTTATCTGTCCCTCCTGACCACCTCAAAAAACCCTCCCGACGTTTTCCTCATTTTCTTTCGACCGTTTATGCATTTGATCGGGATGAATTTTTCAGTTGGATTTTATCCTCTGTTTTTCGGTTTACAGGCGGGTCAGCGTAAAATCGGCTGCCGACAGCCAGGTGCCGCGCCACGGCTTACCGGTAAAGGCCGGCACGTTGGAAACGCCATAACGCAACTCGCCGGGAGTGGTGACGACAATGCTGTCCACAACCACACGGCTCCAACCATGTCCCTTACCGTCATGGCGTGCGCAGATTTCATGATAACGGATGCTGTCCGACACGGAAAGTCCTCCGGCAGCAATGCGTTTCTGGGCATCCAGCCAGATGCTTCCCTGCTCTTCTCCGCAAACCGGAATCTCCTGCTTGTTGACCGAAGTTCCCTGCTGGGCGTAAATATAAGCTCCCGCACCGTCGGTACGGCCTACGGCTTCCAGACGATACAGTCCCGGAGTCACCTTTTCTTTCCGCTCCAACTGGTATTCCATCTGCCCGTCCACATTACGGCCATGCAAATAGCGCTGCCCGTCTTTGCTGTAATAATGTCCCCAGCCAATATAATCGTCCGAACAGTTTTTATGTACCAACACATTCCAGTCATTCTGTTTCAGGTAGTTGTATTCCCATTCGGGCACATAGAAACCGTTAATGGAATAGAGCTTTCTCTGATTCTCCTGATAGCTGCGGGCTACGGAAATAGAGGTGGTAGTCGTAAAAATACCAAACAACACCAATGCTGCCAGCCAGGAAACGATCAGCGTTGTACGTGCCTTCGGGGCAATCCCACCTCCACGGCCCCAGAAGCGGCCCAGCCAATGCACGAAAACATAAACCGGAATGGCCAACAACACCAACAGGCTGAGTGCTGATACCCAGAAGCCCAGATTGGCCGTCAGAGGCAACTGTTCCAAGGTTTGCAACAGCACGGCATCGGAGTTATGGAAGAACAGCGAACCGAATCCGGCTATCGAAGCATACAGGGCCATGCCGATGCAGCAGATCACCAAGAGCAGACCGAACACAAACAGCACGGCCAGACCGCCCAAGCACACAAACAGGAGCAGTTTGAAAAGACCGGCAAACAGATCCACCACCGTGGACAGGCAGCCGCGTGCCTTGCTCTCGGTCTGCGGCGAACGTACAAAATCCTCTACCTTGCCGGCACCGTTCAGAATCTCTTCACGCAGGCTCTCCATATTGACCGGTTCACCACGCATGCGTAACTTGTCTTCGGGAGTCTTGGCCTCGGGGATAATCAGCCAGCAGATCAGATAAACCAGCAAACCGACTCCCTTGGTAACGAATATCAGCACCAGGGCAATGAGGCGCAAGGCCATCGGGTCTACTCCGAAGTAGGCGGCCATACCGGACAGCACACCGGCCAGTTTCCGGTCGTCGGGGTTGCGAAACAGTTTTTTGCGGGGTTTCTCCATCCGCGGCTGTGCATCGGCGCAGGCCGTCCGAAAGTCAACGAGCACCGCGAGTTTCGCAATTACCTATTATTATATCGCCTTCCTCCGCGTCACCGTCCAGTTGCTCAGGACTTCCGATACGTCGGATAATGGCCTCGATATGCTCTATCGTAATGGCCTCTACCCCCGAAGCTTTCAGCTCTGCCATGAGTTCCGCCACACGGTGTTCAATGTCGTCGGCAATCTCTTCGCCGCCTTCGCGTCCGGCAAAATAACGCTTCATGTCCTCCTGATAACGGAAGAGCAAGTCATAGGCATCTTCATCAATGTTATACAATGCCCCAAACAGATTTATGGTAATGTTTTTCTTCATTGCGGTTCAGTTTTATGGGTTTCCTGATTGTTTTTCAGATGCGTCACCGTGTGCACCAGTTCGCTCCAGGCCGCATCCAGACCATTGAGGAAGATTCTGCCCTCGTCGGTCAGTTCATAATACTTTCGGGGTGGTCCCTGTGTGGACTCCTTCCATTCATACGTAAGCAGTCCGTCCTTCTTGAGACGGGTCAGCAAGGGATAGAGCGTACCTTCCACCACGATCAGTTCCGCCTCTTTCAGGCGGCTGATGATGTCCGAGGCATAAAACGCTTTCTCACGGAGCAGGAGCAGCACACAGTACTCCAGCATGCCCTTGCGCATCTGCGATTTAGCATTTTCTATATTCATAGGCTTTTCATTTTAGGGAGCATTGTTTTGGCCAAACATTTTCCTTCATGCCGCAAATATAGGCAATACTTTAGTACTATGCAATACATAGTAGTATATTTCTCATCATTTTTTATAAAAAAAACGGCACACAG
>CAJMQV010000214.1 GCA_905215575.1 uncultured bacterium | reverse complement strand
GCCCTGGCCTATGGACTGGCTGCCCGCATCGAAAGCGGACAGGTGCCGGAACGTCTCATTGGGAACCGGATTTACGAACTGGATCTGGGAGGCATGGTGGCCGGAACGCAATATCGTGGCGAATTTGAGAAGCGGTTGAAGAACGTGATGGAGGGACTTCGTAAGGAAGGCAATGCCATTGTGTATATCGACGAATTTCATAATCTGGTAGGCGCAGGCAGCTCGAACGAGGGATCGCTTGATGCGTCCAACCTGTTGAAGCCGTATATGGAAACGGGAGAAATCCGTTTCATGGGAGCCACCACCTATGAGGAATATAACCGCTATCTGGCCAAGAGCAAGGGACTGATGCGCCGCTTTCAGCAGATTGACATTGCCGAACCGAGCGTGGAGGAGGCTACGGCCATTGTGGAGGGACTGAAGAAACGGTATGAAGATTTCCACGGAGTGACGTATGACGAGGGTGTCGTGGCTTATGCCGTGCAGACCAGTGCCCGTTTTATCAACGACCGTTTTCTGCCGGACAAAGCCATCGACCTCATTGACGAAGCGGGTGCTTACCGAGAAATGCATCCGGCTGCCGACGGATCGCGCCTCGTGGACCGGGAGCTGATTCAGGAGATTCTGGCACGGATCTGCAAGGTGGACAATCTGACTGTACAGGAAGAAGGAGCCGAAGAGCTGATGCATCTACCGGAACGGATGGCACAACGCATCTTCGGACAGCAGGAGGCCGTGCAGGCGGTAGCCGAGGCAGTACAGCTGGCCAAAGCGGGACTGACCGACGAAAACAAACCGATTGCGAGTCTGCTTTTCGTGGGACCGACCGGTGTGGGTAAAACGGAGGTGGCCCGAGTGCTGGCCGACGAATTGCATCTGCCACTCGTGCGTTTCGATATGAGTGAATATACGGAAAAGCATACCGTAGCCAAACTGATCGGTTCGCCAGCGGGTTATGTAGGCTACGACGACGGCGGACTGCTCACCGACGCCATCCGCAAAACGCCGAACTGTGTGCTGTTGCTCGACGAAATCGAGAAGGCGCATCCGGACATCTTCAACATTCTGTTGCAGGTAATGGACTATGCCGTGCTGACAGACAACAAGGGACGGAAGTCGGACTGCCGTCATCTGATTCTGCTCATGACTTCGAATGCCGGTGCTCAGTATGCCCATCAAGCTTCGATTGGTTTCGGACGCGCTGTCGAAGCGGGCGAAGCGATGATGAAACAAGTAAAGCGGACCTTCAAGCCGGAGTTCCTGAACCGTCTGTCGGGCACGATCATCTTCCACGATATGAACGAGGAAATGGCGCACAGCATCCTAAACAAGAAACTGGGTGAACTGAACACGAAGCTGAAAGGCAAAGGTGTAGAAATGACCGTAACCGATGCCGCACACGGCTGGCTCTTGTCGCAGAGTATGACCCGCGAATATGGAGCACGCGAAATGGACCGTGTCATCGGCCGTCACCTCAAACCGCTACTCATGCGGGCCCTGATTGGCGGAAAGCTGAAAGCAGGAAGCACGGCGATTATTGATCTGGCAGAAGGAACCTTGCAGCTTTCGGTTCAGGAGCCGCAACCGGAAAAAGAAAAGAAGCAGCGTAAAGCGAAAGCAACGGCAACAGAAAAAACGTTGCAGCCCGCTCAGGAAACAAAGGTATCGACTTCCAGCAAGCAATCTCCGAATAAAGAGGAAACGGTATCACCTGACAAAAAGAAAAAGGCGACTTCCAAACCAAAGAAACAAGACAAGAAATCCAAACAAGAATAAAAGATATGGTATTCCAACTGACTGATGAAATCGGTTTCCCGGACCCGAAACTGGGTGATCCGGACGGACTGCTTGCCGTGGGCGGCGACCTCTCGGTGGACCGTCTGCTGCTGGCTTACTCCTACGGCATCTTCCCGTGGTATGCGTTTCGCGACGGGGTGATCCAATGGTGGTGCCCGATGGACCGCTTCGTGATCTTTCCGAATGAGATTCATATCTCCCACTCCATGCGCAATCTGATGAATAAAGGTTGCTATCGGGTGAGTTTCAATGAAGCGTTTGAGGAGGTGATCCGTCACTGCGGCGAGCTGCGCATGCAGGAAGAAGGGGCATGGCTCGGACCGGAGATGATAGAGGCCTACACTCGCCTGTTCGAACAGAATCTGGCGGCAAGCGTAGAAGTGTGGGAAGGCAACCGTCTGGTGGGCGGCCTCTATGGGGTGTGCATCGGAAAATGTTTCTTTGGCGAGAGCATGTTCTCCTTGGTTCCGAGTGCTTCCAAACTGGCACTCATCCGACTGGCTCAGTTTCTCGACAGTCACGGAGGTACACTGATTGACTGCCAGTTTGAAACGCCTCATCTGAAAACCATGGGCGGCAGACACATTTCCTATGAAGAGTATATGGCTATTCTGCAACAGGATGAATAGTAAACCGATGAAGGCTATCCATCATCAAGGTGATGACAAATTAGAATAATCGAGATAAGAACTCATGAAACAGAAAGAGGAATAAAAAGACCAAAGCCGTGTCAAAACTATAATGAATACGCCAAAAGTTACAGACTGTAACTATAATACTTAAAAGGAGGGTGTGTCAAAATACCCTCTTGATAACAGAAGATCGCTATATAGCC
>CAJMQV010000213.1 GCA_905215575.1 uncultured bacterium | reverse complement strand
CATTATCTATCAGTCCCTTATTAGAGTCCAGATTCGAAGGATCTGCCCCTTTTGCTGTCGGATCATTATCCTGATAACGGAACCAATGCCATCCGACACAATTCCCACTTTCCAATAATCCCAAAACAAAATGCTGGTAGGCATATCCACGTTCCTGCTGGGTTTGAACGGTGAAACCTGCCCCTGTTGTGTTTGCCAGCCCGGAATCCATTCCTTTCGTATAAAATTCCGTGATGATGAAAGGTTTTTGAGCCCATTCGCCCCAATGCTTCATGGTCTTCTCACTCGGTGTCCATGCACCATAGTAGTTAATAGCAACGACATCACAATACCTGCCTGCCGCTTCCACAATCTGGCGGATAAACTTAGGTTTTCCATGTAGACGACTACCTAAATAAAGGTGATTGGGATCATACTTCCGAATCGCTTCCGACACCACTTTATAGTATCGTTCCGCTACTACCCCCGCAAACTCTTCCCGATGTTCGTCCGTAATTTGCTGCAAGGTAATACCCTGCTGTTTCAACCAGGATTCTGCATACAATCTTCCCGGATCATTGGGATTCTTCAAAGTCAGATACCCCTCCAGATTCTTCGGCCCGAACGGCAGTTCATTATCCGAAAAATAGCCGATGATATTTTTATCCGTTTTATTTGCGACCAGTTTTTGTGCCATCTCATCGCAATAGGTTTCGAACTCCGGGTCAAAAACGAAAATACACTGATTAGGATATCCCGTATTACCAGGTAACTGATAAGTTCCTCCTCGTTTCTTCCCATATCCACTCATCAGGTTCAGAATGATTGAGCGAGTCAGTACCTCCTTGTGAGAGGCATTGTAAGAGGCAATAGCTTCTTCATTACTCCAGGAGCCGGCCCCGGAAAAGCCCAGCGAATGAATCATCCGTGCCGTTCCTTCGATCCATTTTTCCTCCGTACCGAATTTGTCCAGCATTGCTTGTTTATTGCGTTCGGAAGTACCTAAACGTACTCCTACCACCACTTTCTGCAAATGCCGATACCCATCGGGATCAATCATCCACCATCGATCTCCGGTACGTTCTACCCTGAAAAATCCTGTAGCCCGATGCCTGGGAGCATCCAAATCACTTCCATACTTATTCACACGTACTTTACCAGTAGGTTTGAACCCATCCAATTGAGCAATAATACGGGTATCATACTCTTTCCAAGGCAGATTTTTCTGTCCTTTCACCCACGGACGGGCAGTGACCTTAAATGTGCTTCCCTGCGCATAACCAAACTGGGATAACAGCAGTAAAAACAATATAACTATACTATTTTTCATCATCTAATATTCTTTTACGATTCGTATTGCATTTAAAATAGGCACAGACTCCACCGCTCCAAAACGAACGACAAGCCCCTTTCCTTGTGAAACCGGAACAATATATTTCTTAATAACCGCACGTTCGGAACCGTATTCTTCTGCAATATTCAGTTGTTTGGCAACAGATACTCCATTTATATCCACAGAAAATACCCGGTTAATATAGTCCTCCCTCACTACATCATTTCCTAAATTATACACCAAAGCCTCTCTTTTATTTTCAGAAGTAAGTTCTGTCCAATACAAATATACAGCATAAACACCATCCGGTACATCTGCCTTAAAAGCTTCAATGCCTACTCGCTGTGTCTGGAAGACAGGATCCTGATCCGTCCCCAGTATATCTGTATCGCTGGCCGGCAAAGAACCGTAACGAGTTTTGTTCGGAGCCACTTCCCCACCAATATATCCCCATGAACCTTCTGCATAAGCCTGTTCGGGTATCCAGCACATCTCTGCTATCCGGTCCTCAAAATAGCGTCGAGCACCCAGTAGTACATTGATTTCCGTAAAGCCATTCTTCACATTGACACATTTAAAATCACAAACATACTGGTCACGATATTCACGTCCCTCCTTTTCAATCACAGCATCCACCACATTCTTTCCGTTTACAAAAGGAATGTCCACGGAAACCACCTTATCTGCTACCGGATATACTCCCAAACTTTTTCCATTCAAAAAGACCTCCACCTTATCCGCGTTAGTATAAACTTTCAGCGGTTGCGTACAACTCTTTCCATCCCGACTGGCTCCTGCCCTATTCTTCCAAGATTTAGAAGCAATATGCAGAACAGGTGACTCTTTCAGATAAGCCTGATAAAGAAAATATCCGTCCTTACGTTCTCTATCCGTACTTACCAACCCTTTATTGTTCACATGAGGCATGGCATTTCTTCTGGCTTCGGAATAAAAATCATTCAAATTCCAGACCATAGCCCCCACGATATAATCCCTCTTTAGAATTTCAGGCAAATAATGTTCATGATAGACAGAGCCAAACTCACAACTAAAATCAAACCGCACAGGCGAAAAAGAATGAATACGAGTATCTACATCCGCCCCATATTCGGTAATAAGCAACGGTTTATGAGGAAACTCCTTGTGAAGTTCTTCCAGTTTCTCTTCAAATCCGCCCAAATTACCACCATACCATCCATTATAAAGATTAAATCCCAATAACATCGGCAATTCAGTAATCCCTGCTTCCTGATAGATTTGGGAAGCAGAATGACAAGGCAACATGGTATAGCGTTCCGAATCCAGACTTCTGATCTGCGCC
>CAJMQV010000212.1 GCA_905215575.1 uncultured bacterium | reverse complement strand
AGAGCATCATAAAGATCCAAAGCAACAGGAAGATTCCGGCATAAATCCACCACGACAAACCGGCACGAAGCACGTATTGTTCCGACCAACGCTGCATGACAATGGTTCCCAGCGGAAAAGCAAAAGCCGAAGCTCCCAGGAGTAACAGAAAATATTCCATCAGGAAAGAACGGACAATCAGTCCGGCCGTTGCTCCGTTCACTTTGCGGATGGCAATTTCCTTACGCCGGCGCTCGCATGCCAAAACAACATGCGCATATACACCAAAGAGAGAAATCAGCACACAGATACCGGCCATTACGCCCAACACACGCATCAGCATACGTTCGGAAGCCAGATAGCTGTCGTAAACTTCTGTCGCAATATCCAGCGTGGCATAAGTTTTTCGCTCAAGAAACCACGATACAACAAAACGCTTTAAATCTTCGGTATAACGCTCATCATAATGGATTAAAACTTTATCTCTGGAATAACTATCTTCCTGCCGTACAATTCGCAACTGGGTTGGTTTTACGGGTACGGTGGGGGCCTTCGTATAAAGATCGGGAACAATGCCGACAATGGTATAACCGCCAAATGATTGTCCGACAAGATCCGGCCCTCCCAATTCACGCGCGGCAGACTCAGTCAGTAAACATTGTTTCTCATCCTCCGACTGCAAACTGTCCTTTAATGGAATATTATAAAAACGCAGGAAAGTTTCATCTACGACAAACGAGTCGAAAGTAATACTCTTTCCTTGACCATCCATTGTGGTCGTTGTACCATAATTGGATTGAGGAAGCAAAGTAGTGACACTCACACAGGCTTCCCGGATATAGGGCTGCGCACGCAAATCGTGCAGAAAATTACCGATAAACTCTTCCGGTACTTCTATCGTAGCACGTTCTTTACGCTCAAAACCGATATCCGTAGTCTGACTCAGATAAGTCAGCTGACGGAACAGTACGGCAAAACAAAAGAGCACCAGCAGCGAAACCAGCAACTGAAAAGCCATACTCATCCGCTGGAAATTCATTCGTCTACCGGCCGGCACCTTGCGGTTTTGCAAAGCTACAGTCAGCGATTTGCGACTATAATAGGCAATAATACAGCCTGCCACAAGCAAGGAACAGAAAAGCACACCGACAAAATAAGCCAATGCCTCCGGCAGCCAGGCCGTCTTCACATAAGAGATTGTCCGAAACATTTTTTCGGCCCACTCCATCAATAGAAAACTGATAAACCCACTGACCAAAAGCATCATGATCAGTTCGGTTGCGAATAGGGCAAACAAACCTCGACGCGATGAACCATTGACCAGACGCAAAGCCAGTTCTTTCGAACGGTTCATCATCTGGCTCACCAGCAAAGAAAAATAATTAATCAGAGCTATCACCATAACCAGTATACCGATCCATACAAACATACGGATATAGGTCTGCCTGATCTGGGTTTCATCCTTAAAAAGAAGTTCATAGCTTTCCGTAATCGGACAGAAGTTCAGATTCTCCACTGAGAACATGGCGCGCCGAATATCATAATCCGATGTTTCTCGTACAGGCACTTCCGAATCAGCCCCCCGTAATTTACGGGTGAAATCCGCTGTATCTGCATCCTGGCGCAACCGGAAACAAACCATAAAGATGTCTGCCTTCCAATCCGTCCTCCGATAAGACTCTATACCAATAAGCGATTCATAAGGAATACAGGAATGTCCTTTCCATTCCGATACGAGAGCTGTAACCGTTTTTTCTTCGCCACTGCTCAGGTCCAATGTGCGTCCCAATACCTGATCCGTACCGAAAAGCCGGCGGGCAGCCGTCGGAGTCAAGGCAATTTCCCGA
Source organism: uncultured bacterium (assembly GCA_905215575.1). GTDB lineage: Bacteria > Bacteroidota > Bacteroidia > Bacteroidales > Bacteroidaceae > Paraprevotella. The sequence goes on along the minus strand of CAJMQV010000212.1, from coordinate 835 downwards.
TCAGAATTCAGAAAACTGCGACTACCGGCCAGAATGCGTACATCGAAGAGGTCCAGAAAAGCCGTATCAACAGAAACAGCATTTAGCCACTCCAAAGATTCATCCTTTTTATAAGAAACAGTCTGTGGATAAAAAGCCGTTGCTGCTTCCACTTCCGGAAACTGCTCTTTCATAGTGGCAGCAAAAGGATAAGGACAGCAGACGCTCTGAAAATCACCCAATAAGTTCTTCTGATACATCATATAAATGCGGTCGGCATTCGGATGGAAACTGTCGAAGCTCCGTTCATAACGGAGCCAGATCAATGAATAGGCAAAACAGACAAAGCCCACGGCCAGTCCGATGACACTCAAAAAACTCTGCACCCGATGCTTCATCAGGTTGCGGAGGGCTATTTTAATATAATGAAAAATCATCATTCTTGTTGTTTAAAAATTATTTACCAAGTTCAGAACACCAGTTCCTCTACATCACCAAAGTTATCATATCCTGTGGTAATGACACAATCTCCGGGCTGCAAACCTTCCACAATTTCATACAGCACGGGGTTCTGACGCCCTATTTGTATCGGTATCTTCACGGCCCGTGTCTTGTCGGCATTCAGCTTGTAAATCCAGCGTCCGCCGGTATGTTGATAAAAATTACCGCGCGGAATAACCAGCACCTTTTCCGGCTGTCCCAGTTCGATCTGCACGCGGAAACTCTTTCCCAGACGCACATTCTCGGGCACATCACCGGTAAAGACCAGATCCACATCAAAAGAGCGGTTCTTCACTTCCGGCACAACCTTGCTGACCCGCAACGGATATTTTTTACCCTGATAAGAGATGGTAGC
>CAJMQV010000211.1 GCA_905215575.1 uncultured bacterium | reverse complement strand
GGCATTCCACAGATCGAGCACCATTTGCCCCCTCAGAATCTTTCCCGCCGGAGTCAGGATAAAGTTGCCCGTAGGCAACAGTTCGCCGCCCAGAATCGTAGCGTCTTTCTGGTGGTTGGTGGCCTCGGCATGCCCCGTAGCAAAGAACAGGGAGTTGGAGCCGGGATCTTTATAGATCATCAGTCCCAGTCTGCCGTTACCCATAAACGGAGCCTCACTTCGTCCGGTGGGCAGCACATTCCACACCATGTTCTGCCGGTTCATGAACTGTTCCCAGTTCAAGGACAGGGTTGTTTTTTCTTTTTCGGGAAAAACCTGAGCCTGTCCGGTGAGCGGAAGCAGAAGTCCCAGAATCCATAGTTTGAAGAAAAGCCTTATTCTTTTCATGCAATCGCAGTTCTTGTCCGTTAATTTTTACCGCAAAAATACGGATAAAGTGCATTAAATCAAAACAAACTTACTGATTCTTCTTTCGAAAACCGATCCCAGCACAGCGCTTTCAGATAGATTTCCTATCTTTGCACAAGAGGTCCGCCCCGACCGGGCAGACCGGAATTTAAAGAATATCCATATGTCAGATTTCAGATTAAAAGTGTTCCGTTCGGCCGCACGCCATCTCAGCTTTACCAAAGCGTCGGAAGAGCTCTATGTGTCGCAGCCTTCCGTAACCCGTCATATCCGCGAATTGGAAACGGAATACGGCCAGCGGCTGTTCGAGCGCACCGGCGGCCGGCTGTTGCTCACCCATGCCGGAGAGCGCATGCTGGAACACGTTGAACGCATACTCGAAGCATATTCCGCCTTGGAATATGAGATGAAAAAAATCTCCGGCGAATCGGGCGGAGCGCTCCGCATCGGCGCAAGCACCACCATCGCCCAGTATGTCCTGCCGCAGGCGCTGGCGCTTTTTTCGAAAGACCGGCTCCATTCGTCCATCTATCTGCGCAACGGGAATACCGAGGAAATCGAACAGGCCCTTTTGGCGCATGAAATAGACCTTGGACTCGTAGAAGGCGGAAGCCGCCAGCGTGTGCTGAATTATATACCTTTTATGAAAGACGAGCTGGTGGCCGTGGTGCGCACCGACAACCGTCTGCATCTGCCCGACGAGCTGTCGGTAGCCGATCTGGCAGCCTATCCCTTAGTGCTTCGCGAGCAGGGATCGGGCACCCTCGACGTGCTCTCCGCGGCACTCATGGCCCACGGCATCCCGCTGTCGAGCCTTCACTCTTATGTACACTTGGGCAGCACGGAAAGCATCAAGCGCTTTCTGCTTTATACCGATTCCATCGGTTTTGTGTCCATCCGTGCCGTGCGCGACGAACTGGCTGCGGGCACTTTGCGCCTGATCGAAGTGCGCGACCTGACTCTGTGCCGGGAGTTTTCCGTAGTCAGCCGTCAGGGAAACCAGAGCGGTCTGTCGGCCGATTTTGTGGATTTCCTCATGAAAAACGTCCGGCTGTTTATGTAGAAAATAAATAAGGTTATACGCTTTTGTTATAGCACATAGTTAATTTGTAAGTATCATTTTGCACTTCATGCATTATCTTTGCAGCGAAATAAAAAACATTTTAAAACAAAGTAATTATGTTTAAGGAAAACAAAAGCGATGTGTTGCATGGTATTTTGCTGATTGTGTTGTTCTCATTCTCAGCATTCTACATTGCAGAGTTTCAGTTGATGAAGAGCCTTTCATTCAGTCCGCTCATCATCGGTATTATCCTCGGTATGATCTACGCCAACAGTTTGCGCAACAAACTGCCGCAGACTTGGGTGCCCGGCATCAAATTCTGTACTAAAGAAGTGCTTCGCGCAGGAGTGGTGCTCTACGGTTTCAAGCTGACTTTCCAGCAGGTTATGGAAATCGGACTTCCGGCAATCCTGGCCGATGTGATCATCATTGCCGGCACATTGCTGATTGGAGTGCTGGTGGGCAAACTGCTGAAAATGGACAGCGAAACAGCCCTGATGACTTCTACCGGTAGCGCCATCTGCGGCGCGGCGGCCGTACTCGGTGCCGAACCGGTGGTAAAATGCGCTCCGCATAAAACCGCAGTAGCCGTGTCTACCGTGGTGATTTTCGGAACTCTCTCCATGTTCCTCTATCCGGTGCTCTACCGCTCCGGTGTACTGGGACTTGACGATCAGGCCATGGCCATCTTTACCGGCTCAACGCTGCACGAAGTGGCCCATGTGGTAGGCGCAGGAAATGCCATGGACGCTGCCGGAGGCCATGTAGCCGATGCAGCCACCATCACCAAGATGATCCGCGTGATGATGCTGGCTCCGGTGCTCGTGATCATGAGTCTGTGCCTGGCCCGCAAGAAGAAGTCCGCTTCAGGTGCCGCTCAGGAAAAAGGAAAGATCACGATTCCTTGGTTTGCCTTCGGATTCCTGCTGGTAATCGGTATCAACTCACTGCTTCAGGGTGCAACCTTCATTCCGGCAGAAGTACTGAACCCAACAATCGGTTTCATCAATAACTTTGATACCTTCCTGCTCACCATGGCGATGACTGCTCTGGGTGCGGAAACCAGCTTTGACAAGTTCAAGCAGGCCGGTGCCAAACCATTCCTGCTGGCTGGAATCATCTACATCTGGCTGTTCTTCGGCGGTCTGTTCATCGCCAAATGGGTAGCTTAAAAATAACCGCTTAGGACGATACGAAAAA
>CAJMQV010000210.1 GCA_905215575.1 uncultured bacterium | reverse complement strand
ATCTGCATGGATTTCACCATCTTCCAAAGTGATACCCTCGGCAATCTGGCGCATATCGGCGGCGGTTACATTCTTGTCGGTATAGACATGATAGATTTTCTTCTTGAGATATTTCGGATGAGTCAGCTTGGAAGCCAGGTCACCGTCGTTAGTCAGCAACAGCACACCGGTTGTGTTACGGTCGAGACGGCCCACCGGATAGATACGCTCCTTGCAGGCGTTGCGCACCAGATCCATCACGGTCTTACGGTTCTGCGGATCGTCGCTGGTAGTCACATAATCTTTCGGCTTGTTGAGCAATACATAAACCTTCTTCTCAATGCTGATCGGCTGATCGTGGAACTTGATTTCATCGGTCTGCTTTACCTTGGTACCCAACTCGGTAACCACCTGTCCGTTTACAGATACCACTCCGGCTGTAATGAACTCATCAGCCTCACGGCGAGAGCATACTCCGGCGTTGGCCAGGAATTTGTTCAAGCGGATCGGTGCATCGGGATCCGTATTGACCAGCTTATACTCAATCTGTTTCTTCTTGCTGTATTTGGCATTCGGATCGTAGTTGTTGTCGCGCTTCTGGTAAGGACGGGCTGCTCCGTAACGGTTGCCGCCCTGCTGGTAACCACCGCCCTGCTGATAGCGGGAACGGTTGCCACCCTGCTGATAGCCTCCCTGCTGGTAACCGCCTTCACGCTTGGCATATCCGCCACGGTTGTTGTTATAACCGCCGCGACCGGCATTGTAAGACGGACGGTCGCCCTGTACACGCGGACGATAGCTGCGCTGCTCGCCCTGCTCATCAGATCCGCCCTGTCCGTAAGACTTGTAAGGACGGCTATTGTAGCCTGAATTTCCGGTATAACCGCCACGATTGCTGTTATATCCGCCACGATTATTATTGTACGGACGCGGACTACGTTCTCCATAGCCACCACGATTGTTATACGATCTGTTATTTTCACGGTTGTACGGCTTGTAACCCTCCCGGTTACGCTCCGAGCTTTGTCTTGGCTCGAAGTTTTCGCGCCATTTTTCGTCTTCTGTCATCTTTTGAATAATAAAAAGTTAAATAAATTAGAAGAAAACGGGTCCAACCTCTCGGTTCAACCCTGTTTCCTGTTTTTTTAAATACCTGTATAGGAATGCGGCGTTATCGCACGCAGTTCTTTCTTGATATCCTCACTTACTTCAAGTGTTTCAATAAAATTCTTGATAGACTCTTCTGTGATAGCCTGGTTGGTACGGGTCAGAGCCTTCAAAGCCTCATATGGATGCGGATAAGCCTCACGGCGCAGAATGGTCTGAATAGCCTCGGCTACTACTGCCCAGCAGTTATCCAGATCGCCATTAATGGCAGCCTCATTGAGCAACAGTTTGCGCAGTCCCTTCAAAGTGCTCTGGATGGCGATGACCATATGACCCATAGGCACTCCGACGTTACGCAATACGGTAGAGTCGGTCAAATCGCGCTGCAAACGGGAAATCGGCAACTTACGGCTCAGGTGCTCCAAAATGGCATTGGCTACTCCCAGATTACCCTCTGAATTCTCAAAGTCAATCGGGTTCACCTTATGCGGCATGGCGCTGGAACCTACCTCACCGGCCTTGATCTTCTGCTTGAAGTACTCCATAGAAACATACTGCCAGAAGTCACGGTCCAAATCGATAATGATTGTATTGATACGCTTCATGGCATCGAACAAGGCACTCAGGTTATCGTAGTTGGAAATCTGAGTGGTATATTCCTCGCGCTCCAGGCCCAGCTTCTCAGCAACAAAAGCATTACCGAAAGCCTTCCAGTCATACTGAGGATAAGCAACATGATGCGCATTGTAATTTCCGGTAGCACCACCGAATTTAGCGGTAATCGGACAAGCTTTCATCAGAGACAGCTGACGCTCCAAACGATAGACAAATACCATCACTTCCTTACCTAAACGGGTAGGAGAAGCCGGCTGTCCGTGGGTCTTGGCCAACATCGGAACATTAGCCCACTCTTCAGCATATTCCTTCAACTGGGCAATCAATTCTTCAATCTGAGGATAATAGCACTCATCAAGCGCTTCCTTAACAGACAAAGGAACGGATGTGTTGTTGATATCCTGTGAAGTCAAACCGAAATGGATAAACTCCTTATAGGCATCCAGTCCTCCGATCTTGTCGAACTCTTCCTTGATGAAATACTCCACGGCCTTGACATCGTGATTGGTTACCTTCTCGATATCCTTGACACGCTGAGCATCAGCCTCGGTGAAATTGCGGTAGATATTGCGCAAAGATTCAAACAAACCGGCATCAAAAGAAGCCAGCTGCGGCAAAGGCAACTCGCACAAGGTAATGAAATACTCAATTTCTACACGAACACGATAACGGATCAAAGCATATTCTGAGAAATACTTCGCCAACGCATCGGTCTTACTTCTATATCGGCCGTCGATAGGAGAAATGGCCGTTAACAAATCCAGTTCCATAAAGTAATACGTATTATTTTTTCAGACTACAAAAATAGAGTTTTTTATTGACTCTAACACTTTATTTTAAAGAAACTTTATAAGTTTTCAAGGAATATGTTAGTAAGACACATAAAAAAAAGAGATACCTAAGTATCTCTCGTAATGATGTGGGCGTTGACGGATTCGAACCGCCGACCCTCTGCTTGTAAGGCAGATGCTCT
>CAJMQV010000209.1 GCA_905215575.1 uncultured bacterium | reverse complement strand
AGTGCATCGCGGCACGATAATAAGTCGGCTACAATAAAGCTACTGCCTCCTACGAAGATCAGGTCTTCCGGGAGGCTTTTTTCTTGTGCGGCCTTTACGGCAGACTGAACATCGGGATAAGCCTTTCCTTGCAGTCCGGCAGAAGCTCCGATCTGTTGTAACTGAGCCTCCGGTAATGCTCTTTTGACGCTCGCTTTTGTGAAATAGTACACTGCGTTTTCAGGAAGTATGGACAATACTCCACTTACGTCTTTGTCGTTCACCATGCCGATGACCATGTGCAGGCGATTGTATTTCATTTGTTTCAGTTGCTCCACGATATAAGAAATCCCTGCTACATTGTGTCCCGTATCGCAAATGACAGTGGGAGAGTCACTCAATTTCTGCCAGCGTCCTTGCAAACCGGTCATTTTATCTACTTGCAGGAATCCGTTTCTCACGTCATGATCTTCTATCTTATAACCCAGGCTTTTCAGAACAGGGAGAGCCGACAGTAGTGTATTTGTATTTTTTAGTTGGTACGAGCCTCCCAATACTCCTTCCAACCCGGGATATGCATCATTTTCGTAGATCCAGCCGGTAATATACTCTGTATCTTTTTCTGCTGCGGTATTCGGCTGATGATCTGTATACTGTCCCGGTTTTCGATCCGCGCGAGTTTTGAATTTAGTTGCTCCTTTTAGTCGTTGTTCTTCTTCTGCAAAGGTGACAGGTGCCTCCATCTCTTGTGCTTTCCGATAAAATACAGGCTTGGTCTCTTCTGTCGTCTCACCGACAACGACCGGTATGCCCCTTTTGATGATACCCGCTTTCTCGGTTGCAATTTTGGCCAGCGTATTACCTAAAAACTGCATGTGATCGAAACTGATGTTGGTGATGATGCTTAAGTCCGGACGGATGATGTTGGTACAGTCCAGTCGCCCTCCCAATCCGACTTCAATGACAGCTACGTCTATATGTTGATCGGCAAAGTATCGGAATGCCATTGCGGTGGTCAATTCAAAGAAAGAAGGATGCAGAGGTTCAAAAAACAGACGATGGTCTTCCACAAAGCGGATGACGTATTCTTGCGGGATGGGCTCGCCATTGATGCGGATACGCTCTCGGAAATCTACTAAATGGGGCGAAGTGTAGAGCCCGACCCTATATCCGGCCGATTGCAGAATGGCAGCCAATGTATGTGAGCAGGAACCTTTTCCGTTGGTCCCTGCAATGTGAATGCTTTGAAATGCTGTGTGGGGATGTCCCAAATATTCATCTAATGCATAGGTGTTTTCCAGTCCCTCTTTGTACGCGCTGCTTCCTACCTGCTGAAACATGGGAACACTGTTGTATAGGTAGTCTAAAGTCTCCTGATAATTCATGTTTTATAATATTTAACGGGCAACTTCCTTTGTTTGCCTTTTTATTTGTTATCTTAGTTGCAACAATTCATCACAGTGGTGGTCAATTGGCTTTTTGATTGCAAATATCAACATTTAAATCTAAGAATCATGGGAACAAAGAAAAATTTTGTGCTCGACACGAATGTTATTCTTCACGACTACAATTGCCTGAAAAATTTTCAGGAGAATGATATTTATCTTCCGATTGTTGTTTTGGAAGAATTGGATAAGTTCAAGAAGGGAAATGAACAAATCAATTACAATGCACGTGAGTTTGTACGCGAACTCGATTTGATAACCGACGACAGTCTGTTTACCCATGGTGCTCCTTTAGGTGAGGGGTTGGGTAAGTTGTTTATTGTCACTGGCGATTCGGAGGCTCCCAAGGTACATGAATCGTTTCCGGCCCGTAAACCGGATCATCAGATATTGGCGGTAGCCGAATATTTGGCCCGGAAATATCCGAAGATGAAAAATATTCTGGTGACCAAAGATGTCAACCTTAGGATGAAAGCCCGTTCCATCGGTATACTTTGTGAGGACTACATAACCGATAAGGTGGTGAATGTCGATATTTTTGAAAAGTCGAACGAGGTGTTCGAAAATATAGAACCGGATCTGATCGACCGTATTTATTCGTCCAGAGAGGGGTTGGATATCAGTGAATTTGACTTTAAAGACATCATCCGTCCCAACGAATGTTTTATTCTGAAGAGCGATCGCAGCAGTGTGCTTGCCCGCTACAATCCTTTTACACATACGGTCTGCCGGGTGAATAAAACCAAGAATTACGGTATCGAACCTCGCAATGCGGAACAGAGTTTTGCTTTCGAAATTCTGAACGATCCGGATATCAAGCTGGTGGCCTTGACAGGTAAAGCCGGAACAGGTAAAACCTTGCTTGCACTGGCGGCAGCCTTGGGTAAACTCACGGAATACAAGCAGATCCTGTTGGCCCGTCCTATCGTGGCTCTTTCCAATAAAGATTTAGGATTCCTTCCGGGAGATGCAACAGAAAAGGTAGCTCCTTACATGCAACCTCTGTTCGACAACCTGAATGTGATCAAACGCCAATTTGCTTCTAACTCTACCGAAGTGAAGCGGCTGGAAGATATGCAGAAGAGTGAGCAACTGGTTATCGAGGCATTGGCATTCATTCGCGGACGAAGCCTGAGCGAGACCTATTGTATCATCGATGAAGCACAAAATTTGACTCCACACGAGATTAAAACCATTATCACCCGTGCCGGAGAAGGTACCAAGATGGTATTTACCGGAGATATTCAGCAGATCGACCAACCTTATCTGGATAGTCAGTCCAATGGCTTGG
>CAJMQV010000208.1 GCA_905215575.1 uncultured bacterium | reverse complement strand
CCTGCATGTCCGTACAGTTCGGACACATCATGTCCGGAGGCTATGCCGCAGGTTACTACAGCTACAAGTGGGCCGAAGTGCTGGATGCCGACGCGTTCTCCCTGTTCAAGCAACACGGTATCTTCAGCCGCGAAATCGCCACCCGCTTCCGTAAGGAAATCCTCTCCAAGGGAGGCACCGAGCATCCGATGACCCTCTACCGCCGCTTCCGTGGCCAGGATCCGAGCATCGACGCCCTGCTTGAAAGAAACGGAATCAAAAGACAAAAACAATAAAGAAAATACATCCGACTATGACATTGGAAGACAAACAAACGGAACTGGATCTGCGCTATCTGCGCATGGCGCACATCTGGTCGGAAAACAGCTATTGCAAGCGCCGTCAGGTGGGAGCACTGATCGTCAAGGACAAGATGATTATCTCCGACGGTTACAACGGCACTCCTTCGGGTTTTGAGAATGTATGCGAGGATGAAAACAACCAGACCTATCCTTATGTACTGCATGCCGAGGCTAACGCCATTACCAAAATCGCGCGTTCGGGCAACAACAGCGAAAACGCCACACTTTATGTAACGGACGCTCCCTGCATCGAATGCTCCAAACTCATCATACAGGCCGGCATCAAGCGTGTGATCTATTCGCGCAACTATCGCCTGGAGGACGGCATCAACCTGCTTCGCAAGGCCGGAGTGGAAGTATGTTATCTGGAACTGCCCAGTGATTCAAAACCTAATGATAAATAACCAATAAGCTAAAAACACATGAGTAGAAATCGAAGTCCGCGGCTTATGCCTCTGTTTCTGGCTTTAAGTCTGGTGGCCGGTATTCTGATCGGAACTTTTTATGCCAATCATTTCTCCGGAAACCGGTTGAGCATCATCAACACCGGCAACAAGCTCAACGATCTGCTGCGTATTATTGACGAGCAGTATGTCGATACCGTCAACGTAAAGGATCTGGTAGAGTCTGCCATGCCGAAGATATTGTCTGAGCTCGACCCGCATTCGGCCTATATCAGCGCTCAGAATGCCGAAGAATCCATGGAGGATCTGAAGGGCAGTTTCTCGGGCATCGGTGTGATGTTCGTCATCCGTGAAGACACCATCCATATCATGAATGTGGTGAAGGGCGGTCCTTCCGAAAAAGTTGGTCTGATGGCCGGCGACCGCATTGTGAGCGTCGACGGCAAGCCGTTTGTCGGCAAGGAAGTGACCGACGTCAGCGCCAAAAAGACATTAAAGGGTCCTAAGGGATCGAAAGTAAAATTGGGAATCAAGCGAAACCACGAAAAGGAAATCCTGTATTTCGACATCGTGCGCGGCGACATTCCGCAGCACAGCATTGACGCTTCTTACATGGTAACTCCGGATGTGGGTTATATAAAGGTACGCAGCTTCTCAGAAACCACTTATCCGGAGATGCTGGTAGCTCTGGCCCAGCTTAACCGCGAAGGATTCAAGAACCTCATCATCGACCTGCGTGGCAATCAGGGAGGATATATGCACACCGCCATCCAGATGGCCAATGTGTTCCTGCCAAAAGACCAGCTCATCGTCTACACCGAAGGCCGCAAATCGCCGCGTGAGAATTATTTCAGCGACGGACAGGGTAATTTCCGCGATATTCCGCTGGTAGTTCTCGTTGACGAAGGATCGGCATCGGCCAGTGAAATCTTTGCCGGAGCCATTCAGGACAACGACCGCGGTCTGGTTATCGGACGCCGCTCGTTCGGAAAAGGTCTGGTTCAGTTGCCTATCGAGTTCAAGGACGGTAGTATCATCCGCCTCACCACGGCACGCTACTACACTCCGTCGGGCCGTTGCATCCAGAAGCCGTATGAGAAAGGACACGGACAGGAATACGAAAACGACCTGCTGATGCGCTATGAGCGCGGAGAATTCTTCTCACAGGACAGCATCAAGCAGAGCGGTGAGAAATACAAGACCCGTCTGGGACGCACCGTATATGGCGGTGGCGGCATCATGCCGGACATCTTTGTTCCGGAAGATACAACCGACATCACGCTATATTATAAGGAAGCTGTTTTGAGCGGTCTGGTGCGCCAGTTCTGTTTCAACTACTCCGACCAGAATCGTGAGGAGATCAACAAACTGGAAACCAACGAGGAGATCGTGAAGTTCCTGGAAAAGAAGAACGTGATCGACAAGTTTGCCACTTACGCTTCTCAGAAAGGACTGCGCCGCCGCAACCTGATGATCCGCAAGTCACGCAAGCGTTTTGAAGAGGCCATCTACGGCACTATCATCTACAACTGCCGCGATATGGAAGCCTACATTGAATATCTCAATGAAAGCGATCCGACCATCCAGAAGTCGCTGGAAGTATTCGAAAACGGTGATGCGAAGCCAAAGGCACCGGCCCAGAAAGCCGCGAACAACGCGCAGAAAAACAAGAAAAAGAAATAATTCATCCCTACTTCAAAGCCCGGACCGTGCATCACAACACGATCCGGGCTTTTTTGAAAAACCTGATTATCCCATGAATGAAAAACAAGAACTGAGAAAAGCAATCAGAAGAAAGAAACAAAGCTGCCCGAAGGAGCAGCTGGAAAAGTGGTCGCAGGCTGTATGCCGCCTGTTGGAGCAAACTGAAGAGTTTCAGAAAGCCGAAACCGTATTGCTGTATTATGCCCTGCCAGACGAAGTGGATACCGCTCCGCTGATCCGGAAATATGCCAGCCGCAAACAGATACTGTTGCCGGTGGTATGTGGCGACGATCTGGTGGTACGCCGGTATCAGAACGAACAA
>CAJMQV010000207.1 GCA_905215575.1 uncultured bacterium | reverse complement strand
ACCAGCATAAAGCGGATGAGCAGGAAGCTCACTTTGCTGATGCCCCGGTCGAAGGCTGTGGCCGCACGATGCCCGACAATGCTTTTGGCAATGGTGCCCAGATAGGTACTGTTTCCGGTAGCGCAAACTATTCCGCGTGCCGAACCGCTTACAACCGTAGAGCCCATAAAGCAGATATTTTCCAATTCGACCACGCTCACGGCTCCATTGAAATTTGTCTTGTTCACAGGTTTCTTTTCAATCGGATCAGACTCTCCGGTCAGCGAAGACTGACTCACAAAAAGATCCTTGGCTTCAACAATACGCAAATCAGCGGGAATCATGTCGCCGGCCGCTATCTGAACCACATCGCCCGGCACCAGTTCTGCGATACTGATCTCCATGCCGTCGTTCTCCTGACGCTGTACGGAACAGGTGTTTGTCACCATCTTCAGCAGAGCCTCACTCGACATGTTGGCCTTCCACTCCTGACAGAAACGCAAAATAGCGCTGCAGATCACCATGGTGGATATGATAAATATGGCGGTCCAATCTTGTTCTCCGGGAGCGGCCAGCAAGACATCGAGTACAAAGGATATAATGACCAGTCCCGTCAGAACACCAATAAAAGGATTGATAAACGCTTTGATAAACGTGGATACCGGCTTTTTCTTCTTCTCGTGCTCCACTTCGTTTTTGCCGTATAAGGCCTGGCGTTCCTCCACTTCTTCGGCCTGAAGCCCCAAAGGGGTGGTCTGAAAGAAAGTATAGACTGCTGTCAGTGGCTGTGATGCGGCCAACAGAATTTTCTCAGCATTAAAGGTTACAGAAGTGTTTTGTGTTTTCTTTTTCCACATTGCAATTTGTTTTAAAGGTTTTCACTTAGTTTTCTGATCACGGCGCAAAGGTAGGACCATGATCGGAAAAAGGCCGTTAGAAACTTATTAGAACGGTATTAGAAAACCATTAGAATTTATATCTCATTCTTTAATAAAGACAGATGGCAAACAGGATGTGGAGATAGCGGGAACGACTCAAAAAGCAAACTTGTTTAAACTGGGAAAAAGTCTGTTAAATATGCTGCCAAAAATGGTTGGGGCAGTTTGGCTTCATAAAAACATTTTCTATATTTAGCCGTCACTAATCTAAAATTCATGAAGCACATTTTTTTGCCCGATTCGCAGGAACGCAGATTGGTGTTTTATCTGGCTATGGAGGAATTTCTGGCCCGGGAAAACAATGATGAAGAAGCTTTCTTCATCTGGCAGGTAGCGCCTACCGTGATCTGCGGACGGAATCAGAATATTGAAGCCGAAGTAAATCTGGACTATTGTAAAAAAAACAAGATCAACGTATTCAGAAGAAAAAGCGGGGGAGGCTGTGTCTATTCCGATGAAGGGAATCTGATGCTTACTTGGATTACCCGTTCCGAAGGAGTGCAGCGGACATTTGACCGTTACCTGCAACGGATAACGGAATTACTCAACGACACGGGAGCACAGGCTACGGTGTCGGGGCGCAATGATATTCTGATTGACGGACGTAAAGTATCGGGTAATGCTTTCTATCAGACTCCTGTCAAGAGTATTGTACACGGAACCTTACTTTATCAGACAAACTTTGAGAATATGGTACGAGCCATCACTCCGGCACAGTCCAAAACGGAAAGCAAGGGCGTGGCTTCGGTGCGCCAGCGGGTCACAAACCTGACGGAGCATACCAACTGGAGCAAAGATGCCGTGAAACAGCATCTCATTCAAGCGCTTTGTGACGAGGAGCGCATACTCACGGCCAAAGAAATAGAAGCCATAGAGGATATTGAAGCTACGTATCTTACGGATGATTTCCTTTGGGGGAAGAATCCTGCCAGCAATCTCATTTATGAAGGTCGATTGAATGGAGTGGGAGGTTTTACGGTCCGTTTCCGGATGCGAATGGGGAAGATAGACGGCTTGACATTGGAAGGCGATTTCTTTGTCCTGCAGGATCCGGTTCCGTTACTCGAGAAATGCCTGTGCGGACAGCCGATTCAGGAAGATGCCTTCCGAAAGGCATTGGCCGATGTGGACTTGGGAGAATATATCTACAAGCTCAGTACCGAGGACTGGATACAGCTGATATTCTGCAAACCGGATTAGAAACAGATTGTCGTTTATGAAGATTCATCAACCTTATAATAATTTTTATACATCATGGAAGACCTTTTGAGAACCTGCCTTTACGATCGTCACGAGGCGTTGAAGGCACAAATGAGTCCATTCGGCGGCTTTATGATGCCCATTCAGTATTCAAATATTTTAGAGGAACATCAGGCGGTGCGCCAGAAGGCGGGCATGTTTGATGTGTCGCACATGGGAGAAATCTTTGTCAGCGGAACGGATGCCGAAAAGTTCATCAACCATATTTTCACAAACGATATCCGGGTGATGCCTGACGGAAAGATTCAGTATGGCATGATGCTTTATCCCGATGGTGGGGTAGTTGACGACCTGCTCGTTTATAAGCTCACAGAACCGGATCATTATCTGTTGGTGGTGAATGCCGCCAATATCGCCAAGGATGAGGAATGGATCCGCAATCAAAGCAGCGGCTACGAGGTGTGCATCGACAACCAGTCGGACTAGTGGGGAGAAATAGCCTTGCAAGGACCGGATGCCGAACGTATCGCCGTTGAAGTGCTCGGACTGGAGAATGCCCGTGAACTGGCATTCTATACTTTTACAGAAACAAGCTGGAACGGAGTACCGATACTGCTGAGCCGCACGGGATACACCGGCGAAGACGGATTTGAATTC
>CAJMQV010000206.1 GCA_905215575.1 uncultured bacterium | reverse complement strand
GTTATGAGCAGACGTTCGACAGTTTTCATCGTGAGGCAGACCGTATGTATCTGTTAGGATCATCCAGCGCCTGGGAAAATCAGACCAATTTAAAGCATCGTTTTCCTTTGGCAGAGGAACTGAAAGAAACCTTTCCTGAAGTGGAGGATGCAGCGGCCTATTGGTATTGGGAGATTCCCGTAAAACTCTCTGAAGATGCAGCTGAGGATGTAAATCTCGGTTGCGTTCGTGCCGATTCCTTGTTTGTTCGTATGTTTGATGTGCGGTTAGTGCGGGGCAGCTGGAGTTTTCTGAATGTACCGGAGGAAGTTGCTCTGACCGAAGAGGGGGCGCGTCGTCTTTTTGGAACGACTGATGTTTTGGGACGTACCATTTATTATGCGGGTAATACTTATCGTATTTCGGCTGTTTTAACCGGGTGGGGACAGCATACCAATTTCCCGTTCTCTATCATGTTCGGAATGGACCAGACAGAAAAGAATAAGTCTTCTTATCCTGATTATTATATCAGTCTGCGTTTGAGATCCGAAGCAGATACGGCGGTTTTGATGGCACAAATGAATAACAGCAGTCTGAAATATAAGGTGGCTAAAATGTGGAATGGAAAAAAATCCGTACTGAGTCTGGAACCTGTGACGCATTGCCGTTATACGGTATTTCAGGACAGACTGAGTGTTTCGATATTTTATATCCGTCTGTTCTCCGCTTTAGGTTTGCTGCTGATTGTGCTGGCTTTGGTAAACTTCTTTTCCATGTTGGTTTCCCGGATGCATCTGCGCCGTCGGGAGTTGGCTTTACGTATAGCTTGCGGTTCTTCACGGGTCGGACTGACCGGAGTGTTTCTTTCCGAACTACTTCTGATTTTGTCGGGAGCAGTCTTGTTGGGAATGATTTTTATAGAAATAATTGAAAAGCCTTTTTGTACTCTGTCCGGTATAGAAGGAAGTATTCGCCTTCCGGTCGCGGTATGCTTTCTGTTGTTAGCGGCCGTTACGTTTTTGATGACTTGGGGAATTATTGTCTTCTATTGCCACCGGATTGCGTCACGTCAGTTGCAACCGGCAGTCGTTGTCCGTCCGGAGCGTTTTTCGTTTCAGAAAATATGTCTCGGAGTGCAGTTCGGCATTTGTGCTTTGGTTTTATTTGCTCTGTCGTTTCTTTTGCTGCAGCTGCGCCATCTGACGCATACGGATATCGGTTTTGAACGCGACGGACGGGCTACGATTTTCTGTCCTGGTTCGGAATCTTTGAAAGAACATATCATACACGAACTGCGTCGCCAACCTTACGTGCAGGAAGTGAAACAACTTTATTCCCTATTTCCGCAAGGGAGCAGTGGGGGACTTGCCGTGAGTTCCTGGGATGGCAAACTGGATGACGCATATTCGATAGCTTTGAATGTTATTCCTGAAGGACAGGAATTTATAGACTTCTACGGTCTTCGTCTGATAGCCGGAAATACGCTAAAAGCGCAAGACGACACTATGACTGCGGTGATTAATGAAACGGCAGTTCGCATGATGAACATGGCTAATCCGGTGGGGAAGAAGGTCGGAAGGTGGACCATTGTCGGTGTGGTGCGTGATTTTCATGTGTCTGCTCCCACGGTTCCGGTTGACCCGGTAATCCTTATAGAATTCAACTGTCCCGTACAGATGGGACGGGATATCTTAGTGCACTTTGATGAATCGGATACGGACCGCCTGAAACATTTTGTTGATTCGTTAGTGCAGTCCGAAGAACCGGGCGTATTTCTGGAAATAACCACTGCGCACGAGGCTTATGAAGAATATCTCCATAGCGAGCGTACCTTGCAGCGGCTGTTGACAGTGGTCGCTGTGGCTTGTGTGCTGATCACGCTGATCGGTGTCTTTGCGCATGTTTCCTTGATCTGTGAGCAACGGCGCAAGGAAATTGCCATCCGCAAGGTGAATGGTGCTACGGCAGCCGGCATCTTCCGTTCGTTCCTGAAAGAATATTTTGCCTTATTGTTGGTGGCTTGCATTATTGCTTTTCCGTTGGGAAGTGTGGCGATGCAGAGCTGGGTGGAGCGTTATGTGGAACGAATGTTCTGGCCTTGGTGGTTGTATGTAGCCATCTTTGGGGGCCTGGTCTTGTTTGTGGTGCTCTGCATCGGTCGCAGTGTGTGGCGTGCGGCCCGTGAGAATCCTGCTGAGGTGATTAAGAGTGAATGATTTTTAATATGGATAATTTTAAAAATAGTTTCGGTATGAAAATATGGATTTATGCCTGGCGCTTTTTGAAACACGCCAAATCTTATGTATGGATAAATTTGCTTGGGCTGTCGTTAAGTCTGGCTTGTTGCATCATTTTAGTCCGTTATCTGTATCGCGAGCAGACCGTGGATGTTCATTGTGTGGATCGGGATCATGTGTATGGGGTGAAAGTAATCCAGGGAGGTAATTCTTATTTGGGAACATACGGCGGTTATATGGAAAATGCCCGGATTGATCCGTCGCATGTTAAAGCTCGTACTCAGGTAAGGCCATTGCAGGGCTCTTCTTATGTGACAAAAGACGGCAATCGTTTTTTTGCCAAAGCGATTGCAACGGACAGTATGTTTCTGCATTTGTTTCCTTATCCGGTGCATTTGGGAAAAGTGTCGCTGTCTGCTCCTAACTCGGCGATACTTCTGAAGGACTTTGCTGACAGCGTCTTTGGAACGGATGTCAATCCGATGAGGGTGTGTCAAAATACCCTCTTGATAACAGAAGATCGCTATATAGCCGAATTTTCTTATGAAGTGGCCATATAGCGATCTTCATTTGTTTATAGCCTAAAAAGGCAATAGAATTGAGTTTGA
>CAJMQV010000205.1 GCA_905215575.1 uncultured bacterium | reverse complement strand
ATATGGCTTCGGAGTCTTTATTTCCGGACCGTCGAAGACTGCCGATATTGAGCAGGCACTGGTGATGGGAGCACACGGAGCGCGGAGTGTTACCGTGATTCTGGTGTAAAGCACAGCGGTTGTTCTCCGGAAAAGAAATCTTTTGATTTATAAATCGAACAAGGAAGTTACGGACTATGTGGCGTAACTTCCTTGTTCTGTTTTATTACTTTTTTCAGACGATAAAAAAGATGATCAGAAGCATTTGCTCATTTTGTCGAAGGGTTTTGGTAAGATGATGCGGATGAATTTTGCATTTCATCATGATACTTTTTTCAGAATTCTCTATTTGGTTTCTGGGCTTGTGCAAGGACTCCATTATCAGTGGTTTAGATAAAATGAGGACATAAACGGTATTAAATAAAGAAACTGTCCTTATTTTTCATAAAAAGGAGTTGGTCGATAAGTGTCAATAGATGTATTGATATAAAAAGAGTCGTATCACACTCTGAAAGTTGAGTAATGATACGACTCCTGTTTTTTAAAAGATTCGGTTTATTCGCCGTCGGTTACATGAACACCGGCTGCCAGTCCCTTACACTTGGTGCGTAGGGCATCCAGATCGCTGCCCACTTTATCCCAGCAGACAACCACACCCATGCGGCGGCCTACATGCGCTTCGGGTTTGCCGAAGATGCGCAGGTAAGTATTGGTGGCGGCGCACACCTGTTCCATTCCGGTATATTCGGGTTTCTTGCTTTCCACTTCAGAAAGGATCACGGCGCTGGCACCGATACGCTCCTGAGTGATTTCCGGAATAGGAAGGCCGAGGACGGCGCGACAGTGTAACTCGAACTCGGAAAGGTTCTGTGTGCCTGAAAGGGTAACCATACCGGTGTCGTGCGGACGCGGACTCAACTCAGAGAAGATAACGCCTTCCTTATGGCTCAGGAAGAACTCTACGCCCCAAAGACCGGCACCGCCCAAAGCACGGGTGATCTTTTCGGCCATATCCTGTGCGTCTTTCAGCATCTCCGGAGTGATGGCTGCCGGCTGGAAGCTTTCACGATAGTCGCCGCCCTTCTGTACGTGGCCGATCGGCTGACAGAACAGGGTAGGACCGTTCTTCTGAGTGACGGTAAGCAGGGTAATCTCGCTGTCAAACGGAATGAACTGCTCCACGATAACTTCCTTCAAGTCGCCACGGGCACCCTGGCAGGCGCAATCCCAGGCCTTGGCCAGTTCGTCGGCGCTGTCCACCTTGCTCTGACCGTGACCGGAAGAGCTCATCAACGGCTTGATGATACATGGGAAGCCGATTTCTGCTGCGGCAGTGCAGAGTTCCTCATAATTGTTGGCATAGCGGTAGTTGGCTGTTTTCAGTCCTAATTCCGTATGAGCCAGTTCGCGGATTTCCTTACGGTTCATGGTGTAGTTCACCGCCTTGGCGCTCGGCACTACCTGAATGCCCATTTTCTCTGCGTCGTACAGCACTTCGGTGCGGATAGACTCGATTTCCGGCACGATGATGTCCGGCTGGTGTTTGCGGATGGCGGCCATCAGGGCTTCGCCGTCGAGCATACTGAACACCTCACACTCGTCGGCCACCTGCATGGCCGGTGCGTTCCGGTAGGCATCGCAAGCGATGACATACTGTCCCTTGCGTTTGCAGGCAATGACAAATTCCTTGCCCAGTTCTCCGGATCCCAATAAAAGAATTTTCTTAACCATATCTTTTGTTTCTGCTAAATTTCAGGTTGGATGATTACTGATGCTGCTCGCGCAACAGGTCGTTTACGGTCTTCACCGGATTGAATGTTGAGAGCGGAACTTCAACGAACACCGTGTTCCAGTCGCTCATGGCGCCGTTCCACAGACCCGGCAACTCCAGAGCCTTGAGCTCTTTGCCGTTCTTGCTCTTTTCAGAAATGAAGCCGGTGTTGTGGTCTACATACTGAGTCAGGTCAAAGGCTTCACCCTTATAGTTCTTGATGGCGCAAACCAGATCCACCGGATTAAAGTGGGTTCCGTTTTCGAACATCTTCACATAGTCCGGATTCTTCTTATCAATCTGGCTGCTTTCCAGAATCTGCAGAGAAACGGTGCCGTCGGCATTGTAAGCCAGGAACGGACCGCCACCCGGCTCGCCTTCGTTCTTAACCACACCGCAGATACGCATCGGACGGTTCAGTTTCTTGCGCAGGTAAATCACCAGTTCGGCATCTTCCAGATCCTTGATGTCTTCCTTGCGGCAGCACAGTTTCTGTTGCAGGAAGCGGATAATCTCTTCCAGATCGGCATGCGTATAGACACCGGTATCGAGTTTACGGAGGTAAGCAAAGGCCTTTTCCTGCAAAGATACCAGCAGACCGGCAATTACTTTCTTGTATTTCACGGTGTCGGCCTTCAGGCGGTCGGGCACCACATTGTCGATGTTCTTGATGAATACGATATCAGAATCCAGATCGTTCAGGTTCTCGATCAGCGCGCCGTGACCGCCCGGACGGAACAGAATCTCGTCGTTTACACGGAACGGCTCGTTATCCTTGGTTGCGGCAACCGTGTCGGTAGACGGCTTCTGGATAGAGAATTCCACCTGATATTTGGTCTGGAACTCCTGCTCATAGGCAGGTGCTTTCTCCGCTACCAGGGCACGGAACAGGTCCAGATGATCCGGACTTACGGTGAAATGTACGTGACTTTCGCCGTTGGCCGAAGCATAAAGGGCGGCTTCCACCAGATGCTCCTCTGCCGGAGTGCGTGATCCGTTGTCATATTTATGAAACAGCAGCAGACCTTTCGGCAACTGTCCGTAGTTCATGCCTTCACTTTTCAGCAGATTGGCAACAACGG
>CAJMQV010000204.1 GCA_905215575.1 uncultured bacterium | reverse complement strand
CGGTAGAAAGCTGAATGTCGTTAGCATCGTAGAACATCACCAGATTGCCCAGACCCAAGTGTCCGGCCAGGCGTCCGCCGCCCTGAGAGATTTCCTCCTGCACACCACCGTCGGAGATGTACGCATAAATAGTTTCCTTTTCAAAAATAGGGTTACCGGTACGCGCAGCCAGGAATTTGGCAGCGATAGCGGCACCGATGGCATAAACATGTCCCTGTCCCAGAGGGCCGGAAGAGTTTTCAATTCCACGGGTAATATCCACTTCAGGATGTCCCGGAGTCGGAGATCCCCACTGACGCAGTTGTTTCAGTTCCTCCATGGTGAACTTGCCGGTAAGCGCCAGTTCTGCATACAGCATCGGCGACATATGGCCCGGATCAAGATAGAACCGGTCACGGCCAGCCCATGTCGGATTTTCTGGATCATATTCCATAAATTCGGAATAGAGCACATTAATGAAGTCTGCACCACCCATTGCACCACCTGGGTGACCTGACTTAGCTTTCTCGACCATTGCGACCGACAGAATTCTGATATTGTCGGCAGCGCGGTTCATAACCTTAATATCGTTCATTTCAATAAAATTATATTAGATGTGATTGTTAATACTTATAGTTTGAATATGATTCTCGATTTGCGGAACAGTTCCGAGTTGAAGGCATACAGATGAGCACCTCTTTTGGACGAAGTCTTGTCTATAAGTTCCGTCTGCTGTATGTAGTTCATCTCACATACCCTTTTTCTGAAGTTCCGTTTATCCACCGGAGCATTCAGAATCAACTCGTATAAATGCTGCAGTTGGCTCAAAGTAAAAAGATTGGGCAGCAGATGAAAAGCAATGGGCTGTGTGCCTATTTTGCGACGTATGCGTTTCAATGCCGTTTCAACCAGCATCTTCTGTTCGCCGCTCAGATTTGCTTCGTTCAGACTGATCCAATTATAAGAATCAGCTTCGCTGTGTTCTGCTGCCAGATTGCTACATTGTGTCAGCACATAGTAGGTGACGGTCAGATTCGGCGCTTCCGTATCCGGAAATGTTTCCGGGTCTCCGGCTCCAATCTGTTTTATGAAGTAATCCTTTTGCTTCAGCAATCTGCCGGCTATGCCACAAGCAGCCCCATAAAGAGATTGTCCGGCCTGCAACACCTCTTCCGGAAAAATCAATTTCCCGGAAGGCTCTGCATTCCGAACCAGCAATTTGAGTTCATTGTCTTTGTAACCAAAGAACAGGCAACACACGGAAACCTGATATAATATTGAATTGCTTGAAGGCATAGAACCCGTTTTTATGAATATCAATTATTTCATTTGCAAAGTTACAACTTATATTCATAGAAACGCAAGGTTTTCATTGCTTTTTTGGTAAAAAGTGTAGCAAATACACTAAAATAACATTTTTTTGTGCGCTTTACCGTCTCAGCACGATGTTTTTTATCTTGAATTCACTGTTTAAAATAGATGTAAGCGAGATGTCCACCTGCTGCACACTGTCAGCCTGATGCTCGGCATAGGTAAATCCCGTACTGGCTTCGTAAATAGTCACCTGATTGATAAATTTCTTGCGGATAGTTGTCTGGCTGATATTCGTTATGGACCGGTAATTGTCAAAAAGATATTTCATCAGTGCCGAGTCGGAAAGAATCACCCCTTCCTGTTTCAGGCTGTCATAATCTTCTGTTCGTCCATGGTCGATGGCTTCTTTCAGGCGGTTCATGATACGGTTCACTTCTGCCAGTTCTTCTTCCGTAAGTACGGTGCGTTCTATCTTCTTTTTTTCTTCGGTAGCCTCTTTGGCATATTGTCCGTTCGGGTGCTGTTTGAGATAAGCCACAAAAGCATCCAGTGAATGCGTTTCCAGAGCCTCGTTCCAATCCAGAGAATCAATCATGCGGTCACATTCATAGGACAGGGGAGATTGCGGATATCTTTTGGCGAAGTCGCGGAAATCCTGCACGTTACCAAAGTTTTTCAGGAAATTCCATTCCTTGTGTATGTTTTTGATCTGCGTTCTGCGCAGGTCGAGCATATCCAGATATTTGCTTTCGGGAAAATCATGCAGAAAGCGGTTGATCTCCTCTTCCGAATAGGAGGTCAACGCAATCTGGTAGCGATTGTACTCTTCCAGTTTTTCCTGCTGCTCATTTACATAAGCCACTCCTGCCACGGCAATTCCCGCAACAGACAGGACAGCCCATACCCAAGGCATGTATTTCTTCATCATAGATAGCAATCGTCTGTTCACACATTCTGCCGACGTGCAAAAAACTTGCCGCCGGCAGAATGGTAAAATGAAAATCTTTTTTGTTTTTATTTGGCCAGATTCATACCGACCTTAATTCCGTCATAAGATCCCAGCAAAGATGAGATGGTCTTGATGCTGGTGCTTGAAGTCTTGCTGCTGATCATATTTACCAGATCGAGCAACTTGTCTGCATCATACAGAATGCTGATGCTGCCGTCGCTGTTCTTTACCACGTATCCTTCGCTCTGCATCAGTCCCATGGTTCCGGTTACAACCAGCTTGCCGGTTGTCTGGTCAAACTCATAGGTTCCGGCTATGGCACGTTCACCCATGGCAAAGCTGCAAGTTCCGTCCTCGGCAAAGGTAATGCTTGAAGCTCCCTTCTTGATACCGATTTTGCTGAAAGCGTCGTCAATTTTGCCTTCAACCGATGATGCGATAAATTCACCGCCGGCCTGCTTCAGCAGGTTTTCGGATTCGAATTTGCACGAAGCACCATTATACTTCCAAGTGCCGATCAGTTGCTCCTGTGAGATCTGGTTGTTCTGTCCTAAAATAGATCCCAGCACGGCGCCCAAAATACTTCCGGCAGCAGAAGCTTGTGTGTTGCTTGAACTGCTTTTGTTTGTCA
>CAJMQV010000203.1 GCA_905215575.1 uncultured bacterium | reverse complement strand
GACGGAGTCTTGTCATGCCGTTAGCAGAGGATTCAATCGTGCAACCGAAAGAGAATTTCATCAAACGCTTTATCCGGGCATTCAACGAAACCGACACTACATACATCCAGCCTAACAAATACAATTGGGCGGTAATGCTTCAGAACACCAATGCTTTTGAAAGCTATACCATAAAAGATACACGGGCTTCGCAAAGCATCACCTTCAGTCCGAAACCGGGTATCAAGATCGGTCCTTATTTAGGATGGCGCTGGCTCTTCTTCGGCTATACCTTTGATGTCAGTTCTTTGGGAAAGGGACACAAATCCTCCAAGACGGAATTTGAACTGAGTCTTTATTCTTCTATGCTGGTATGCGATCTGATTTACCGGCGTACGGGAGATGATTTCAAACTAAGACGCCTGAGCGGATTTGATCAGAATGTAGAACAACTGGAGGGAAAACACTTCAACGGTGTACGAAGTTACACAGCAGGCATCAATGCTTACTACATCTTCAACCACAAGCGTTTTTCCTATCCGGCAGCTTTCAGTCAAAGCACTAACCAAAGGCGTAGTGCCGGGTCGATGATTGCAGGCTTTTCTATCTCCACGCATCATCTGAACTTTGATTACAAGGAGTTACCAAACAATATCCCTGTAAGCGATGACCTGAAATTCAAACAGAGCAAATACTGGAATCTGAGCTTCTCTGCCGGATATGGCTATAACTGGGTGTTTAAGAAAAACTGCCTGCTTAACATTTCGCTCACCCCGGCCATAGGATACACCCATAACTACGGGCATACCACGCTGAACGCAGCAACAGAAGCTGACGAGGAACTCCTTTTCAAGCACTTCAACCGGAATAATTTTCACATCAACTGTACAGGGCGTTTGGGTGTGGTGTGGAACAACACCAAGTACTTTGCCGGTATGTCACTCATCGTGCATACCTTCAATTTCAAGCACACCAACCTGTTTACGAACAATACGTTCGGCACTCTGAATTTCTATGTGGGACTGAATTTCATGAAGCGTAAAGAATATCGGAACGAATAGTCTAAAGACGTTTACCTAACACCACACGCGGACAGCCACCATAGAGAGGTACTTCGGCCAGTTCCTCGTATCCTATCGCCCGGATATTGTTCCGGGAATAAATATTATCGGGATGCACCGTGCATTGCAGATAGGCAATACCTTGCTCTCTCAATACTGGCTCAGCTTCCCGCATCAGCCTCTGCTGCAGACGATATCCCCGAAAATCCGGACTTACGGCCACAATGTCCATATAGGCCACCGGAAGATTGGGATCGGGCATCCAGACATCCAGATAACGGTCAGCAACAGGCAGTACGACAATCAGCACGGCAGCCAGACGCTCTCCGTTAAAAGCCCCCCAAAGCAAGGTATGCTCATCGTGGCACACAGCATCAAGATAGCCCTCCTCGTCCACAGCAAACCAGGATTTGTCAGGTACTTGTTGCCAGACCTCCTGCACAAGGCGGATAATCTGAGGCACCTCCTTCCGGGAACACCGACGAATCTTTATTTCATCTTTTTCTTTATTCATATATACTCAGTAATTTATTATCGCTTTATGACCGATACACATTCAAAAATTATATTACCGGAAGTGGAAGAACATCCTTTGGAACCCTTTCTGCCACCTCATGCACGACTGTTGATGTTAGGCAGTTTCCCGCCCCAGAAAAAGCGCTGGTGCATGGAATTCTATTATCCGAACTGGATAAACGACATGTGGCGAATCATGGGACATATCTTCTACGGCAACCGGAATGAGTTTGTCAAGACAGAAGAAAAGGCCTTTGACAAGGAAAAAATCATCCGCTTTCTTTTGCAACGCGGCATAGCGCTCTATGACACCGCCAGTGCCGTGCGCCGTCTGAAAGACAATGCGTCGGACAAATTCCTGGAGGTGGTGCAACCCACGGATCTCGACCTTCTGTTACGACAGATACCGGAATGCCACACGATTGTGACCACCGGCGAAAAGGCCACAGAAACGATTTGCGGTTATTTCGGGCAAACACAGATACCGGCAGTGGGACAATACATCAGTTTCACGCACCGCGACCGACCGCTCCGCCTTTACCGGATGCCTTCGAGTTCAAGAGCCTATCCCATGAAGCTGGAACAGAAAGCCGTCTGCTATCGTGAGATGATGATTCAAACGGGACTTCTCCGGGAAACTGAATAAGGTTTCCCTGGAAAAGTCCCGTTTCTTTATTCTCAAAACAGATTCTCCTTTTTGCGATAACCCGAACTGGTGAGTACGGCTACCAGCTTTCCTTCATCGTCGGTAATCCGTACCTCGATGAAAGGTACCCGGGCATGCGAAAAGACCTCTTCGGCCTCAGCGTACACCCATCCACGGGCCACAGCACTCAGAAAAGTAATCTGTGCATTCAGCGACAAGGTGAGTTGTCGGCGGCTGTTGGCCACAGCGGCAAAAGCCAGATCGGCCAACGTAAACAGGGCTCCACCCTGACAAACGCCTCCTGCATTCAGATGCTTTTCGGTAACCAGCATGCGTGCCTTTGCATATCCCTCACGCACTTCCATCAATTCGACTCCTGCCTCGGCTGCAAATCGGTCGTGGAGGAGAATTTCTTTCAGTTTCTCCATAATCTGTTCTTGTTTTATTTTTAGAAGCGGCAACGCAAGTCTACACCGATCTGCATCGGACGTCCCTGCTGCTCAAATCCGCGACTCATCGTTTCGAAATAGATAGTCTGATACTTGGTGTTCAAAGCATTGTTGATCCACAGACCGATCTGTCCGTTGCCTTTGTTCAGGCTGATACGTCCGTTCAAAGTGCCGTAAACCGACTGGCTCACATTGTTCTGCTCGGTCCAGTAGATGCGTCCGGCACCACGGTAATTGGCATTTACGGTAATATTGTCCAGCCAGTTGCAATGCTTCAGGGCAAA
>CAJMQV010000202.1 GCA_905215575.1 uncultured bacterium | reverse complement strand
CCGGCCGATGACTTGACCGACCCGGCTCCGGCTACAACCTTTACTCACTTGGATGCCACTACGGTGTTGAGCCGTAAGATTACGGAGTTGGGTATTTATCCGGCCGTAGATCCGTTGGAGTCTACTTCCCGTATTCTGGATCCGCTGATTGTGGGACAGGAACATTATGAGACCGCTCAGCGTGTGAAACAGATTCTTCAGCGTAATAAGGAACTGCAGGATATCATTTCCATCCTGGGTATGGATGAGCTTTCTGATGAAGACCGCATTACTGTGAACCGTGCCCGTCGTGTGCAACGCTTCCTGTCTCAGCCATTTGCTGTGGCCGAACAGTTTACCGGAGTGCCGGGAGCCATGGTTTCCATTGAAGACACCATCAAGGGATTCAAGATGATTCTCG
Organism: uncultured bacterium; assembly: GCA_905215575.1. Classification (GTDB taxonomy): domain Bacteria; phylum Bacteroidota; class Bacteroidia; order Bacteroidales; family Bacteroidaceae; genus Paraprevotella. Next base: position 2,544 of record CAJMQV010000202.1, on the reverse strand, counting down.
ACGGTGAGGTAGACTATCTGCCGGAGCAGGCCTTCCTGAATGTGGGTACCATCGAAGATGCCATCGAGAAAGGAAAGAAACTGATGGAGGCCGCACAAAAATAAAAGGATTATGGAGAAGGATTTATTGACACTCAAGGTCGTTTCGCCCGAGAAAACCATTTTCGAAGGCAACGTGCGTTATGTAGAGATCCCCGGAGCTTCCGGCCTGTTCTCCGTATTGCCCGGCCATGCTCCCTTAATCACCAGCCTGACGGAAGGAACGCTCAAATTCAAGGGCGGAGATACCACCTACCGGTTTGGAGTGTCGGGCGGTTTTGTAGAAGTCAATCACGACACCGTGTCCATTTGTGTGGAGCATATAATTGAAGCCAAGGATTAAAAACAAAAGAAAGATGATGCAGTTCTGGAAGAAAACAAGAAGGGTCTTTATCATTAAGCTGACAATCATGACGTTGGTGCTGGCCTTGTTGGGACGAGGTGTGTTCTGGCTCTGTTGTCCGGAATATTACTTTGCGGGTTTTCCGTTGGTTCCTCTTTTCTTCTATATCTATGGACTGATTTACATCTTTCTGTTTGAGTTCTTCGGCAGTCATAATGTAAAACAACTAATCTGGGTTTATTTAGGTTCCAAATGTATGAAGCTCCTGTTGAGTGTGCTGTTTTTGCTACTCTACGGTTTGCTTTGTGAGGAACCGGTGTCCAGATGCTTCTTAACCTTCATCCTCTATTATATCGGGTTTCTGGTATTTGAAACAGAGTTCTTTGTGAGGTTTGAGCAAATATATCAAAGAAAGTTTGAGGAATGAAAAAGATTCGTTTACTATTGATTCTGTGTTTGGGGCTGCTGATGCTTCCGGCCGGAGCCCGTGCCGAAGAGCAGGCACAACCGGTGGATGTCAATGAAGTGGTGTTCGGACACATACAGGATGCTTATGAATGGCACATTGTAACCGTGGGTGACAAGGTGGTGAGCGTTCCGTTGCCGGTCATCGTCAAGAGCAGCACCGGATGGCATTGCTTCTCTTCGGCACGACTGGAGGATGGAGCCACTTACGAAGGCCTTTACATTGCCCGGGAAGGTGCTTACAAGGATAAGATCGTTGAGCGTGATGCTTCCGGACAGGAAGTGCGCCCGTGGGATATCTCCATTACCAAGAATGTGCTTGCCATGATGATCAACAGTGTTTTGCTGGTGTGGATTATGCTGGCCTGCGCGCGGTGGTACAAACGCCATGAGGTGTCACAAGGGGCACCGAAAGGAGGAGTGGGCATGATGGAGTATCTCATTCTGATGATTCACGATGATGTCATCAAGGGAGGTATCGGACCGGATTACAAGCGTTATGCACCATATCTGCTGACGGCCTTCTTCTTTATCCTGATCAACAACCTGATGGGATTGATTCCGATCTTTCCTGGAGGTGCCAATGTGACGGGTAACATTGCCATAACGATGGTATTGGCTTTGTGTACTTTCATCTTGACCAATGTATATGGTACCAAGACTTACTGGAAAGATATCTTTTGGCCGGATGTGCCGATGTGGCTGAAGGTGCCCATACCGATGATGCCTCTGATTGAGTTCTTCGGAATCTTCACCAAGCCATTTGCGCTGATGATCCGTCTGTTTGCCAACATCATGGCCGGACATGCCGCTGTGCTCAGTCTGGTGGCCATCATCTTTATCACGGTCAAAGCCGGCCCCGTAATCAACGGTTCCATGACGGTTGTGGCTGTTCTTTTCGGAATTTTCATGGACGCGCTGGAGTTGCTGGTGGCATTCATTCAGGCTTATGTGTTCACCATGCTGTCCTCCGTATTTATCGGACTGTCGCGTATCAAACACGAACACGCAGAGAAATAATTTAAGGTAAAAATATTTATTCAAACAATTAAAAACAGAAGATTATGATGCCATATTACTTGCTGCTGCTGGCTTAAAAAGAGTAGGATTAGAGAATGAAATTACTGAATATCTCGACCCTAAAATTTTTCTTCCTGCTCCTGCTCAAGGAGTATTACATATACAATGTAGGGAAAATGATGAAGAAATTAAAAATATTTTACAAAAAGTATTGTATCAGTTCCCTGTCAAAGAAATTAAGGTGGATATGCCACAATGGCTTTGCAGTTTGGAAAAAGAACATTGGTTGCGTTCTGCGGTATTCACTTCTATCAAGCAATCGGCAAGTCACATTTGCAGGGTAGGTCAGGTAGGAGATATTCATACCCAGGTGATGTCCTGTGAATATGTTTCTTCCTCCAAAACCACTATGATTGATTTGGGAACGGGCCATGCGAGAATTACCATTGATTTAAAACAAGAACTGTTTTTCCAAGTGCTTGGTGAAAAGACCGGCATGAAAATAGAAAATGAAGGCGCGTTATTATCTTGCATGATGCAGTTTATTCACATGAAAGAGCAATATGATAAATTGAAAGACGCTTATGATGATGTTTTGGAAACAGGATATGGTATTGTGATGCCGGGTATTGACGAACTGACGTTGGAAGAACCTGAAATTATCAAACAAGGCGGCAG
>CAJMQV010000201.1 GCA_905215575.1 uncultured bacterium | reverse complement strand
GCCACAGATAGTAAGCAGAAGCAAGCATATTATACTGAAACACTGGGGCAAGCCTCTGGTTCGTCCGTAGTGACGGGAGCGTCATCCGTTCCGGCGGTAGCCATACATAATCCGGCTTCCTATTACGGCGGCGGTATGGCTTATCCGCAAGATCCGACACCCGCATCCGTAGTGCCTTCACAAGTCAAAGTCGTATCTCCAGCACCCCAGGTTCATGAAGCGGAAGACATACAGACTCCGGAAGAATATGTAGAGGAATCGTTGTCGCTCGACGATTGGGAGCGCCAGATGATCATCAAGGCTCTGGAGAAAAACGGCGGACGAAGAAAAGGTGCCGCACATGATCTTAACATTTCAGAAAGAACCCTTTATCGAAAAATCAAGGAATATGGACTTGAAAAATAAAAGAAAGCAAATCCGATGGGGCTGGCTGGCCGCTATGGTCGTAGTGCTGGCTTCGTGTACGGTATCCTATAAATTCAACGGAGCATCTATCGATTACGAAGAAACCAAGACCATTCAGATCACTCCGTTCCCGTTGCGTTCTGCTTATGTATGGGCTCCCATGCAGTCCATCTTCAACAACCGGCTTACCGATGTATTCGCCAGTCAAACCCGTCTGATCCAGGTACAGCGAAACGGAGATCTCCAGATCGCCGGTGAAATCACAGGATACGAGCAGTTCAACAAAGCCATCTCAGCCGATGGTATGTCCTCACAGGTACAGCTCAGAATGACGGTCAATGTGCGCTTTGTCAACAACAAAAGACACACACAGGACTTTGAGCGCCAATTTACAGCCACGGCCGAATATGATGCTACCCAACAGCTCACCGCAGTGCAAGAGGAACTGGTAACCCAAATGGTGAAGGACATTGTAGACCAGATTTTCAACGCGACTGTTGCCAACTGGTAACAGACACGCATCCGGATCAAAGAATATCATCATGGACCAGATGACGATATGGGACTATATCCAGCAACCCGAGAAATTGAATTCCGAATCTTTGGAGAATCTCGAAAAGATGGTTGCACACTACCCTTTCTTTGCGGTGGCACAATGTTTGTATGTACGTAATTTGAAGAACTTGCAACATCGTTCCTTTGAAGCCGCTTTAAGAAAGGCAGCCTTGAATGTACCTTGTCGAAACAAACTGTTTGCGTTTCTGGAGCCTGACGCTTATACGTTGAAACCAGAATCAAGAACTCCGGTAACGGCCACCGCAGAGGCATCCGACCGAACAGACAATCTGATAAACTCTTTCCTCACGGAAAGCACACCGGCCGAACGCCCTTCCCGAACACGAGGACGGGTAATCGACGCACGTACAGACTATATCGGTTATCTGTTGCAGACAGAAAAGGAACAATCCGGCGAAACAACAACAGATGAAGCTCAGGAAACAGTACCGCGACTGAATCATCAGGACCTGATTGATGACTTTATCGGTCAGGGCGACAAGCGTATCGTACTGTCGCAGGAAGAAACATCTGCCCACCCGGAACTCGAAGAACAAAGTAACAGCGAAGGCGATTGTTTTACCGAAACTTTAGCAAAAATCTATATCAAACAGGGCCGATATGAGAAAGCTATTGAAATTATACGTAAATTAAGTTTGAAAAATCCAAAAAAAAATCGTTACTTTGCAGACCAGATACGTTTCTTAGAGAAACTGATTATTAATAACAAAAACAAATAATTAAATCAATGTACACAATTCTTTTAGTTTTAACGGTTGTTATTTCCATTTTGATGTGCTTGATCGTTCTGATTCAAGAGTCAAAAGGTGGAGGTCTGGCTTCAAGCTTCTCTTCTTCAAACCAGATCATGGGTGTAAGAAAAACTACTGATGTTGTTGAAAAAACCACTTGGGCTTTGGCTATCGCTTTGGTTGTATTCAGCGTACTGACTGTTTTCTTCATCCCGAAATCAACTGCTACTGATTCTGTAATTATGAACCAGGCTAAGGAGCAGAGCGCAACAAATGCAAACAACATCCAGGGATTTGGCGCCAGCCAGCAGCCGGCACAGCAGGGAGCTGCCAGCACACAGCCTGCAAGCCAACCTGCACAGCCAGCAAGCCAGCCGGCACAGTAAATTCCTGAAAGGGTTTTTGTTGCCCTTTTCCTTCAAGGCTGATTATTTATAATAAGGCTTGTTTAAAAAGGTTATAAAAGAAGACATCTGCTATGCGGATGTCTTTTTTTATTTATCTTTGCTATATTATCAATGTAATTTAATTAGAGTATGAAGAAAATCATTTTGGGCGTAGCCCTTGTTTTAGGTACTGGATCATCCTATACTTCCGTTGCTTATGCTTCTGCTCCAGTAACCGAAGTAACTCAGGAAGAATTAAAGAAAGGAGACGCTTCTCCTTCATTTTCTTATAAGGATATCAATGGCAAGACTGTTACTTTAGAAAGTCTGAAAGGAAAGATTGTTTATATTGACGTTTGGGCAACCTGGTGCCCTCCTTGCCGTGCCGAACTTCCAGCCTTGAAGGAACTGGAAAAGAAGTATGGCGAGAAAATGCACTTCGTAAGCATTTCCTGCGACCAAGACAAATCAAAATGGGAAGCTATGGTTAAGGAGAAAGACCTGAAAGGCGTCCAGCTGCATATCGGAACAGACCGCTCTTTCATGCAGGCTTATGCCATTAGCGGAATTCCACGCTTTATCCTTTTGGATGAAAACGGAAAGATTATAGAAAGCGACATGAGCCGTCCGTCAAATCCAGAAACAGCAAAAACACTGGAAAGCCTGCTGAACAAATAAAATCCAGCAACAAACTTTATTTATTACAAAAGATAAAGGCATGAAGATTTACTTCATGCCTTACTTTTTATCCACACACAATAAATAAAAAAGGGATAAGTTTTCCTTATCCCTTTCCTTTTCGTTGGGTGGCAGATGGGACTCGAACCCACGACATTCAGAACCACAATCTGACGCTCTA
>CAJMQV010000200.1 GCA_905215575.1 uncultured bacterium | reverse complement strand
CCTGAAAGGCAAGCCGGTGAAGTTCCTGTATATCTGTAACGAGGCGGCCTCTCCCCGTGAATCTGTCGAGGCTTGGTTGAAAGAGAATAAGATTCAGGGTGAGCATATCTTTATCCATCCGGAAGACTGGGCCTATTTGGAGGCTCATTTCCAGTTCTCGGGCATTCCATTTACCTTGATCATGAATAAAAAAGGAAAATTGCTGAAGCTCTCAAGTTATGATCTGACTGTGGAGGAATTTGAGCAATTGGCAAACGAGTAGGATTACAGAAATGCTGTCAGCATTTTATAAACCATATTATATTGTATGAAAAGAATTTGGATATTATTTTTGTTGATGATGACTGTGCTTTCCGTTGGGGCACAATCTTTGCTTCCTGTTCCCGAGTGGACGAATACTCCGGCTATTCTTAAAGGACAAATTATCGGTTATGAGAAGAACGCTCCGGAGATGAGGGTGCAAACTTTTGCTTATATGCCTTATGATGACCTCGGAACCATTACTGCAGAAATCCATGAGGACGGTTCTTTTCGTATGGAAGTTCCCATGTATGCCACTCGCCAGGGATATTATTTCCGGATAGGTCCGTGGTATGGTATTCTGGTACTCACAGCCGGTGATTCTGTATCCGTTACGTTGGATTTGAAATCCGAAATGCCCGGAGAGGAATATTCGTTGGAATGCCGTGGACCGTTGGCTGAACTGAATAATGAATTGGTAAGATGCTCTACGCTTGACATATGGAAGTCTTATAGAAATGTACATAATAAAGTCAGTCCGATGTCGCCTGCCGATTTTTATGATTCGGTGCGTAAATACTATCATGAGTTGGCGCTTCAGGCGGATTCGATGGATCTGAAGCCCATAACCAAAGAATGGCTAAAGTTGCATTTTCAATCTGATATGGTTAATGTCCTGCTGCTTCCTGAAAAACTGGTGAATACGGAAAATTTGGGAGCAGACTTTTTGCGTCGGGTTACTTCAGAGGTTGGAGGAAATACTTTGATGCAGGCTTATTCGGCTCAGTTACCGACAGTGGTGAATCGTTATGAGTATGCCTTTTTTGGCGATTCTCTGTTCGTCGATCAGATAAGACGAAAGTGTGATGACCTTGCTGCCCGGGGATATAATAGCGATGTTATTACGGATTCTACGAATCAAATGAGATGGCGGTATACTTTTTCTTTGCTTAGAGGAGAGCAGGGAGTGATTCAGGATGCCATTAGGGGAAACTATTATTCCGTAATTCTGAGCCAGGATACACCGCTTACAGAGAAAGAGCTGAAATCGTTGTCGCAGCTGGAGAATGCTTCTATCCGGAATTATTTCCAGAAGAAGAATGAAAGGCTCAAACAGACCTTTGAAGAACGCAAAAGGAACAAACAATTCGTTTTTCAGGAAACGACAGCTAAGGAAAGTGAAAAATTTCTGGCTGAAATCACAAAAAAATATGCGGGACAAGTGATTCTGATTGATTTTTGGGGCACTTGGTGCGGACCGTGTCGTCAGGCAATCAAGGATTTTAAAGAGAATCATGAGAAACTGTCCCAGAAAGGATTGGTAACCATATATGTAACGGATGAGCTTTCGCCGGAAGCTGATTGGAAGAATATGGCTGCGGGGATGCCCGGAGTGCATTATCGGATAGAAGAAACCCTGTCAAATAAAATCTTTTCCCAATATGGACTGACCGGCTGGCCTTCCTATCTGATTATTGACAAGAACGGTCATCTTATTTATAAGAAGACAGCATTCCGTGAAGATGAATTGGTGGAAACCATTCTTCGGGCAATAGATGAAGATGTCAAGAAATAAAGATGATCGTAGAATATTTATACCTAAATTGATACCAGATGATACATGTTTCTTTTTTTACAAAAAATACCCTTGCCGTGGGTATAGCCGCTCTTTTTATGACAAATGTGGCGGCGCAAACTGTGGTGGACTATCCCGGCAGTCAGAATCACGAAAACTACATCGAGGTTTATCGTACAGCGACGGACCAGAAGCAAACGGTTTTTGATGTTACCGTATATAACCGGCCCGGCTATTGGATTCAGTTGTCCTCTGCCGGAGTGTTGCGCGGATGTCAGACCGGTAAGACCTACCGTTTGGTTAAGGCAGAAGGCTTTGAACTGGATAAGCAGGTGGCTATGCCCGATTCGGGTTGCCGTGATTTCAAATGCTATTTTGAACCTATTGATGCCCGGGACCGGACCGTGCACTGGATAGATCGGAAAAACGATACTTTGTTTACAGCGTTGAATGTGAGTCCGGTTTCCTATTCCAAAGAGATGTTCGCCTGTCGCATCAAGGGGACGGTTGCAGACGAACGCCCTTGTGTGCGTCTGTTGTTTTATGATTTTGACCAAGACAATCGTGTGCGGCCACCTTTGTCCATACCGGTGCGTGGCAATCGCTTTGACTATACTTATTACACGGACAAGCCGGAGGTGAAAATACTGACGAAATGGAATGAGTATATGGAGGGCAGTTGGTATGTGATTCCTTTCTTTGTGGAGCAGGGAGAAAATGAAATCACTATTCTTTCTGAGAGTCAGGATTTGGAATTACATCGTGCCACGGCGGCGAATCAGGAATGGAAACGAATCAGGCAGGAAACGGATCGTCGGGAATCAGAATGTCAGTTGGACGAATATTACAAAATCATTGGCGAAATGTCCTCGCAACAGGCGCTGACTCCTGAAGCGTTCGCCTTGCATGAGCAGTTGCAGACTCTTTATGAAAAGATGGAAAAGCAGGGCGAAGATAAAACCTTGCGAGACAGTATCTACCTGCTTTATAAGCAACGCACTAAGTTGAAGGAGGCAAATAAAATGTATTCACACGAATATACCCAGCTTCTTGAAAACATAGATCGTATCAGGTCACTGGTCAACCGGACGATGGTCACCCAGATGAGCAAGTCTCCTTCGCTACCGGCACTTTACCGGTTAT
>CAJMQV010000199.1 GCA_905215575.1 uncultured bacterium | reverse complement strand
CTGCGTTGCGGTGTGCTCCGGCTCAGTGGCGCGAGCCGTAGACTGAAGTATTTCTGCGGGGGATATCGGCGCTTGAACAGGCATTGTGTGCGGACCATATTCCTCTCCCAGCCACAGAGCCAGCAGGACGCACGCTGCTGCGGCGCCGCTCCACAGACCGGTATACAGTTTGCGATGCAGTGTTTTCTTTTTAGGCTGAGGCTGTTCCGATATTTCTTCCAGACGGCATTCTATCCGGTTCCAAAGATCATCCGGAGCAGGTTCTTCGTGATGTTGCAGTTTCTGGCGCAACTGATCAGACCATTTGTCATCCATAAGCATTTTGTTTTTTATATCGTTTGATCCATTTGCCAAGCAGAGCCTTGGCTTTATAAAGTTGAGAAGAGGAGGTCTTTTCTGCGATGCCGAGCATTTTCGCGATTTCTTTATGGCTTTTTTCCTCGAAGACATAAAGGTTGATCACGGTGCGGTAACCGGGCGGCAGTTCGCAAATCAGTTCCTGAAGCACCTGTGCCGGCACCTGTTCCAGTTCGGGAAAAGGCTCTTCAATATGCCCGGCCTCCTTTTGCAGATCCTCCTGCACCTGAATGAAAGATTGCAGTTTGCCTTTGGTCTTCAGAAAAGACAGGCATTCGTGCACGGCAATGCGGTTGATCCAGGCTCCAAGTGATCCTTCGCCTCGATATTCAAAAGAGGCAACGGAGGTAAAGATCCTGATGAAGATGTCCTGCAACACATCCTTGCAGTCCTCCTGATGACCGATATAGCGCATACACACAGCATGTAGCTTTCCGGCATATTGCTGGTAGAGCTTTCGCTGGGCGTCGCGGTTTTGTCGTTGCAGTTCGCGGATCAGGTTTGTTTCTTCGTTGCTTGTCATGCCAATCTGTACCGTAGTTTTTAGTAAAAAAGGTTGGAACCTGTTCCGAATAATAAGGTTCCAACCGAATTGAAGATAATACAGACTAAATTCTATTCAGAGGACTGTTATTGTTTTTTGAGTAGAATTTGGTAAGGAATAGAATTAAAAGTCTGAACAGTATCTTCATTGATGATTAATTTGTTTGCTTGAAGGTTTAGTTGCATCTTTCTTTCGAATATACTGTAAGCACCTGTCTTCTCTTCGTCAAACACCACTTTGATCTGATAAGTAGAGTCGCCTCTTGTGTAGTCAAAACGAAGGGTGTCGGGCTGGGTTGCCACCCAAACGGTATCGAAGGTCTGGTTGATCTTTCTGTCATATTTCATGGTGTAGGCCACCTGTTCCGGATAGCTGATTGAATCGGTAATGCTGTCGCCGGCCAGAACACGGATGATGTCGTCTACCGCCATGTCGGCAATGTAGATGGAGTCCAGTCCAACGACGGCTTGAGTTTCGTTCAGCTGGGTAGAGTCAGTACTCGGAGTCTGAATCGTGCCCTGATAGTTTCCGATTACAGATTCTGCGGTAGGAAAACGGAATCCTCCACCTTCTTCTGTGCTGCAAGAGCTGAACCCGAAAATACCGATCAGAGCGGGAGCGATCAATTTATATGCTTTTTTCATTGTTTGCTGTTTTAATGATTTATACACTTTTATTTCGAGTACTCGTGTATATAAACGATTGACTGCTCCGTTTACTGCCTGATGCAACTATTGTTTAACATTCTTTTGCTTTTATACCTTCTGGATAGGGATAATCTTTGTTAGAAAAGGCCTATGAACCACATCATCAGCCGGCCTACCCACACGGCAAGCAGATAGATGAGCACGCAGAGCAGCACAATGGCCAAGGCCATCCATCCGGCCTTACGGCGCACGGCGGTTATGGTTGCCCGGTCGTTCTCCACATAGCGGGTAATCATCCGGCAGTTTTGGATAAACGAGCGATTCACGAAATCAAGTACCGCGCCCACACCGAAAGGGAGCATGCCCAGCACTACATCTGCCAGCATATTGTAAATAACGGCTAAAGTAAGAGGCAGCGAACGAATCTGAACGATGCATAGATAAATGAGCGGCAGCGAGAGCAGCGCTGTAGTTACGTCGCCTACGCCGGGAATCAGACCGATGAGCGGGTCCAGATAGTACCGGTCCATCCATTGCGCCAGTTTCTTCATAAAGAGGAAGGAAGCCGATTGCTGTATGTCTTGTTTTTGTTTGTATGAAGTATTCATAAAAAGGATAATCTTTTGAATATAAATAAGTCTTTATGAATCTCTTTATAGATGATTATCTATGAAGAGAGATTTCTTATATCCATATAACTGTCATTGAGTTTTTAGAGGTAATTTAAATCTTGGACTGTTATTTGATGAGCTGTCTTCATCAGAATGACCGGGTATTCTTCGTTTCTTCCGGATCCAGCTGTCGGATCACACGGCAGGGATTTCCCACTGCCAGCGAGTTGGCCGGAATATCTTTAGTTACCACGCTTCCGGCTCCGATTACGCAATTGTCGCCGATGGTGACTCCGGGCAGTACGCACACTTGTGCCCCGATCCACACATTGTTGCCCACACAGATGGGGTAGGCGTACTCCAGTCCTTGGTTGCGCGGTTCCACCTGTAGCGGATGCCCGGCGGTATAGAAACCGCAGTTGGGAGCGACAAACACATTGTCGCCAAAAGTCACTTTCGCACCGTCGAGGATAACACAGTTCACATTCATATAGAAATTCTCTCCGATTTCTATATTGTAGCCGTAATCACAATAGAAGGGTTGTTCGATGAGAAACTGCTTGCCGGTGCGTCCCAACAGGCGGCGTATCAGCTCGGCGCGCTCTTCGGTTTGTAGCGGCAACAGGCGGTTGTATTCAAAACAAAGCTGTTTGCACTGCTGGCGCTCGGCTATCAGCTCGGCATCGTTGTTGGCATCATACCATTCGCCACTGTGGCATTTTTCTTTTTCTGTTCGCATAAAAGTGCTTTTCTTTATGAGATTTCGGGCGCAAATATAGGAGGAAACTTTTACATTGTTCCTTTATTTTATAGGCTTTAACATGTTACAAGGGATGGTTTTTCGCATGCTGCCATTGGGTTTAAAGAGAAAAAGAATGTTCAGAGACAGGGGATAGTTGTGGGAGTAA
>CAJMQV010000198.1 GCA_905215575.1 uncultured bacterium | reverse complement strand
CTCCGGCAGACGGAGGTGCAGCGGAAGGAGTTGCAGACCTACCTTTATCCTAAACTGAATCTTTCCTTTCAGGGAGGACTGGGACGTCCGGGACTGAATATGCTGAAGAATGAATTTGAGCCTTACTACACGGTGGGCCTGAAGCTGCAATGGAACATCGGGGCCCTGTATTCCCGGAAAGAGGATTTGCGTAAGGTAAAGGCACAAGAACGCCGCGTAAAGATCGAGCAGGAAACTTTTGTGTTCAACACCATGCTCGAAGCAACGGAGCAGATGAATGCGGTGGACAAGGCGGAGCGCATCTGGAAGCAGGACCGCGAGATTATCCGTTTGCGCGAGTCGTTGCGTCAGGCCGGTGAGGAGCAATACCGCCAGGGAGTGATTCGGATGACCGAACTGATGGACCGGATTGACGACGAGTTTGATGCCCGGGTGGCCGAGTCGATCCATCAGGTGCAGTTCATCATGGCGGTCTATGATTTGAGAAATACGTTGGGACAGTAGAAGAAACTTGAAAAAGAATCAGAATATGAAAAGCGGAACTTTATATCACGGTCTGTTGCTGTTGCTCCTGTTTTGCGGAGCCTGCACGGACAAATCAGGAGAGTTTGATGCCTGCGGTCAGGTGGAAGCTACGGAAGTGATGGTTTCGGCCGAGAGCAACGGACGCATTGTCTGGCTGGATCTTACCGAGGGCGACCAGCTCCGGAAAGGAGCGGTGGTTGGAGTCATTGACTCTGTTCAGACATTTCTGCAAAAGCAGGAACTGCTGCGCAAGAAAGCCAACGCACGCACCAAGCAGGTGGACATTCGGCGACAACTGGCCTCACAATACGAACGGTTGAACAATCTGCGGGTGGACTATGAGCGCTATCGCATTCTGGAAGCCAAGGATGCCGGTACGCGCAAGCAGGTGGAGGATCTGGCTTCGCAGATAGCTGTGGCCGAACGCGAGATTGCCGCCCAGAAACAGACTTATGAGCGGAACAATGCGGGCATCAAGGAAGAGATGGATCTGTATGATGTGCAGATAGCCGAGAAGGAAGACCAGTTGGCCAAATGCCGCATCGTGGCTCCCATCGACGGCGTGGTGCTGACCAAATTCGCCGAAACCGGCGAGATGGCCACGGCCGGAAAATCCTTGTTCAAGATGGCCGATATGAATCAGGTGTATGTGCGTGCCTATCTCACTACGCCGCAGTTGAGCGAGGTCAAACTGGGCGATTCGCTTCGGGTCACCATCGACGACGGCACGAAGAACCAGCGTTCCTATACCGGCAAACTGATCTGGATTGCCGATGAGATGGAGTTTACCCCCAAGAACATACAAACCAAGGACGAGAGAGCTGATCTGGTTTATGCCGTGAAGATTGCGCTCCGCAATGACGGCTATCTGAAATTGGGAATGTATGCGTTTGTTCATTTTAAATAATCATGCACTATGGCTGTAATCAATGTAAAGCAGATCAGTAAGCGTTATGGCTCCTGCGTGGCGCTCGACGGCGTATCGTTGCAGGTGAACCCCGGAGAGATTTACGGTCTGATCGGTCCCGACGGAGCCGGAAAGACGACTTTGTTCCGGATTCTGGTTACGCTGCTGCTGCCGGACGAAGGACAGGCAGAGGTGGACGGACTGGATACGGTGCGCGATTATCGCAAGATACGCAGCCGCATCGGCTATATGCCCGGACGCTTTTCGCTCTATCAGGACCTGTCGGTGGAGGAGAATCTTGACTTTTTTGCCACGATGTTCGGCACTTCCATTGCCGAGAACTATGAGAATATCAAGGAAATCTATGCTCAGATAGAACCCTTCAAGGACCGTAAGGCGGGGGCTCTGTCGGGAGGTATGAAGCAGAAACTTGCGCTGTGTTGTGCGTTGGTGCATCGCCCTTCGGTGCTGTTTCTTGACGAACCGACCACGGGAGTGGATGCCATCAGCCGCAAGGAGTTTTGGAATATGCTTTATCGCATCCGCCGTTCGGGAGTCACCATTCTGGTGTCTACCCCTTATATGGACGAGGCGGCTTTGTGCGACCGCATTTCCCTGATTCAGAAAGGAAGGATTATTGAAACAGGAACGCCCGACGAGATTGTGGGTCGCTATCCGCATCAACTGTTCGGCGTGTGTGGCGAGCCGGCCTATCCGTTGCTGAAGTTCCTGCGCACCTGTCCCGGAGTGCTTCGCTGCTTCTCTTTCGGTTCGGAGCATCATGTGGCGGCAGAGCCCGGAGTACTGACGGCCGGAGGTTTGCAGACTGCGGTGGAGAAAGCCGGATTCCGGAACGTGTCTGTGCGCGACATCCGTCCTAATATTGAAGATTGTTTTATGGAATTGGCAAAGGAGAATGATTATGGACAAGGATAATGAGGTTATTGTGGTGCGCGAACTGACCAAGAAGTTCGGCAACTTTACGGCGGTGGACCATATTAGTTTTGAGGTGCACCGTGGGGAGATATTCGGTTTCCTGGGAGCCAACGGAGCCGGGAAAACCACGGCCATGAAGATTCTCTGCGGACTGAGCCTGCCCACCTCGGGGGGCGGAACGGTCAATGGCTTTGACCTCTGCCGGGAACAGGAGAAGATCAAACGGAACATCGGATACATGAGCCAGAAGTTTTCTCTCTATGCCGATCTGAAGGTGTGGGAGAACCTCCGTCTGTTCGGAGGCATTTACGGGCTGAGCAGCAAGGTAATCCGTGAAAAGACGGAGTCGATGCTCCATTATCTGAACATGACGGACCTGCGTAATGAACTGGTGGGTGATCTGCCGTTGGGGTGGAAACAGAAACTGGCATTCAGTATCGCACTGATTCATGAGCCCGGAATTGTTTTCCTGGATGAGCCAACCGGAGGCGTGGATCCCGAGACGCGCCGTCTGTTCTGGGAGATGATTTATGAAACAGCTTCACGCGGCACCACCATATTCGTAACGACGCACTATATGGATGAGGCCGAATACTGCGACCGGGTGTCCATTATGGTCGATGGCGTGATTGCCGATCTGGACGCTCCGGCCACCCTGAAAGAACGCTATCAGGCCGCCGATATGGATGCCGTGTTCCGGCAGCTGGCTCTGAAAGCCAAGCGCCAGTGACAGAG
>CAJMQV010000197.1 GCA_905215575.1 uncultured bacterium | reverse complement strand
TACAAGCTACCTTTGCAGGAAAACAAAAGAACAGCATGGCCATAAAAGTAACCTACCGCCGCACGTCACGACTAAGCATGCGCATTGCCAAAAATGGTGATGTATTGGTCTCTGTACCCATCGGACTATCAAAAGACATCGTTACTGATTTTATCGAAAAGAACCGGGAATGGATTCAGAAAGCACGCGTACGCACACAAACCCTGCAAGAAAAAAGACATGCTTTTTTCAGCCGGCTTCCACTGAAGACACCGGAACAGCGCGAAGATGCCTTGCTTCGCATGCAGAGCATAATCCCTCCTTTAGTTGAGAAATACGCCCCGCTCATGAAAGTCAAACCGGGGCGTATCACCTATCAGGCCACCATCTCCCGCTGGGGCTGTTGTCAGCCACGAACGCATGAATTAGCATTCAGTGTCTATCTGCTTCTGTTGCCGGAGTGGTGCATCGAGCACGTCGTAGTACATGAACTGGCCCACCTGTTAGTACCCAACCACGGCGATCGCTTTTATGCCATCATGGACCGATTCTTCCCTCGCTGGAAGGAAGCACGCAAAGAAACCAAGCGGATCAGTAATATGGAATAGTGATTTCTACCTTCAACCTGTATATAAAAATCATCACATTTGGGTATTGCAAGAACTGGCTGAAAGAAAGAACTTTGCAAAAAAATCAAAACCATACAAAATTACCAATTACAATGAAAAAAGTTCTTTCGCTTATGATAGCCCTTTCTGCCTTCTCCGGAAGCACGAAAGCGGAAATCAGCCTCTACTCAAAATCGCTCGCCGACGAAACTGTCGACGGTCCGGTGCAAACTTCTGACAACCGAAAGGATACAGATGCCAATGTCATGGGGCACATCATCGATGCCAAAACCAAAGAGCATTTGCCTTATATCAAGGTGTATATTGAAGGGACAACATTGGGCACCATGACCGATGCCACAGGACACTATTTCCTCAAGAACCTGCCCGAAGGAAAGTACGTACTGGTAATGGAGAGTACCGGTTTTAAGACCGTCCATAAGAATATCGAAGTAAAGAAAGGCAAAACCATCGAAGTAAACTTTGTGGCCGAAGAGGAGCTTATCGCTTTTGACAATGTAGTGGTTTCGGCCAACCGAAATGAAACGTCCAAGCGTATGGCTCCCTCATTGGTCAATATTTTAGACAGCAAACTGTTTGAAACCACCAGCGCCTCGTGTCTGGCCGAGGGGCTGAGTTTTCAATCAGGAGCACGTCTGGAAACCAACTGCCAGAACTGCGGCTTCCAACAGGTACGTATCAACGGACTCGATGGACCTTATACTCAGATTATGGTAGACAGCCGCCCCATCTTCAGTTCACTTACAGGTGTGTACGGACTGGAGCAGATTCCGGCAAACATGATTGAGCGCGTGGAAGTGATCCGAGGCGGTGGTTCCGCCCTGTTCGGTTCTTCGGCCATTGCCGGAACGCTGAACATCATCACCAAAGAACCACAACGCAATTCAGCCCACGTATCACATAAGTTGACCATGACCGGGAAGAGTCCGGAGAACGTAACCGACATCAACGCATCTATGGTTACAGATGACCAAAAAGCGGGAATCTATGTGTTTGGACAATACCGACACCGTGCTCCTTATGATGCCAATAAGGACGGATTCACCGAAGTGGGAATTCTGGACGCGCGCACCGTAGGCTTCCGGTCTTACATCAAAACCACCGACCTTTCCAAACTGACTTTTGAATATCACAACATCCACGAATATCGCCGCGGAGGCGACAGCCTGGACCTGCAGCCTCATCTAGCCAACATTGCCGAACAGACCACTCATGTAATCAACGGAGGAGGTCTGCGCTATGAGCTCTCTTCGCGCAATCTGAAACACCGCTTCATGGCCTATGCTTCGTCACAGCATACGGACCGGAAAAGTTATTATGGTGCAGAACAGGATCCCGACGCTTATGGAAAGACCAAGGACATTACCGTAGTGGGCGGAGCCCAATATACCTTGAAATGGGGTGACAAGATGTGGTTGCCATCCGAACTGACTGCCGGATCGGAATATCAGTATAACGACATGAAGGACGAGATGCCAGGATATAACCGTACCATCCTACAGACCATCCACAACGGAAGCATCTTCCTGCAAAATGAATGGAAAAACAAATATTGGGGATTCCTGATCGGCGGACGAATGGACAAGCATAACCTGTTGGACAAAGTGGTGTTCAATCCACGTGCCAATATCCGTTATAACCCTACTGAAGATCTGAACTTCCGTCTGTCCTATGCCAGCGGTTTCCGTGCCCCTCAGGCCTTTGACGAAGACCTGCACATAGCAGCGGTCGGAGCACGTGCCATGCTTATTGAGATTGACCCGAACCTGAAGAAAGAAAGTTCGCAGAGCATCAGTCTATCGGCCGACTATTACAAGCGTTTCGGTGAGGTACAGACCAACTTCCAGATCGAAGGTTTCTACAATGATCTGAAAGATGTATTCTTCCTCGACGAGCGTGGTGAGGATGCTCAGGGCAATCTGGTTTTCGTGCGCACCAATAAGAAAGGAGCACGCGTAATGGGTATCAATCTGGAAGCCAAGGTGGCCTATAAATGGGCACAGCTTCAGGCCGGTGCCACCTACCAGCAGAGCCGTTACAAGGAAGCGGAAACCTGGAGCGAGAACTCGAATATCGCCCCGCAGAAAAAGATGTTCCGTTCACCGGATGTATATGGTTACTTTACAGCTACCCTCACCCCTATCGAACGCCTGTCTGTGGCTCTGACTGGAACCTATACCGGAAGCATGCTCGTACAGCATCTGGCCGGATATATTCCTGAAGATCGCGAAGAGACGACTCCCGATTTTTGGGACATCAATATGAAAGTTGCTTATGACATTCCTCTTTACAAGAGTACTTCCCTGCAACTGAATGCCGGAGTGCAGAATATCTTCAATGCTTATCAGAAGGACTTTGACAAGGGCATTTCACGTGATGCGGGATATATCTATGGTCCAGGGCTGCCACGCCGCTATTTTGTGGGTTGCAGAATCTCGTACTGATAAAAATCTGAGGTTTCTCAGAAACGGAACTGACTTATGCTAAACAGCAAACGGGTTC
>CAJMQV010000196.1 GCA_905215575.1 uncultured bacterium | reverse complement strand
AGCTGATCGCTTTCCTTTTTAATGGTGATTACATCTTTTCGTTTCGTCAAATGCAAATCCTTCTTCCTGTGGCTTGAATTTGCCTTTCTGTTTCAGAAAAGCGATCAGCTCATCTGCGTTCATATCTTCTGCAGAACAGGTGTAAAATAAAGTATCTTCACCAAAAGTTTCCAGTATCTCTTTTTTCAGAAGTTCCTCTGTGTAGGTTTTTGTTCCCATCATATTCAGAACTTCGTGTGCATGCAATTTCTTCATCCGATAATTATTAAATCAAAATATTATTGTTCCAACAGGTCACTTGCAGAAGTGGTCAGCAAAGATTTTACTTCGCTATAAGGCAGGACAAATGAAGGCATTCCAGCCGCATAGGGAGCGATTTCATATTGCTGATAAACAAAACGGATTCCATTTTCCAGCATCATCGGAGGGGTTTCCGGTAGTGGAATCAGGTAAGCGTCATCAGGATTGAGCAGACATTCCTTCAGTTCATCCTCACTGTTCACATGGAAGTATTCCATAACCCTCTTCGTGAGTAGTTCTCTCAGTTTGTATTTATTGTTATCATTAAACATATTGTTCCAACCGAACTCTCTACCGTCTTCCTTTCGGAATGTCTGTTGGCTTATCTTGGATGATCCGTGTGCGCCTCCTTCAAAAGAATAGGATTTTATGGCCAGAGAGATGAATTTATCCGTCTGCGCTTCCACATTAAAAGTATTCTCCCATGAATAGATGGTATGGTAATCCTCGGTAACAAACTCATCGATCTGGGCTTTCGTTGAATCAGCCCAAGCACGCTGATAATAAGTCATGATGGAGTCTGTACTCTGGTTATCACCCATCTTATAACTTCCGCCCAGCCGTTCATTGATCCATTCATTCATGATTTTCTTGAACTGGCTGTTCTCTGTGCGCGGCAGTGAACCATTCATAAAACAAGCTATCGGGCACCGTTTCATAGTGTCCTTATATTCCCAATTGATGCGTATCGTATCAGGCACTAATGTTGTTTCGGTATTCTTTTTTCCATTACGCTCACAACCTGTCGCAGCCATAAGCAGGCCCAGCATTGCTGCCGAATATAAAAATGTTTTTCTCATAAACTTATAAAATTGATCTTTTGGGATAAAGGTAGTAAAAAAGCATGGAATGCAAAGAGGCGTAATGCAGAAAACAGCTCCAGATTAGGGCTAAATTCCATGAATTTTCTAAAGATTAACAGAATATAAGCAATACATGCAGAGTAACAAAAAAAGAGTCCGGCATCAAACCGAACTCTTTCTGTAAATGGAATTATATCTTTAAATCCTATAACCTTATTTTACCGGTATCTTGTCGATACGTGCCTGATGGCGTCCGCCCTCAAACTCTGTATTCAGGAAGGCATCCATAATCTGGCGTGCCTCTTCGTGGCTTACAAAGCGGCCCGGCATAACCAATACATTGGCATTGTTATGCTGTCTGCACAACTTGGCAATTTCTTCTTTCCAGCACAAACCGGCACGAATGCCCTGATGTTTGTTCAAAGTCATGCTGATACCTTCGCCACTACCGCAGATGGCAATACCCGGATAGCAAGTTCCTGCTTCTACAGCCTCGGCCAAAGGATGAGCAAAGTCCGGATAGTCGCAGCTTGCCTCGCTATAAGTACCGAAATCGTGGAATTCGATTCCTTTTTCCTGAAGATAAGTCTTCACAAACTCTTTCAATTCATAGCCGGCATGATCAGAAGCCAGGCCAATAGTCCTTATTTCCATTAGAACATTGCTTTTACTTGGTTATACACATTTTCTGCTGTGAAGCCTAATTTCTCGTCAAGCACCTTATAAGGAGCAGAGAAACCGAAGCTTTCCAGACCGAATACCTTTCCGTTGTAGCCAACAAGTCCCTGTAAAGTTACAGGCAGACCGGCAGTCAGACCGAAGATTTTGGCACCGTTCGGCAGAATGCTTTCCTGGTACTCAGCGCTCTGTGAGCGGAACAGACCTTCTGATGGACAGCTTACTACACGTACCTTCAGACCGTCCTTACGCAACAATTCGGCACCAGCCACCAAAGTAGCCACCTCTGAACCAGAAGCCACCAGAATCACATCCGGATTTTCGTCTGATCCCTTCACGATATAGGCACCATACTTAGCCTGGCTGTAATCGTTACCTTCCGGCAACATCGGAACATCCTGACGTGACAGGATCAAACCGGTAGGAGAGTCGGTATTTTCCATAGCCAGACGCCAGCAAACAGTAGTTTCCTCCACGTCAGCCGGACGGAGTACCAGCATGGAATTCTTGCCAGAGTGATTCTTCATCTTCTCCAGCAAACGTACCTGAGCTTCCTGTTCAACCGGTTCGTGAGTAGGTCCGTCTTCGCCTACACGGAACGCGTCATGAGTCCAGATGAACTTGATCGGCAATTCCATCAGGGCAGCCATACGGATAGCCGGTTTCATATAGTCAGAGAATACGAAGAAAGTACCACAGCTGGAGATAACACCTCCGTGGAGCATCATACCCATACATACACAAGCCATGGTCAGCTCAGCTACACCAGCCTGCAGGAAAGCGCCGCTGAAATCGCCCTTCATAAAGATCTGAGTCTTCTTCAGGAAGCCGTCAGTCTTGTCAGAGTTACACAGGTCGGCAGAAGAACAAGTCATGTTCTTTACAGTTTCTGCCAAAACGCCCAATACAACTGCAGATCCTGCACGTGTCGGTCCGTTTGGCTTCTGCTGGATGCTGTCCCAGTCAATTGCCGGAATCTTTCCGTCGAACCAATCCTGCTGCATCTGAGCCTTCTCCGGATTTGCTTCAGCCCAAGCCTTTTCTTCAGCATAGCGTCCGGCCATGATGATTTTCAGTTCCTCGGCACGTTTTGCATACAGATCCTTTACTTCATCGAAAATCACGAAAGGATTCTCCAGGTCACCGCCCAAAGTCAGGATTGTGTTTTTGTAATCGTCACCACCAAGAGGAGCACCATGAGTCTTGCAGCTGCGCTCGTAAGAAGAGTTGTCTGCCTGACGGGCTCCCTTACCCATAACACAACGGCCGATGATGAGGGTAGGGCGTTCTGTTTCAGACTTAGCCTCTTTCAGAGCCGCACGGATCTCATTGCAGTCGTTACCGTTGATTTCAATGACGTGCCAGCCCCAAGAGCGGTATTTCATTGCA
>CAJMQV010000195.1 GCA_905215575.1 uncultured bacterium | reverse complement strand
TGGGACTGCTCGATCTTCTCATTCAATTTCTGTGCCATGTCGGCCACCTGCGTTGGCATTGACCGGCATGCTGGAGATGCTGATGTTGCTTACTGTATTCCGTTTGCGCTATAGTCTGGTGGTACGTCGGGACATTGTCGTGAAAATACTGGTTCAGACAGCCTTGGTATTGACCACAACTCTTTTGTGCCTGTATACGGAAGGACTGACGCGTTATGCTTTGGCTGCAGTAGTTCTGCTGGCTTCTGCGGCATACACTCTGATGTTTTTGAAACAGAACACAGGAGTGTGGCAGCGCTTCAGAAATAAACTTAAAAAATAGAATTATTATATGTTTCATTTAAAATAGAGAAAATCAAATGAGGAAAAATCTGACAAGATGGATGTGTACTCTGGTCGGGTGTCTTTGCGCTTCTGTTTTTGCGTGGGGCGCTCAGGCATTTGAAAAAGGCCGTCTGTATGTGTTGTATCCCAAATCGAAACCGGATATGGTGCTGGGATATCAGGGCGGAAAGGAGAGTGCCGCTCAGGCAATGAAATGGAATGAGGCGGATAAACAGCTCTACTGGACGGTAACGGAACTGTCCGGCAGCTATCGCATCATGAATCCTTTTGACAATCTTGCTGTTCATACCACCGGAAACGGCGAGGTGCGCATGGCCGAGAATAACGGTAGTGATGAGTCGCAGTTGTGGAAACTGGAACCTGCCAAGGACGGAACGTATCTGTTGGTTCCTGCCAATAAGCCGAAAATGGCTGTGACCTGTGAAGCCGACGGTTCGTTGGCCCTGAAGGATAAAGAGGCGGTAAAGAATTCCAAGACAGCATGGTTTGAGGTAAAGGAGAGTGCTGTTGCAGGTTTTGATCAGGATCTGACCTATCAGATTGTCAGTGCCGATGGCAAATGGGTGTTGGGTAACGGTGACAGCGGCGAGAACAACGCCCGCATCCGTCCGGAGAAGAAAGATGCCCAGAACCGTGGACAATACTGGACCGTGAAGATGCTGGACCTGCAGCGCCGTGTGATTGGAGGTGCTTTCTACGACCAGAATTTTGACGACGGTGGTGGCAATCCTTCTATCGACTATCTGTTGCAATGGCCGGCTGTTGCCGGTGTGTGGAACAATGCACAGTTTGAATTCCTTCCGGTGAAGGGGAAGGCAGGCGTGTTCCAGATCCGTTCGGCCAATCCGAATAAGAAAGATTTTGTGTATGCTTTGCTGGACGGAAAATTGCAACGCACCGAGAGTGCCAAGGCTGGTGAAAGCTCCTGGTTCCGTTTTGTGCAGGTGGAGAAGCCTAAGTTCGAGTCTCCTTTCTGGGAAGACGAAACCATGTTTGAGCAGAACAAGGAGAAGGCGCACGCCACTTATCTGCCGTATCCTACCGAAGAGGCAATGCTGGCCGACAAAAGCTATTACCGTACTCCATGGACTCAGCCGAACAGCGCTTGCTATCAGCTGTTGAACGGAAAGTGGAAATTCCATTTTGTAGATGAACCGTCCAAGCGTCCGTTGGATTTTTATAAGGAGGACTACGATGTGTCGGGTTGGGATGAGATTCCGGTTCCTTCCAATTGGGAGATGCAGGGTTACGACCGTCCGATTTACGCCAATGTGGAGTATCCACATGCCAATACGCCTCCGTTCATCAAAGCCCGTCCGGGATTCAATGACGGCGGCAAGAACTACGGCATCAATCCGGTAGGTTCTTATGTCCGCACTTTCCAGATTCCGGCCAATTGGCATGAGGGACGTACCTTCATCCATTTCGGAGGAATCTACAGTGCCGCATTGGTTTATCTGAACGGACAGTACGTGGGCTATTCACAGGGATCGAACAACGTGGCCGAATTCGATTTGACCAAATATCTGAAGAAAGGCGAGAACAAGCTGGCAGTGCAGGTATTCCGTTGGAGCGACGGTTCGTATCTGGAGTGTCAGGATATGTTCCGCATGAGTGGTATCTTCCGTGATGTGTACTTATACAATACGCCGAAGGTGGCCGTCCGTGACCATTATATCACCGCTCAGGTGGCCGGTTTCGACGGAATTCCTGCCGGAGGAAGCAAGGTTAATGTACGTCTGGAGATTGACAACCGCGATCATCTGCCTTTCAACAAGAGCATTGAGGTAGCTCTATATGACCCGAACGATAAACTGGTAACGAAAAAGAACCTGCGCCTGGATTTGGTGGGCGGAACACTGACTGATGCCGATACGTTGATTGTGCGCGATGTAACTTTGGAAGTTCCGGGTAAGGTGGAATTATGGAGTGCCGAGCATCCGAATCTGTATACCGTGCGTGTGGTGCAGTATTCCGAGAACACAGCCCAAAAGGCTGAGATGGCTTTTTCTACAAAATACGGATTCCGTCATATAGAAGTCAAGGACTCCAAGATTTATGTAAACGGTGAGCGTGTATTCTTCAAGGGCGTGAACCGTCACGATACACACCCGCTTTACGGACGTGCGGTGACTACAGAATCTATGTTGCAGGATGTGTTGCTCATGAAACGCAACAATATCAATACCATCCGTACGTCGCACTATCCGAATGCGGCCAAGATGTATGCCATGTTCGACTACTACGGTCTTTACTGTATGGACGAGGCCGATCTGGAAGACCATGCCAACCAGAGCATCAGCGACCGTCCGTCATGGATTCCGGCTTTCGTGGACCGTATTGACCGGATGGTGCTTCGCGACCGCAATCATCCGAGTGTGATTTTCTGGAGTTTGGGTAACGAAGCCGGAAACGGACGTAACTTTGAGGCATGTTATGCGGCAGCCCGTAAGCTCGACCCTCGACCGATTCATTATGAAGGAACGCGTAATGGCTTGCCGTATGGAGGTAACACTTACAGCGACCTGTATTCAAAAATGTATCCGGGTATGGACTGGATGGCCCAGTACACCAGTAATATGGACAAACCGATGTTCATCTGCGAGTATGCGCACTCTATGGGTAATGCCATCGGTAATCTGAAAGAATACTGGGAGAGCATTGAAAACAGTAATGCCACCTCGGGAGGATGCATCTGGGATTGGGTGGACCAGGCCATTTACGAACCTAAGGAAATCAAGGACGGCACCTGGAAAGGACGTCTGCACACAGGATATGACTTCCCCGGACCGCACCAGGGAAATTTCTGCAGCAACGGTGTTATTCCGGCTACACGTA
>CAJMQV010000194.1 GCA_905215575.1 uncultured bacterium | reverse complement strand
AAAGAACAGGAGGATAGCCGCCGCAACAGACAATGCTGTGTGCAGCGCACGGCGGTTGATGCTGAGCGTGATATGTTCCGCATGAGCGGGGCGTACCTCTTTCGAAGCCGCTTCCTTCTGCGGGTATTCTACCTGAGCTGTTTCTTCCAGTTTCGGAAAATCCAAGGCTTCCAAACCAAAAAAATCCGGAGCGGCCCAGCCGTTATTCGGGATGAAATGGATTTCTCCGTCCTCATCCTGCTGCAAGGTTCCCAGTCGTCCCAGGTTATAACAGCCCTGATGAAGCAACTGTTCGCGCATTTCCAGAATGTCTGACTGAAGCAGGCGCTTGGCTTCTGTTTCCTGAAGTCCGTACACTTCCATATAAGAGTGTACCAGAATTCCGTCGTTTCCAGACAATTTGTCGTTGAAACCTACCGTGCATGCCGGGGGCATGAACGAGTCTTCCGCATCCGTTGTATAGGCGCTTTGCACCTGTGTAACGAATCCGCCGAATTGGGGCACAATGACACACTCATGTTGCCAAACCAATGTTTCGATATGTTTAGCCAAATAATTCACAATGCAAATTTATGGTATAATTTTTTTCTAAACTAATTTTTTGATAAAATTTTGTGTTCATATAAAGCAATGTTCTTGTTTTATCGGTCGCTTTTGTCTACCTTTGTCCAAAATATTAAGACTGAAAATGTCTGCGCGGTTACAGAACCGTGGAACGGCCTTTTCGGTCAGAAGTTAAAAAAACGATTAACAATGAATATAGCGATTGTAGGAACCGGTTATGTCGGTTTGGTGACAGGTACTTGCTTTGCCGAGATCGGTGTGGATGTGACCTGTATTGATGTAGACCAGAACAAGATCCAGAAACTGGAAGAGGGAATCATTCCAATTTATGAACCCGGACTGAAAGAGATGGTGCTCAAGAACAAGGCGGCCGGACGACTGCGTTTTTCCACTTCATTGGAGGATTGTCTGGATGATGTGGAAGTGATCTTCAGTGCTGTGGGAACACCGCCGGACGAGGATGGAAGCGCTGATTTGAGTTATGTTCTTCAGGTAGCGCACACCATTGGCGCGAACATGAAAGACTATAAACTGATCGTTACCAAGAGTACGGTGCCCGTAGGAACTGCCCGCAAGGTGCGTCAGGCCGTACAGGAAGAACTGGACAAACGCGGCGTGCAGATCCCGTTTGATATCGCCTCCAATCCGGAGTTTCTGAAGGAAGGTAACGCCATCAACGACTTTATGAGCCCCGACCGTGTGGTTGTAGGTGTGGAGTCGGAGAAAGCAAAAGAACTGATGACCCGTTTGTACAAGCCGTTTGTGCTGAACAATTTCCGGGTGATCTTTATGGATATTCCGTCGGCTGAGATGACCAAATACGCCGCCAATTCCATGCTGGCAACCCGTATCAGCTTTATGAACGACATTGCCAACCTGTGTGAGCTGGTGGGAGCCGATGTCAATATGGTGCGTAACGGTATCGGTGCCGATACTCGTATCGGTCGTAAGTTCCTCTATGCCGGTATCGGTTATGGCGGATCCTGCTTCCCGAAGGATGTGAAGGCATTGATCAAGACTGCCGACCAGAACGGTTACGACATGAAGATTCTCAAGGCTGTTGAGGAAGTGAACGAGAAGCAGAAGTCAGTGCTCTTCCGTAAGCTGAAAGATGCTTTCCATGGAGATCTTGCCGGAAAGACCGTTGCTTTGTGGGGACTGGCTTTCAAACCGGAAACCGATGACATGCGCGAGGCTCCGGCATTGGTGCTGATCGATCTGCTGCGTCAGGCTGGTTGTCAGATTCGTGCTTACGACCCTCAGGCCATGAACGAATGCCGTCGTCGTATCGGTGACGTGATCTATTATGCGCAAGACTTGTATGATGCCGCTCTTGATGCGGATGCCATCCTGCTCCTTACTGAATGGAAGGAGTTCCGTTTGCCAACCTGGCGCGTCATCAAGAAAACCATGAAGCAGTTGCTGGTGATTGACGGACGTAATATTTACGATAAAGACGATTTGGCTCAACTGGGCTTTGAATATCATTGTATAGGTCGATGAAAATACATAAGATAAAAGCTGTTTGCCTTTGTCTGTGTATCTGTATGTTTATGGCGTGTGGCGGAGACCGGAATGGAAAGGATGAAAACAGCGTTTCTGTTCCGGCGGACACAACCATACGACTGTTGCAGGGCATTTGGATTGATGAAGAAACAAGCATGGCTTTCTGCAAGGTAGAGGGCGACAGCATTTTCTATCCGGACACCCTGAATGTGCCTTTGCGCATTGAAGTCACTTCGGATACATTGACATTGATAGGCAGTGAGGCGGTGCGTTATCCTATAGACCGGATTACGAAGAACAGCCTTTATTTCCATTCTGCTACCGGAGATATCGTTCGTTTGAGAAAATCTGAGGATTTGAACGACACCATTTACTTCTCTCATCGGGTGTCCAAGCCGATAACTTATAATGAGGTGGTGAAGAAGGATACGGTGGTGTATCGCGAAGGAGAGCGTTACCGGTGCTACATTTATGTAAATCCAAGTAAGCACAAGGTATACAAGCAAAGCTACACAAACGAAGGCGTTGCCGTGGAGAATGTGTATTATGACAATGTGATTCATATCTGTGTTTATAAAGGAAAGGTTTGCCTGTATTCGAGAGATTACTCACGAAAATCGTTTGCTAGTATCATTCCCGAAGGCTTTTTGCAGCAGGCCATCTTATCAGATATGAAATATGGTTTCACGGATAAGGATGGTTTTCACTTCAACGCCACGGTTTGCATTCCAGATGGGGCAAGCTGTTATGTTACAGATATTTGCGTGTCACCGGAAGGAAAAGTCCGTATGGAACTGGTGCAGTAAAAACAATTTTTTCTTGAGAAAAAGATAAAAAAGTGCCCAAAAAATTTGGTGGTAAAGGAAAAAAGGTGTACCTTTGCACACGAAAACAAAAGGAAACGGTTCCCTAGCTCAACTGAATAGAGCATCTGACTACGGATCAGAAGGTTACAGGTTTGAATCCTGTGGGAATCACTTTTGTTCGGGGTATGGCTCCCTAGCTCAACTGAATAGAGCATCTGACTACGGATCAGAAGGTTACAGGTTTGAATCCTGTGGGAATCACTTTTGTTCGGGGTATGGCTCCCTAGCTCAACTGAATAGAGCATCTGACTACGGATCAGAAGGTTACAGGTTTG
>CAJMQV010000193.1 GCA_905215575.1 uncultured bacterium | reverse complement strand
GTAAGCTACGGTGATGTACTTGTTTGATGTGGTGTTCATTGTTTCTTTTTTGTTTGTTAAGTTGAAAAATAGATAGGAATGCAAGACTTATTATAATATATAAGAATATAAGATGAAGGATTGTCCAGATTCCATTAGGGGCAAAGATACAATATTTTAATCATATTGCCATGTATTCTTGGGCTTTTGTCACTTTTTTTATAGGCGAATATCGTTATACATTTCTAATTGTTAGTTCCTTTTTTCTTTATGGCTGATATTAATCTTTCTTTTTGAGTTATTTTTCTTATGATTTATATCTAAAAAGCTTATTTTTCTTTTAGATTGTATTTTCTGAGCTTTTTTTGCTAAAAAATTTTGTTTAGAATAAAAAACAATCTAAATTTGTGTTCGGAATTTAAAAACAGAAACTAAAACATGAAAAATAGATTACGTAGTGCACAGAGCACAGAAGGTCGCCGTATGGCTGGAGCCCGTGCCCTGTGGGTGGCCAACGGCATGAAGCGCGAGCAGTTCGGCAAACCCATTATTGCGATCGTTAACTCTTTTACGCAATTTGTACCGGGCCATACCCATCTGCACGAGGTGGGACAGATGGTCAAGGCCGAGATAGAGAAACTGGGTTGTTATGCTGCCGAGTTCAACACCATCGCCATAGACGACGGTATTGCTATGGGTCATGACGGCATGTTGTACTCCCTGCCTTCACGCGACCTGATTGCCGACAGTGTGGAATATATGGTCAATGCACACAAGGCCGATGCGATGATCTGTATTTCGAATTGCGATAAGATTACTCCGGGAATGCTGATGGCCAGCATGCGTCTGAACATCCCTACCGTATTTGTTTCCGGCGGTCCGATGGAGGCGCACAAATACAACGGTGCCAATGCCGATTTGATTACCGCTATGGTGAAGGCTGCCGATGTGACGGTCAGCGACGAGGAGATCCAGCAGATTGAGTCCTGTGCCTGCCCGGGTTGCGGAAGCTGTTCGGGTATGTTTACCGCCAATTCCATGAACTGTCTGACCGAGGCTATCGGTCTGTCACTTCCCGGAAACGGTACTATTCTGGCCACTCATACCAACCGTATCCAGCTTTTCAAGGATGCTGCCCGTCTGATAGTGAACAACGCCCTGAAATATTATGAGGAGGGTGATGACAGCGTGCTGCCGCGCAGCATCGCTACCCGTCAGGCTTTCCTGAATGCCATGACACTGGATATTGCCATGGGAGGCTCTTCCAATACGGTGCTTCACCTGCTAGCAGTGGCCAACGAAGCCGGAGTGGATTTCAAGATGAGCGATATTGACGCTTTGAGCCGTAAGGTTCCTTGCTTGTGCAAGCTGTCGCCGAATACTGCCAAATATTCGATCCAGGAATGCAACCGTGCCGGTGGTATCCTGAACATTCTGGCTGAGCTGAACCGTGCGGGACTGTTGGACACCAGCTGTCACCGTGTGAACGGAACAACATTGGCCGAAGACATAGCCAAATACGATGTGACCGGTCCTACCGTTGATGCCGAGGTTATGCGTATCTATACCAGTGCTCCGGGAGGGGTGTTCAGTAACAAGATGGGTTCGCAGAGCAAGGTATACGACTCGCTCGATACCGACCGAGCTGAAGGTTGTATCCGCGATGTGGCACATGCTTACAGTAAAGACGGTGGTCTGGCTGTGCTTTTCGGAAATATCGCTCAGGGTGGTTGCGTTGTAAAGACTGCCGGTGTGGACGAAAGCATCTGGCACTTCTGCGGTCCGGCTAAAGTATTCGACTCACAGGAAGATGCCTGTGAAGGAATCCTGAACGGAGCGGTGCAGAGCGGTGACGTGGTGGTCATCACCCATGAAGGACCGAAAGGAGGTCCTGGTATGCAGGAAATGCTTTATCCGACCTCTTATCTCAAAAGCCGTCATTTAGGAAAGGAATGCGCCCTGATTACCGACGGACGTTTCTCTGGCGGTACTTCCGGACTGAGTATCGGACATATTTCTCCTGAAGCCGCTTCCGGCGGTAATATCGGAAAGATTGTCGACGGTGACCTGATAGAGATTGATATTCCGAACCGAAGCATTAATGTGAAGTTGAGCGACGAAGAACTGGCTGCCCGTCCGCAGCGCCCGATGACCCGCAAACGCGTGGTGCCGAAGTCACTCAAGGCCTACGCTTCGATGGTAAGCTCTGCCGACAAGGGAGGAGTAAGAATTATTAATGACTAGTCGATTTAGAAACATGGAAAAACAAAAGATAACTGGAGCAGAAGCGTTGATGCGCTCTTTGGAGCACGAGGGGGTAACCACCTTATTCGGTTATCCCGGCGGTGCCATCATGCCGGCATTCGACGCTTTGTACGATCATAAAGAAACATTGAATCACATTCTCGTGCGTCACGAGCAGGCTGCGGCCCATGCGGCACAGGGTTATGCTCGTGTGTCCGTAAAGGTGGGTGTGTGTCTGGTGACCAGCGGTCCCGGTGCTACCAACACCATTACCGGTATTGCCGATGCCATGATGGACAGCACTCCGATTGTCGTCATCTGCGGTCAGGTGGGTGCTTCTATGCTGGGTACCGACGCTTTTCAGGAATGTGATTTGGTTGGTGTCACCCAGCCAATCACCAAATGGGCTTATCAGATTCGTCGTCCGGAAGATGTAGCCTGGGCCGTGAGCCGTGCGTTTTATATTGCCCGCAGCGGTCGTCCCGGTCCGGTAGTGCTCGACTTTGCCAAGAACGCGCAGACCGAGTTGGTAGACTACGAACCGGAAACCATCGACTTTATCCGCAGTTATGTGCCGGTGCCGAAGATGGAAGATGAGGCCATTCAGGAAGCTGCCCGCATGATTAACGAAGCCAAGAAACCTTTGGTACTCGTTGGTCAGGGTGTTGAATTGGGTGGTGCGCAGGAAGAGATCCGTGCTTTCCTCGAAAAGGCTGATATGCCTGCCGGTTGCACTCTGTTAGGATTATCTGCTCTGCCTTCCGATCATCCGCTGAATAAGGGTATGCTTGGTATGCATGGTAGTCTGGCCACGAACCGCAAGACTCAGGAATGCGACCTGCTGATTGCGGTGGGAATGCGTTTCGATGACCGTATTACCGGAAAACTCAGTACTTACGCCACTCAGGCCAAGAAAATCCATTTCGATATCGACCCGAGCGAAATAAACAAGAATGTAGTCGTTGATCTGGCTGTATTGGGCAACTGTAA
>CAJMQV010000192.1 GCA_905215575.1 uncultured bacterium | reverse complement strand
CGGATGAAGTATGGCAATACGGATGGTACTGAATTTCATATTCCCCACGGTTCTATCCTGGTGCATATCTCTGTAAAAGACGGATTTTACCATATCAGTGCCGACTTCCTGAACTTGCCCGAGAAAGGGCGTGTAGCCATGCTTCGACAGATTGCAGACCTGAATCTGAACAAACTGCTGTTGCCTCGCTTTGTGAAGGACAACGATAAGTTGAGAATGGAGTACACGTGTTCTCTCTCGCAGAGCCATCCCCATAAGATGTACTTCGTGTTACAGAATATCTGCCACATCGGTGATAAATATGATGACGAGTTTTGTACGAAGTTCGGTGCTACGCGGTGCTATGAGCCGCAGGTCACCTCTTATCCGCAGGAAGAGATAGACCGCATTTATGAAGGTTTGCAAATCTTGGGACGCGAAACACTGGAAGCCGTGAAAGAGTATGATGCCGACCGGAAATATGGCTACTCCTGGAATGTACTCGATACGACTTTCTATCAGATTTCCTACTTTGCCTGTCCGCAAGGCCAGCTATTGAATGATCTTGATAAAGCGGTGGATGATATGGATGCCGAACTGCCTACTGCCGAGGTGGTGGCGAAAGGTAAGGCCTTTCTTGAAAAATTGCTTGCCATGACTAAAGAGGAACTGGCGGCTGATCTTTATTTCGTAGATACATTGGTGTCTACCAAGCGACGTTCGTCTCTGAAGAATATGCAGGAGAACTTTATGAGTGTCTATAAAGAAGCTACTGAAGCCATTCAGACGGAAAACTATGAGCGGAGTGTGGTACGTCTACTCTATATCTTCTATGAGGCTTATTTTTATAATGATGTGCAGGATGACATTAACGTAATTCTTTCGCATGCGCTTAAAAAAGCAAGCGGTAAGCCGCTGGAGGATGCATCTGAAATCCTTTATAACGCAATGGATAAAATAATGGAAGGTGATCTGGAACCGGATGAGGATGACCTGGAAGGGATATCGGCAGAAGCCATCGAGCAAATACAGGGCATGGCAGCATCTCTGCAAGAGGAAATCATGAAGGCACAGGCTGATATGCAGTCTGCCATGATGAAGGGAGATATGGCCGAATATATGCGTTTGGCGCAGGAACTTCAACAGAAGATGATGCAACAAGCACTTGGCGGACAACAATAACAGATTAAAAACAATGAATCAATGGAACAGAACAATATATATCAGTTGGTTTTCAAAGTAACCCATGCAGGTGGATCAGGCAGCTGTTTCTATCTGAAAGACTATGATCTTTTTGTGACAAACTATCATGTGGTGAAAGGCTTTCATGCAGTGGCGGTACATGATAATGACCGAAATCCTTATCTGGCTAAGGTGGTATTGGTGAATCCTTCATTGGACATAGCTCTGCTGTCTGTAGACGGTGATTTCTCGGCCCTGCCTTCCCTGAATCTGGCAGGAGATAATTCCTTGTCCATCGGTGGAAAGGTTTGTGTGGCCGGTTATCCTTACGGTATGCCTTTTACGGTGACCGAAGGCTCTGTGTCTTCGCCCAAACAACTGGTGGATGGAAAGTATTATATACAGACTGATGCGGCGGTGAATCCCGGTAATTCCGGCGGTCCTATCTTCAATGAAAAGAACGAAGTGGTAGGAGTAACGGTGAGTAAGCTGAGTAATGCCGACAATATGGGTTTCGGTATCCGTGTGGAAGCATTACGGAAGCTGCTTGAATTTGTGGAGGCTGCGGACCGTACAGTTTTTCAGGTGCAGTGCGACAGTTGTGACGAACTGATATCGGAAGAGGAAGAATTCTGCCCTTCATGTGGCGAAAAGCTGCCCGAAGGTATCTTTAAAGAGCGCGAACCGTCTTCATTGAGTACTTTCTGCGAACGTGCCATCCGTGAGATGGGAGTTAATCCGATTCTTGCTCGTGACGGTTATGACTCTTGGACATTCCATAAAGGCAGTTCCGAAGTGCGTATCTTTGTTTATGAAAATACTTATCTGTTTGCTGTTTCCCCTATCAATCTGTTGCCAAAGAAAGAGGTGGAAAGGGTACTCGACTATATCCTGAGTGAAGATTTCAGTCCTTACAAACTGGGTATTGAAGGACGTCAGATTTACATAGCATATCGTGTACATCTGTCTGACATTACGGATGTATCGGAAGATGAGATCCTTACTAATTTGGTGAATCTGGCATTGAAAGCCGATGAGATGGACAATATGATGGTAGAAGAGTTTGGTTGCGAATTCTCTGAATATTCTAAACACGAAGACTGACTTTAAGTGATAATTGCAAACGCGGCTGTCTGAAAGATTATCTTTCGGCAGCCGCGTTTTTCATTGGAAACTGTAAGAGAGAATTCTTGTTAGAGTAATTATCTGTTTGCCAGCAAAGCGCTGTTCCAATTTGTTGCATTGTGCTCTGTTACCAGATTCCAGGAGTTATTTTTTTCATTCCAGTTGTAAGCCATGTAGTTCATGCCGTTCTCGTTCATCTGGTAAACGGCTTTGGCTTTCACATTTGTGTAGTCACCGGCTTTGCTGTTCCATGCTACATATTCCACGTTTACTTCGTTGTCGGTGTAGCTGAAGTTAAGGCAATACTGCTTTTCAAAGCGACTGTTGTCTTGGTTCCATTTCAGAATTTCCTTGGCGGATACACGTCCTTTTTCATCATGTGTGTAGTTGTATTGCAGGTGGCGTTCCAGATACTTGCCTTCTTTTACTTTATAGACTGTCTGGGTTTCTACACCGTTTTCCTGTTTCTCACTGTTGTAAGCGAAGTCTTTTACGTTGTTACCACTTACTGCGTTTACTACTGATGTCAATGCGAATACTACTGATAATACTAGAGCTTTCATAATGATTTTATTTTTTAAGTTATACATTTCGTTGTTTTTGATGTTGCAAAGATAGGGCAGGGGCATGAGGATGAATGTTATCGTAATGTTATCGTTAGGTTAATAAAAAGAGTTTCTTAATCCGATGGTGGAATTCTGCAAATAAGCCTGTTTTCAAGCGGGAGGTATAGTCGTAAGATTATGCCTTTCCTTGTGGTTGAGGAGGGAGACAGCGGTGCTTTGTCACGCCTCTACTTGTTCCATTTTGTTTCTTCCTCTTGGAACAAAAGTGCCTTGCCTGTGGAACAAAAGTTTCTTGGTTAAGAAATAAAAGTTTCTTAGGTAAGAAACAAAGGTTTCTCAGAGAAGAAACTCTTGTTTCACAA
>CAJMQV010000191.1 GCA_905215575.1 uncultured bacterium | reverse complement strand
CCAACAGACAGCTCATGATCAGTAAAAATCAGATTAAATTCATAAAGGGACTGGAACTGAAGAAATTCAGAAAAGCCAGTGAGGCTTTCGTAGCCGAAGGACCGAAACTGGTGCAGGACATCCTGCCCCACTTCCAGTGCAAGATGCTGGTGGCCACCGGCGAATGGCTGCATGCACACCGGCAGGAAACAGCCCGCTATGGCAAAAATACAGAAATCATCGAAGTAAATGAAGAGGAACTGCAACGCGTCAGCTTTCTGAAATCACCACAGGAGGTGTTGGGCGTGTTCGCCATCCCGCATCACGACACGGATCTGCACACCTGCGCGCGGCAGCGCCTGTGTCTGGCTCTCGACGACGTGCAGGATCCCGGAAACTTAGGTACCATCATCCGTGTGGCAGACTGGTTTGGCATCGAAGACATTTTCTGTTCGCCGGGCACTGCGGATGTGTACAATCCAAAGACAGTACAGGCCACCATGGGAGCCATCGCACGCGTGCGTCTTCATTATCTGCCGCTGGCAGAAACATTGCGGCAACCGGAGCGCGACTATCCGATTTACGGCACCTTACTGGAAGGACAGAATATGTACGAACGGGAATTGAAAAGCCACGGACTGATCGTCATGGGCAACGAAGGAAAAGGACTGAGTCCGGAAGTCCGGGCGTTGGTGACCGACAGTCTGTATATCCCAAGCTTCCCGCCGGAACGCCCCACCAGCGAGAGCCTGAATGTGGCCATCGCCACTGCCATCGTATGCGCGGAATTCCGCCGTCGGGCATAAAAAAACGGCTACCCCAAACGATGGGGAGCCGTAAAAGGTATTGCGGACAAACCGGCATCAACCGGAATGCTGTTCACGTGCCATAGGACATAGGAACCGCATTCCGGATGATAAGCCGGGCACACCGCGGCATACCACACACCAAAGTTACCTACATCCTGTTTCGGAGTTTCTGAAACGGGCAGAAGCAGAAAAATCCCTCCCAACCATTCCACTCCGGGCTGTTCGGCCGTGAGTTCCTCATATCCGGCCACAAATCCCTCAGAAGTAAGCCGCACGACAACCGGCCCTGCCACGACTTCCGTAGCAGAGAGGTACAATCGGTGTGCTGCAAATTTTCTCATTGTTTTTATCTTTATCTTTTTCGTTTATCGGCGCCGTCTCACAGAATATGGCTTTTCCTTGACAACACGGATCTTGCGCTCCACAGTCTGATTGTCACGCAATTCCTTCGGAGAAATACGTTCCTGGGCACCACGCACCGGCAACTGACGCATCTTCATGGAATCCCGCATCAGAGAATCGGACTGCTGGTTCAGACTGTCTTTCTGCTGCGACAAAGTATCCGCCTGCAATGCCTCCGCTTTCTTATGGAAACGGATCAGCTTGAAGTCGTTGAGCATCATCATGCGGAACGCTTCCTTCTGGTCGTTTTCCGGACTGACAAGATACACGAATCCCGTAAGCGAACGGATGCGCTCCTGACCGGTTACACGCACGGCCAGATCGGTCGTACTACTGGTGCTCAGATGCTGATATGACGAGGCGACAGAATCATTGTCATAACGCACAATCAGCGCCGCATATGCCTCACGGCCACCTTCCTGATAAACATAGAAGTTGTTAAACTGCCACAGGATGTCATCTCCCGGATAGAAACTGGTATCAGCCTCTATCGTGAAAGAATAATGGCTATCCACACCTCCGGGACGCAACAGGCAGAAATCGGTATCATGCCAGATATTGGCCGTATCTCCGTTTGCCGTCAAAGAGCTGTAAAGGTCGGACTTGTTGACATGACTTCCCAAAGCCTCCAATTCGGCGGCATAACGCTCATTGATGCGGGCATACATCTCGGCCAGATAAGAGGCATTGGCAGAATACCACACCATAGAGGAGTCAAACACAGCCTCCGTCACCCCATATTTCTCAAACACGGTGCGGATATAAAGATAACGGTAGTAGCTGACACTGTCCGTACGCGATTCGGCCATAGCCTGCGCCATATGATAGTCATACAGCAAATCCTCCATCGTAGACTCAGGAATGACTCCGTCGGGACGGTCTGACTGACAGGACACCATCATAGGGGCTGCCAACAAAGCGGACACGCCTAACGGCAGCAACCTGCGAAACAGGGAGTTGCGGAGCTTTTCTTTGTATTTGACAGAATGGTTCATCACAGATTGATTCGCTTATGATAAAACAACAACAAGGCAATGATGCCACAGCTTATGGCAGTATCGGCAAAATTGAAAATAGGACTGAAGAACACAAATGATTCACCGCCCCAAACCGGCATCCAGTCGGGCCAGGTGGTCCGGATAATCGGGAAGTAGAACATGTCTACCACCTTGCCGTAGAACAAAGGAGCATAACCGGTGCCGAATGGAACCACATGGGCTACAAACGGAGCCGGCGGATTATTGAAGATCAGTCCATAGAACAGGCAGTCAATGATGTTGCCCGCTGCTCCGGCCAGTATCAGCGACAGACAGGCTATAAAGCCGAAAGGTGTATTGCGCTTGCGGATCAGCCGGTACATGTATACCGAAATCAGCGCTACGGCTACAATACGGAAAAGAGTCAAAAAGATCTTGTCCATAAATTCCCATCCGAATGCCATACCGGGATTCTCGGTAAAGAGAATATAAAACCAATCGGCAATGCGGATACGCTCATACATATACATGTGTGTCTTGACCCAGAATTTGATGCACTGGTCTATCACAAGTACTGCCGTTATGATCAGAAGAGCATAACGGCCGTACGAAGTCTTTTTAATTTTTGTTGTCATTAATCTTTTCTATTTTTCATATTCTTGGCCTCAATGCTCAGTGTGGCATGAGGAACAGCGCGCAGACGCTCTTTCGGAATCAGACGACCCGTTTCGCGGCAGATACCGTAGGTTTTGTTCTCAATACGAACCAGGGCAGCCTGAAGGCCTTGTATGAATTTCTGCTGACGGGCAGCCAATGTGGTCAGTTCTTCTTTTGACTGAGTCAAGGCACCCTCTTCCATCGCCTTGTATGTAGGCGATGTGTCATCCACACCATTGTTGTCACGGTTCATCAGAGAAGCCATCATATCATCATAATCGCGTTTGGCTAAATCCAGTTTCTCCAGAATCAAGGTTCTGAACTCCTCCAACTCTTCATCACTGTAACGTGTCTTTTCACTCATGGTTTTTTCTTTTTAAATTGATTAGTAGTTATT
>CAJMQV010000190.1 GCA_905215575.1 uncultured bacterium | reverse complement strand
TAATCCACCATCTTGATGGCAGTTACGGCACATTCGTCACCTTTGTTGCCTAAGGTACCTCCGGCGCGGTCCTGTGCCTGCTCCATGTTGTTGCAGGTAAGCAATCCGTAGATTACCGGCACGTCGAAACGCTCGTTCAGGGAAGCCAGTCCCTGAGTGGTACCCTCGCAGATATAATCAAAGTGCGGAGTGTCGCCACGTACCACGCAACCGATGGCAATCACGGCATCCATTTTGCCGCTCTTGACCATCTGAGAAGCGCCGAACACCAGTTCGAAACTGCCCGGAACGGTCATCACGGTGATGTCGTCTTCGTGGGCACCGTGCTTGGTCAGTGTGTCATAGGCACCCTGAAGCAGGGCTCCGGTGATGTTGTTGTTCCATTCGCTCACCACGATGCCGAAACGCATGCCCTGAGCCGAAGGAACAGAGTTCAGATCATACTCTGACAGGTTGTGAAACTTGGTAGCCATACAATTAACGGATTATTTGCTCAGACGTTCAATGTATTTGTCAATTTCTACAGCCTGCATAGACTGAGGATATTTGTTCTTGATTTCCTTGTAGCAGTTCATTGCCTTGTCGGTATTGCCCTGAGATTCGAAGATCTCACCGGCCTGCTGCAGGTACATTGGAGACAGAGTGGTGTTGTCGGCCATGTCAGCTGCCTTCAGCAAGGTTTCGGTAGCCTTGTCCAACTGGTTGAGCTGAGCGTAGCAGTTACCCAGAACACCAACGGCTGCAGGAGTGATCATTTCGTCATCGCACTCGTCGTATGACTCCAGATATTTCACAGCTTCCTGATAGTTGCCGCTCTGTGCGTAGCTCATTCCGGCATACAGACGGGCCAGATTTCCGGCCTTGGTTGAGCTGTATTCCTCAGCAATGTAAATGAAGCCCTTGTAACCGGTGCTGTCACCTTTCAGTGCCTTGTCATAATCGTTCATGGCAAAATACTGTTCGCCTTTGAACAGTGCTTCGTTGGCTTTCTGGTTCTTTGGTTCCAGAATGAAGCTCTTGTAGAGGAAGAATCCGGCTACAGCCACAACGACAACGGCCAGTCCGGCCATTACGGGTTTCTTGTACTTGTCAATCAAAGCTTCAGAGCTTTTGATGTGCTGGTCCATATCATGACCATGAGTTGTTTTGTTTGTCATTTTTATAGAACTGTTTTGTTATTATTTCCATGCTTAGAATCGCTCTTTGTGCCGTTTGCGACAAAGGCGAAGCAAATTTATACAAAATCCCCCGTTTTATAAAATTTATGGCTTATTATTTTCACATATTCTTGATAAAACCTAATTTTGTATGATTCAAAGATTAACGATCTCCAGGCATGATACTGAAACGAATATCTATCCTCAATTATAAGAATATACGTGAGGCCGACATTGAACTGTCGCCAAAAATCAATTGTTTTATCGGACACAACGGCGAAGGGAAAACCAATATTCTCGATGCCGTGTATTTCCTTTCCTTTTGCAAGAGCTATGTCAATTCGGTGGATTCGCAGAACATTACCCACGATCAGGAAATGTTTGTGATCCAGGGCTTTTATGAGCATGAGAACGGCGATCCGGAAGAGGTGTTCTGTGGCATGAAGCGCAAGGCCAAAAAGCGCTTCAAGCGCAATCAGAAGGAATACAAGAAACTGTCGGAGCACATCGGACTGATTCCGCTGGTGATGGTGTCGCCTTCGGATGCCGACTTGATTCTGGGCGGAAGCGAGGAGCGCCGCCGGTTTATGGATCTGGTCATCTCGCAGTACGACCGTCCGTATCTGGATGCCTTGGTGCGCTATAACAAGGCGTTGCAGCAGCGCAATGTGTTGCTCAAACAGGAAGAAGAGCCGGATGCCGAACTGCTGTCTTTGTGGGAGGAGGCAATGGCCCATGAAGGAGAGTATATCTATGCCCGCCGGCAGGAGTATGTGAATGAGTTCGTTCCGATATTCCAGGGCTTTTATTCGCGTATTTCGCAGGATAAGGAACAGGTGGGACTGCACTATGTGTCGCACTGCCAGCGCGGACCGTTGCTGGAGGTGATCCAGCGTGACCGGGCGAAGGATCGTATCATGGGTTATTCGCTTCACGGGGTGCATAAGGATGACCTGGAGATGACGCTTTCGGGCTTTCCCATCAAGCGCGAAGGTTCGCAGGGGCAGAACAAGACCTTCCTGATTGCCCTGAAGTTGGCGCAGTTCGACTTTCTGAAGCGTACGGGCAGCCGTACTACACCGTTATTGTTGTTGGATGATATCTTCGATAAGCTGGATGCCACACGTGTGGAACAGATTGTACGTCTGGTATCGGAGAACTGTTTCGGACAGATTTTCATTACCGACACCAATCGCGACCATCTGGATCAGATTCTCCGCAATATGGATCAGGAGTATCGTTTGTTTCACGTTCAAAATGGAGAGATCAGCCGATGAGACGCAACAAATCCGAAATGTTTGGCGACCTGCTGCGACAGTTCTTGCGCAGCGAGGGACTGGAAACTCCGCTCAACGAGCGGCGTATCGTGTCGGCATGGCCGCAGGTGATGGGAGAGGGTATCTCTTATTACACGGGAAATATCTTTGTGAAGAACCAGACGCTTTATGTACAGCTCAAGTCGCCTTCGCTCAAATCAAACCTGATGATGAACCGCGCGCAACTGGTGCAGCAGCTTAATGATGCGGTGGGCGCGCAGGTCATCACGCAGATTGTATTCTATTGATTCCTTTCCTCTGAAAGAGTCACGATCCGGTGCATCCGGATGTCGTGTGCTTCGACCGGCAGTTCCGGCAGCAGCTGGAAGGGGAAGCAGATGC
This sequence comes from uncultured bacterium, assembly GCA_905215575.1. Classification (GTDB taxonomy): domain Bacteria; phylum Bacteroidota; class Bacteroidia; order Bacteroidales; family Bacteroidaceae; genus Paraprevotella. The sequence continues at coordinate 447 of CAJMQV010000190.1, read as the reverse complement.
CGGTGCGACGCACGCTTTGCAACTCGGGACGGCTCAGCAGCCGGTCGTAATAACCCTTGCCGCGTCCCAGACGGCAACCGTCGGCCGTAAAGGCCATGCCCGGCACCAGCACAGGCGCTGTCCTCCAGTCTGCCTTCGGACAATGCCCGCCAGGCTCCAGAATATGGAAGGCACCTTCTTCCAGATCGTCCATGGACCGGATCTCAAAAAAATCCATCCACGGGCCTTTTTCCTGGCTGTTCTTCCCATCCATGACGACTCTGGGCAGGGCTACCCGCTTTCCCTCTCTTAAAAGTATCTCCAGAAGCTTCCGGGTCCCTGTTTCCCAGGAAAGGGCCATATAGCCAAGGATCCGGTCCGCCCCGGAGATCTCCGGCCGGGAAAGGACACGGCGGCAGACCTCCCGGTCCCAGGCCGTCTTTTCCTCCGCAGATACGGCCTTTAAAA
>CAJMQV010000189.1 GCA_905215575.1 uncultured bacterium | reverse complement strand
AGTCATCCCTTTATAGATCTGACGTGAATCCGCATTAAGAATAGGTGCATGAAAATGTTCGGCCAATGCCAGACTTGTTTCTGTTTTCCCGACTCCGGTGGGACCGACCAGAACAATCAGACTCTTCTTAGCCATTTTCATCAAGGCTTATCCTCGGTTACATCAAAACCTTCGGGATCAAATTCTTCAGAATCATAGGAATCATCTCCATAGAAATCCTCATCCAAATCCATTTTTCCCTTTACCTCCGCTGCCGGCTGTCCGCTCTCCACTTCCAGCTCCGGGTATTGAAGAGGAGCTTCGCCATGCTGTCTGCTACAAACAGGCTCTTCCAATTGTTCGCCAAAGATGATTTCGGTCAATTCCATAAAAAAGACTCTTTCATTCAGTGGATCGAACACATAGATCATGCGCTGCTTCTCTTCTTCCAATAGTTCGCTGAGCAAAGTATTGCGCATCACATACAGATCCTCATCCGCAGAAGAAGTTCCCATATCCTCAAGAACCACTTCCTGCTCTTTTTCCCAATCTTCATTACACAAGAAGAAACTGGTGATCTGGTCATTCTGATATTGACAGGACTTCAATATTATCTGATGAAGATCATAAAAAGTTGCGTCAGCATCAATTTTAAACTCCCGGATAAAGTCTTCCACTTCATCCGAAATCAAAGTAAAACGAAAGATCATAAATGAATCAGTTTAATGAACAAATCCTTTTTTTGAACTCTCTATAAATTCTACAATATAACGTACTTCATCTGTTTGCGGCAACTCTTCACGAATACGCTCCAATGCATCCTTCAACTGAAGACCGCTCTGATAAATCAGACGATAAGTATTATGAATCAAATCAATGGTTTCATTGGAGTAACCATGACGTCGCAAGCCGATAACATTTAGTCCACAATAAGCAGCCGGCTCACGGGCGCAAGTTGTAAACGGAGGTATATTCTGACTAAAACGTGTACCACCGCCCACCATGGCCAGACTTCCCACTCTGCAGAACTGATGCATCAACACCCCTGCACTGATGATGGCCTGGTCGTCTATAACCGTTTCTCCGGCCAGCTTGGTGCTGTTACCGATAATACAGTTGTTGCCCACAATAGCATCATGCGCAACGTGTACTCCTTCCATCAAAAGATTTCCGCTTCCTACAACCGTTTTTCCTTTGGCATCAGTTCCTCTGTTTATCGTTACATTTTCGCGAATCTTATTATTGTCTCCGATAATTGCAGTAGTTTCCTCGCCATGAAATTTCAGATCCTGAGGAATGGCGCTGATTACCGCCCCCGGGAAAAAGATATTGCCCGAACCAATACGTGCGCCATACAATACGGTCACACTATTCATTAAGACATTATTATCTCCGATAACCACGTTCTTGTCAATAAAACAAAACGGACCAATCTCACAGTTTTCTCCGATAACCGCTTCGGGATCAATATATGCTAATGGGCTGATCTTACTCATAATAATTTTATTTGTTTTTTACGATTTGGGCAGTAAATGTCGCTTCAGAAACCACTTTCTCTCCAACAAAGACATAACCGTGCATAGATGAAATGCCATGACGCAACGGTGCCAGTAATTCCACTTTAAAGACCAATGTATCTCCTGGAACAACCTTCTGGCGGAACTTCACCTGATCAATCCGAAGGAAATAAGTACTCCATCTCTCTGGTTCTTCCACAGAATTCAGCACCAACAGACCACCGGCCTGAGCCATTGCTTCAATCTGAAGCACTCCAGGCATTACTGGTTCTTGCGGGAAATGTCCCTGGAAAAAAGGTTCATTGGCCGTTACATTCTTCACAGCAACAATGCTCGTTGGTCCTAAAGAAACCACTTTATCCACCAGCTGCATCGGATAACGGTGTGGCAAAAGCTCCCGGATTCTATTCACATCCATTATAGGAGTTTCGTTACAATCAAAAACTGGAGCCTGAATTTCATGCGCACGAATTTCCTTACGCATCAAACGGGCAAACTTATTATTAATGGTATGGCCCGGACGAGTCGCAATAATACGTCCCTTGATCGGTTTTCCAATCAAAGCCATATCTCCGATAATATCCAAAAGCTTGTGTCTGGCCGGTTCGTTCTCCCATACCAAAGGTTTATGATTCAAATATCCTTTAACCTTTGCATCATGATGGGCCACTCCAATAGCGTCCGCCAGTTTATCTAATGCCTCCTGAGTTGTTTCATTTTCATAGATTACAATTGCATTATCCAAATCACCTCCCTTAATCAGGCCGACCTGGAGCAACTGCTCTATTTCACGGACAAAAACAAACGTACGGCTCGGTGCGATTTCCTTCTCAAAATCTGCCATATTATCTAAAGTAGCGAACTGGCTGTTCAAAACTTTAGAATCAAAAGAAATCATCGTTGTGATGCTAAACTCCTCATCCGGAAGAATTGTAATGCATGAACCGGTCTTTTCATCCCGAACCTCCAACTTCTTCTTGATGACATAATAATCCTTAGGAGCATTCTGCTCGGCAATTCCAACCCGCTTAATCTGCTCGACATACAATTCAGCGCTACCGTCCAAAATCGGCATTTCCGGACCATTTACCTGAATCAGACAATTATCTACTCCCAAAGCATAAAGTGCAGCCAACGCATGTTCTACCGTGCTGCATTTCACCTCACCCTTAGCCAAAACAGTTCCGCGGGTGGTTTCTGACACATTCTCTGCGACAGCATCCAATATAGGCATTCCGGGCAAATCAATTCTCTGGATCTTATATCCATGATTTTCCGGCGCGGGATTAAAAGTCACCGTCAGGTTCAATCCGGTATGCAAACCCTTACCGCAAAGCGAGAAGCTACCTTTTAGTGTATTTTGTTTTAGCATGATAATTTACTTGTCCTTATTTAGTAATTGTTTTAATTCCTCTATTTCTTTCTGCATTTGAAGCACGGTGGCATAAACTTCGGGCAGTTTCTTATAAACCACACTGGAACGTGCAAAGTTTTTGGCCTCAATAGCAGGTGTTCCCTGTACCGTAATATGACCTTTTCGGATACTGCCTGCAATTCCGGCCTGCGCACAGGTCAGGCAGCCGATACAGCGGCTTCTGTCAATTTTGATCCGATACATGACCGTTCCCTCCTTCTGCTTTCTCAAACCAAACCGGCGTCGCCTTGTAGGACGGCTCCTTGGAATAGGGGTCGTAAATGGACGGCGTCAGCTTGTTGCACTCGATGTAATGAATGGGCGCGTACAGCTCCTGTTCCCGCACATGCCCGGAAATCCGCGCCCGGAACACGGCGC
>CAJMQV010000188.1 GCA_905215575.1 uncultured bacterium | reverse complement strand
TTGCTCAGGTACTTAAAAAAAATATTTTATAATAGTGTTGCGGAATTAAGGAATAATAGAAAGACAGTCCCGCTACAGATATTCCCGGAGTATTGGTAAATCCGGAATTCAAATCTCCGTCTACCCTTTTCGAACTCAAAACCGTGAAACTACGGCTGTCTACACAATAAATCTTATTGCTGCCCTTATTCTCATCTGCAAAGGTCGCAAACCAAATGGTATCATTCTCACCGGCACACAGACCGCTGACATAGCCGCCGTTGGCAATTCCCAGTTTGCGGGAAATCTTGTTGCTACCTTTCTTATATTCGTAAATACCAAGATTATAGTCATCGGTAGCAGAAGTCCATCCACCAACTGCCACATAAGCCCGGTCGCCCTTGATGACAATATTGCGGTCGTAAACCCGACCGGCCACTCCGGCACCCCCATTATCTACTCTGAAGGACTCTTCCAGCAGATTCAGTTCTCCGGTGGTACTGTCAAAACGATACAGTCCATTGACATCGCAGATAAAGATATTCTGCTCATCCATCACCGCCAGATTACTTAGGCTGTTGGGTATCGGATTGAAATCCGGGTTATTGACTCCATCCGGTACCGGGAAGCGAAGTTCCTCCAAACGATAGGCTTTCTCCTTACGGAAGGTTTCCGCGTCTACAATAATCAGGGCACCGTCGTTCGGTTTACCTTCCAAACGGAAATAATCGGTACATAAGATATAGAACTTTCCGTTATACAGACACATGGCCTGCGCCTCATTTCCCAGTTCGGTGCCATTGACTTTCTTATAGACATCCTCCTCGACCGTACCGTCGGGAGCTATGTAAGTCACCGAACCGTTCTCCGTAATCCGGTCACCACAATTCAACAGAAAAGTTCCGTCGGGATGAGCGTATCCGCGATAGGATACCACCGGAGTGTCTACTGCTGCTGAATCCACCGGTAATTGTGTGGAGTCATTTCCGGAAGACGGTGGATTGGAACCGGGCGGTTCCGGAAGCGGATCATTTTCTGTGCAGGAAACACTGACAGCCAACAAGGCTCCCAAAATACATGATAAAGGCAATGCCTTCAGCAGGTTATTTGTTTTCATTGATAAATTCATTCTTTTAATTTCTGATGTTATTTATGTTCGCTGATTCAGGGAAATAGAACCCGGCCGGAAAACGGGTTACATTATCATAATGTGCCACAGTGTCCTGCGCGGCCACGTCTACCACCCAAATATTATTTTCTGTATAAGTCTGATATTCCTTGATGGTATTCACATAAAGTTTTCCGGTAACCGGATGCACCGCAATACCATTATACAGCATACGCGCTTTGTTGCCGAATGAATTTACATCCGCAAAAAACTCTTCACCGCTTTCTTCATCATCAAAAGAGACCTTGAAGATGCTTGTGCCGGAAGCATAATAGAACTGATTTCCGGAAGAAGTAAAGATGGCTCCGGAAGAAGCCACATCGGGAGCACCTTCTATTCGTTTCTGTACCATTTTCTTGGTTTCCAGATTGTATTTACCCACAGAATAGTTGCCGAAACCATGAGCTACCACCCAGAACTCATTCTCACCAGCTGCACGGATACCTAACACGGTATTAATATCATACGTTGTACCATACATTGGAAGACGGATTTTGCTGATCTGATCTGCATCAGGGCTTATTTCCCAGATATAGCCCAGATATGAAGAAGAGAAATAAGTATATACCTTACCGTTCATCACCACAAAAGGAGCCTGAGGTGCTCCCTCAGAGCCTTCAACAAAGGTCAGCTGACGGCTCTCGGTGTCCAAGCGCCAGATTCCTTTCTTGTCACGGATGTAAACATGCTGTTTGTCCAAAGCGGCAATATGGGTAGGCCACTCCAACTGTGCCAGCTCGGCACGACTGAAAGCGTTTTTCTTCAGCAACGTGCGGGCATCGGCAATAACCAACATACCGTCGTTATTGAACTGTGCTCCTGTAGGAGCCAGATCACCGTTCTGAGAAATGATATAAAGCAAGCCGCCCGAAACAGACATATCCTGACATACATTTCCCAACTCGGTGCCATTGGAAGTTTTGTAGGCATCGGCCACCACGATTCCCGACGGTGAGATATAGGACAGAGAACCATTCTCTGTGGTCATGTTTCCTTCGTTCAGCACGAAGACACCTTTTGAGCGGTCATACATTTCCAGCTCTACCATCACGGTAAACGAAGCAACGCTTCCATTTCCATTCGCCAGAAGAATCACCGGATAAACGCCTTCTCTAGCCTCGGCAACCGGTGCTGTAATCAGGATTTTTGAGGATTGCGGGTCCACTTCCGCCTTCCAGTTGTCGGGCAAAGTGCCCACTTCCAGATCGGTCATGTTCTCGGCCGAATAGCTCAAAGCCAATTGCTGTCCCGGAAAAACGGTGAGCGAATCGCCCGATACCAGTTCGTTTACTGCGAATTTTACTGCCGGTGCCTCTTCATTCTGGCAACCGGTAAAGAAAAGTCCTCCAACTAAAAAAAGACTTCCCAACCATGATTTCATTTTCATAATCTAATAATGTATTTGATAATTGGTAATTATGTATTTCTATAGTCAATGGGCATGGCTTGGTATTTCCACGTCCAACAAATGAAGATCTTCCACTCCGGAAACCTCCGTAGAGCACTCCCCCAGTCTGCCACTCCCCTGATTCACGCCAGTGTAAATCATGATAAAGTCCACTCCCGGCAAGCGAACGGCATTGCCTTGACGGTCCACCGCCCAGTCGATATCAATAGCCGAACCGTCGGAAGCATTCGTATCGTTGTCGGCATAGCCATAGGCAAACTTATACAAAACAAAGTAACTGCCATCTCCCGACTCATCCACAGCATTTTGCGGCAGACAGGTACCCCGGAACGTCAGACTGTCCTGCTGCACCCATTGCGGGAAATAGGGTTGTTTATGAAAAGCATTCATACTGCGATAGCCCGTCTGTCCCTGATTGTCTGACCATCGGATATAACGGCTCATAGCCTCCGCACCCGTCGGTTCCGAAGCCGGACGATGGTAGGTAATGGCATAATCGGAATACAGATTCATCACATTACCCTGCTCCTGAGCCAACGCATACCACGCCTCTCCCTGAGGATTGCGGTGCGCGCTGCCGGCTATCTCATACCATTCATCTGCGTCGGGCAACCCGTTACCGTTACGGTCATAAGCCACCCGGATGATGCCCGGCTCACAACTACCCCCTTCCGGACGACCGGAAGCAGGATTGGCCGCCGCATAAAAAGCATTGCCCAACACACGGAAATCGCACCGTCCGGCTTTGTTCTCGATAGTATGGTCAAAGCC
>CAJMQV010000187.1 GCA_905215575.1 uncultured bacterium | reverse complement strand
TTGTCCTCACCCGACCCGGTTGCTTCCTGGAGTCTGGATTATAACAGCTCGAACAGTGCCGGCAGTAAGGAACAGAAACCTTATTATTGGGGTGGACATCGGATTGAAGGAGTGAACATTGACTTTATCAATGCCTTGCCTTTGCCGAAAAGAGCTCCTCAAGATTTGTACCAGCTCTTTCCGGGACAGTCCTTTTCTTGGCGGCTGTTTATTACACCGCTTCAGGACCTCACACAATTAAAGGAAGTTGTTCAGAAAAATACCGGAGCGGCTTATTGGGATCTTTCGCAAACATCGTGCGCCGTGGGAGAACAGACTCGTATCGGACTTTATTCGTCTTCGGAACCCACAGTCAGCTTGAACGGCAAGCCGATTTGCATGAAAGAGCAGTCCGCCGGTTATTGGACCTATGATTTTGTTGCGGAAAAGCCGGGATATGATACCTTACAATGTAGAAATGCCGACGGAAAAATGTCGGAGGCCATAATCACCGTGCGCCATCCCTGGGACTGGTATCTGGATCGGGCACGCAGTGAGGCGGAGCGTTGTCCGCAAAAGGCAACCACCCATATAGAATCGTGGTACGGATATATGTCGGCCTTTATAGCGGCCCGCTATTTGCCGGATGAGGCTCTTGACCGGAAACATGCCAAACGCTTTGAGGATTTGTATCATTTGTTGCATCAGAATGATGTTCCTCAAATAATTCCTTACCGCATTCAGAATACCAGCGGTACGATTGATTTGTTGGTTCTGAAATATAAGGCCTACCGGAATGAAGAGGACTTGAAAAAGGCGGCCCGACTGGCCGATTGGCTCATTGCCCATGCACAGAGAAACGACGGTTCGTTCCGAAATCATCTGAGCCTGGACAAAAATGAACCGAAGGGAACGCTCTATACCAGTGTGATCTATGTAGCCAAAAGTATGTTGGACCTGGCTTTGGTGGAAAAGGAACTGGGCAAGACGGACCGTCAATGGCATAAGAACTACAAAAAGCATTTTGCTTCTGCCAAGAGTGCCATAGATCATCTGGTTTCGCTGCACGGTAATGTGCAGACAGAGGGCGAGATGACGTATGAGGACGGCATGATCTCCTGTACTGCGCTTCAGATTGCCTATCTGGGGTTACAGGACGAAGTGAAATCACAACGGGAGAAATATGTGAAAGAGGCCTTGTATATGCTTGAAGGACATGACTGTCTGACTCAGCTGCTGATACCCGACGGACGACAGCGGGGAGGCACATTGAGATTCTGGGAGTCACAGTACGATGTGCTGATGGTGCCCAACTTCATGAATTCTCCTCACGGATGGAGTGCATGGAGAGCTTATGCCACTTATTATCTCTACCTGCTGACGGGAAACGAACGCTGGTTGCGTGAGAGCTATAACGCCGCAGGAGCATTTGCCGAACTGATAGATACCCGAACCGGTCGCTTGCGCTGGTCTTTCTGTGCCAATCCATATTTGCCGGCCCGCATTGTCAGCGAACCGCATCCTACGGCCCATCCGGATTCTGTAACGCAATATCATTTGCAGCCTTTGCATTATAAGACCAATGCTGTTGTGGTGGGAGAGCAATACATAGACATGATCAGTGATATGATGTTCTTCAACACTCAGGACAATGATGTGCACGAGGTATTCAAGTTTATTGGCGAAGCTTTCCTGTGCCATGCTTTTGTGGTGGAAAGGGAAGACGGAAGCTTGAAAGGATATAATTGCCGGGTACGTTATTCCGGAGACGAAATCGTGGTGGAACCTACCGAACAATTGATAGAGAAAATCCATATCAATGTAAAAGGAAAAAAGAAAGTAAGAATTTCCTCAAAATCTGGCAATCCGGTTTATACGGTTTCCCGGATGCAATGGGTAAATGTATAGGATGAGAATGATCAAAGCACAGAAGTCGGCATGGGATAACAGCTGACTTCTGTGCTTTTTCTGTTTTTTTCATTTGTTTTTTGTGGTTTAATTGTTTCGTATTTTTCCTACTTCATTCAAAATATCTAGAGACTCTAGCGGAACATTACCGTCACCGTCCGGTCCGATATTCAAGAGCAGGTTTCCTCTTTTGGCATTGATGTCTTGGAGCTTGTTGACCACGGTTTGTGCATTTTTCCATTGATGATCCTGTTTCTTGTATCCCCAGGATTCATTGAGCGTATAGCAGGCTTCCCAGTAGTGATCCTGTGATTGTCCGGGATGTTCCTGTTCCGGAGTTCCGAAATCTTTCTTGAAGACCGCTCTCTTGGCCACCCGGTTGTTGATCAGAATGGAAGGTTTCAAAGAACGGATATACTGATACAGCTCTTTGCCGTCTTCCAAAGTCCACCAGTCCACCCAGTCGGCATCGAACCAAAGGATGTCGGTGTCATACCGGTCGATCAGTTCCTTGATCTGTTTTTTCATGTATTGGACGTATTCGGCTTTCTGTCCCGGTTTCATGCTGATCTGCGCCCATCGTCCCCAGGCATCCTTGCCCTTGCTGTTTCTTTCCTGAGACGGGTGGTGCCAGTCAATGATGCTGTAGTAAGTACCAAAGCGGATGCCCTGTTTCTTGCAGGCTCTGGACAGCTCTTTCAGAATGTCGCGCCTTTTCATGGGAGTGGATGCTATGTCAAAATCCGTATATCGGGAGTTCCACAGACAGAAACCTTCATGGTGCTTGGTGGTGATCACAATATATTTCATACCGGCTTTCTTGGCGGTACGTGTAATTAAATCCGCGTCAAAATTTTGAGGATTCCAGCTGTTGGCCAGAAGGGCGTATTCTGTGGAAGGAATGTCGAGTGTAGATTGAATCCATTCGGCATATCCGTCTGCCTGTTTGCCCTGATATTCTCCGCCTAAGGAACTGTAGAGTCCCAGATGGATGAACATGCCGAATTTGGCATCTGTAAACCATTCCATCCTCTGTTTAAATTCAGCGGGAGTTTCTTCGTTTATCGTTTCGTTTTGGGCTTGTATACCGGTCAGACCGCACAGACAGAGTGTTGTGATGAGAAAATTTCTTTTTAATCGAAAAGGGTATTTTTTCATGATTCAGTTTTAAGAGGATTTTATGAATAGATTGTATTTACAAAAATCCGTCTTTTTTCTGAGAAACGGTTCATTTATATTTGCTTTTTCTTGTTTTATATTTACTTCCGGATTTTTCATGGGAAAAGAAAACCGCCATGCTGAAAATATGGTTTGTTTTCAGCATGGCGGTGTATGTATCCTAACGATCGTGTATTACTATCAGGGCAGTAATCTTTTACTCACCCGTCAGTAATCTGTTACTGACGGGTGAGTAAAAATAGAATCAGAGGATTATTTCTGAATGTTGCTCTTTTCAAGTCCATAGTTCTTGATGCCGTCTTCTTTCTTCAGC
>CAJMQV010000186.1 GCA_905215575.1 uncultured bacterium | reverse complement strand
TACTGCCAGATGTCGAGCTCGGTCCAGTTGCTCAACGGGAACACACGGATGCTCTCGCCCTTGTGCACACGGCTGTTGTAGATGTCCCACAACTCAGGACGCTGGTTCTTCGGGTCCCACTGCTGGAACTGGTCGCGGAAAGAGAAGATACGCTCCTTCGCACGGCTCTTCTCCTCATCGCGGCGAGCGCCACCGAAAGCGGCATCGAACTTGTATTTTGCCAAAGCGTCGAGCAGAGCCTTGGTCTTCATCAGGTCGGTGTGTACCTTACTGCCGTGGGTAAACGGACCCACTCCGGCATGGAAAGCTTCCATGTTAGACTCCACAATCAGGTTCCAGCCATACTGCTTGGCGTAGTTGTCGCGGAACTCAATCATTTCCTTGAATTTCCACTTGGAATCGATGTGCATCAAAGGGAACGGTACTTTTCCAGGCGCAAAGGCTTTCTCGGCCAGACGCACCATTACAGAAGAGTCCTTACCTATGGAATAAAGCATCACAGGATTTTCAAACTCGGCGGCCACCTCACGGATAATGTGGATAGACTCGGCCTCGAGTTCCTGCAAATGACTCAAACTATATTCTGCCATAATCAATATTATTTATTGTTATTTGATTCGAAAATTAACTGAAGCACCTGGTTCACGGCTTCTTCCAAAGTAAGCTTGGAGGTGTCGAGCGAAAGGGCGGGATGCTCGGGTGCCTCGAACGGAGCGCTCACTCCGGTAAAGTCCTTGATCTCGCCGCGACGGGCACGGGCATAAAGGCCCTTGACATCGCGTTGCTCGCAGACGCTCAGCGGGGTGCTGACATAAATCTCACGGAAATCGTCCTTGCCGATAATCTCGGCAGCCATCTCACGGAGCTGGTTGGTCGGGCTGATGAACGCGGCAATGGTCACGATGCCGGTATCTACAAACAGCTTGCCCACTTCGGCGATACGGCGGATGTTTTCCACACGGTCCTCTTCCGAGAAACCGAGATTGCGGTTGATGCCCGAACGGATATTGTCGCCGTCGAGAATGCGGCAAAGAATGCCGCGCTTGTCCAGTTCGCGTTCCAGACTCAGAGCGATGGTGCTCTTGCCGGAACCGGAAAGACCGGTGAACCAGATCATCATACCTTTCTGACCGAGCAAGGCCTCCTTGTCGGCACGGGTCATCATCTTGTCATAGATGGGATATATGTTATTCTCTTGTGTCATCTTCTATATTGTTTTAGAAGTTCCAGAACATGGGGATTAATATGATGGATAATATGAATACGATGATATTCAGCGGCAGACCGATACGTACAAAGTCGGTGAACTTATAGCCTCCGATACCCTGCACGATCAGGTTGGTCTGATAACCGATCGGTGTGGAGAACGAAGCCGAAGCGGCAATACAGATCACCACGAAGAACGGTGTGGGGTCAACACCCAACTGACGGGACACAGCCAAAGCGATGGGGAAAGCCAAAGCGGCGGCGGCATTGTTGGTGATCAGCTCCGTACACAGATTGGTGATCAGGAAGATGATGGCCAGCAGAGCGTGCGGTCCCAGTGAATCGGTGAGGCCGATTATCTGATTGGCGATAAACGAGGCAAAGCCGGAATTCTCCATAGCCTTGCTGATGGCAAAGGCGCAGGCAATCGTAATCAGCACATCCCAGGAAATATACTTGGTATAGTTCTTGGGAGAAAACATCTTTGTCCAGGCCATAATGACTGTGGTGATGCACACGAAGAAAAACATGTCGAGTTTGACTCCGGGAAACAGATTGGCCACAAAGGGAAGTTCGCCCACCGTGGCTCCCACAATCATAAACAGCAGCAGGATCATGGCAAAATAGCGCTTCTTGCGCTCCATCTGCATGTCGGCATCCATCACGGAAAGCATCAGGAAGACACGGCTGTCACCCCAGGTGGGAATGAACTTGTCGTCGGTCTCCAATACCAGTGTGTCGTTTTCGCACAGACGGATATTCATCCAGTCGCCTTCCAGACGCACACCGTTGCGGTGCAGACTGCGTACCGTGGCACCGTAGTGACGCGGAAAATCGAATTCTTTCAAAGTCTTGCCGTTACCGGGGAAACGGGCTCCGATCACGGCTTCTACACAAACTACATTGCTCTCGGCGGTAAGGTCTTCCATTTCCTCGTCCTTGGCGTTTACCTCGGGCAAAAGTTTCTTGGAAAAGAACACCAGATAGATAATACCGATTACGGCAATGATCACTCCGATTTTACCGAGTTCGAAAATGGTAAAACCTTCGTATCCCGCATCCTGAATCATACCGTCGACCACCAGATTGGTTGAAGTACCGATCAGGGTACACATACCGCCCAAGATGGTGGCATAGGAAAGCGGTATCAGGAATTTAGTGGCTGAGAGTCCGGTCCGTCGGGCCCAGTTCTTGATAATCGGGGCAAAGATAACGACAACCGGTGTGTTGTTCAAAAAGGCTGAGATAAAGGCAATAACAGGAAGCATGTGCATGTTGCCCTTGGCCACACTGCACTTCTCTTTCGGGAGCAGCCGGTAAATGAACTGTTCCAATACCCCACTCTTGCGAATACCTTCGCTCACCAGGAAAAGCAGGGCCACTGTGATCATGCCTTTATTGGAAAATCCCTCGAGACATTCCTTCGGAGAAATGATTCCGGTGCACAAAAAAAGCACAACCACCGAGAAAAGGACCATGCCTGGTCGCATACGGTCGTTGATTAAAGCAACGACCATTGCAACCAGACATAGCAATACAAAGATGATTTCAAAATTCATACATACGCTTTATTACTTGTACTCTGACCAGCTCTTGATGACAATGTCATCGGTCTTGATCTTGCAGAATGCATGGATAAATGCGCTTGCCAGACGGGCGTTGGTGATCAACGGAATATTCAGGTCGATGGCGGCGCGACGGATCTTGTAACCGTTGCTGATCTCGCCTTCGGTGAGGTTCTTCGGAATGTTCACCACCATGTCGATCTGTTTCTGGTGCAGCATATCCAGAGCCTGAGGATGTCCCTCCTCGTTCGGCCAGTATACCAATGTATTTTCAATTCCGTTTTCTGTGAGGTAACGGCTGGTTCCTCCGGTAGCATACAGGTTGTAACCGTTCTCTTTCAGCTCGCGGGCCGCATCGAGCATGCTTGCCTTCTGCTTGGCGCCTCCGGTAGAGAGCAGGATGTTCTTCTCCGGAACACGGTGGCCCACTGAAAGCATGGCCTGCATCAGAGCGTTGTCGGTATCATCACCCAGACAGCCTACCTCACCGGTTGAAGCCATATCTACACCCAATACCGGGTCGGCCTTCTGCAAACGGTTGAATGAGAACTGACTGGCCTTGATTCCTACATAATCGAAATCGAAGAGGCTCTTGTTCGGCTTGCTAACCGGCAATCCGAGCATTACCTTGGTAGCCAGCTCGATGAAGTTTAT
>CAJMQV010000185.1 GCA_905215575.1 uncultured bacterium | reverse complement strand
CGGCGCATGAGTTGGCGGCAATCGTTGATGGCAAACTCCTTGCTTTGCTCCTCCTGTGCGGAATTTTCAGTATATATTTCCCGGTTCGTTTTATTCATGCGGGGGGTCTCGTTATACAAGGCCAGGCAGATTCCATCCAGAATGGTAGTCTTTCCGCTTCCGGTATCTCCGCAAATCAGAAAAACCGGTTCGCTGTCCAAAGGAGCCTGGTCAAAGAGAATCTCCGCATCTTCGATGGAAGCGATATTTTTCAGAATCAGTTTTTTGAGCTTCATACATCTGTCATTTGATAAAAACTAAAATCCTTTTTCGGGAACCGTTTATTTTGAATCTTCCTGATCGAGGCTTACCTGTTGCCAGGCTTCCTGCATCATTTTGGCAAAATCTTCCTCCATGGGTGCGCCTTCTTTTTCTTCATAGTAAAGGCGTGCTATTTCCAACGGAGATTTCTGTTTCAGTTCCTCAATGCTCAGTTCCTGTCTTTTTTCTTTTTCCGTTTCGGTTTCTCTGTTTATTTTTATGTAGCAGTAGCGACTGTTTTTATTTTTCATTATTTGTATGATACGCTCCACAATGTCGGGAGTAATACTCCGATTGGCCTTTACATGGAGGCGTATATAGTCCTTTTTATGTTCGGGCCATTCTTCCAATATGTGCAGCGCTTCTTCCAGATCGGTCGCTTTTGGGGGAAGGGTAGTGAGAGGACGCGGATTCTGAATCTCTATGTGATGCAGTTCAGGCGTTTCTCCGTGCCGGTTTATTTCCAGCAAGGTCACCGAATGCGGATAGTCCTCGTCGAAATCCACGGCAATCGGGCTTCCGCTGTAGGCGGCAACCGGATAGTCGTTCCGTGCCCGATGCGGATAATGAATGTGTCCCAAAGCCAGATAATCATAACCGCTACCTAACTGTTCAACGGGTACGGTGTCCATTCCTCCGATAATTTCTTTGTCCCCGATTTCACCGTTGTCTTCACGGACAGCCAGATGTGCGGTCAGGATTACCGGAAGTTGCGAGGTGTTTCGCTTTCTGATATGGTCCAGCAATCCCTGGAAGAAAGCCGGTTGCCGTTCTTCCCGGTCCAGAGTTCCGTTTTCTGAGGGGAAATTGTGGGGATAGGCATGGGGGACTGCTCCTACATATCCTAAAAGCACTCCTTCTTTATCCTTTATTTCAATGATATGTTGTTCCCAGTCTGTGGTGCGGTCTGCTTTCCGTGCTATACTTCCGATGACGGTAACGTGGAAATGCTGCCACAGATTGCGGTCAATCTCCAGCTTGGCACAACTGTCATGATTTCCTGCGGTGACAATGATTTGTGTGTGGGGAGAAGCCTGATGGATAGTCAGCAGTCCGTCGGTATACATCTTCTGGGTGGCCGATGCCGGAGTTGTGGTATGGTAGATATCTCCACAGACCAGAAGAACATCCGGCTGTTCGCGTTCTACAATCAGTCGCAACTGTTCCAAAAAATCTTGCTGCTCTTCGCTGCGGTCGTAGTTATACAGGCTATGACCCAAATGCCAGTCGCTGGTGTGTATTATTTTCATAAGCAGGAATGATCAGATTTTGATAGATAAAAATTATCGGAATGTTTCGGTTTATTGAAGCAAAGTTACTAAAAACTTTCTTGAAAGATAATAGGGGATGGGTGTTTTTAAAAAGTTAATGGGAACATATGCATGCTCCCATTAACCATCACAAAACTAAACTAGATCTTTTAACTAAGTTACTACATTTAGAGTTTCACAACTCATAGTTGCAAAGATAATATCATTTTGCTGATCTCCAAATGTTCAAGGAAAATCTCAGTCAAAGTTATAATTTTGTAGTTTTATTTAATAAATAGTAGTCTAAAATGACCATGGCTGCCATAGATTCCACGATAGGAACTGCACGTGGCAACACGCAGGCATCATGGCGACCTCTGGCTTTCAGAACGGTATCCTCACCGTTGACGGTTACTGTTTCCTGCTCCATCAACAGGGTTGCTACCGGCTTGAAGGCTACACGGAAATAAATGTCCTGTCCGTTGCTGATGCCTCCCTGAATGCCGCCACTGTTGTTCGTGCGGGTATTGATACGTCCGTTGTCGTTGAAGAACAGGTCATTTTGCATTTTTCCGGTCTGGCTGACACCGGCAAATCCCTGTCCGTATTCAAAACCTTTTACGGCGTTGATGCTGAGCATGGCTTGTCCCAACGCAGCATGCAACTTACCGAAAACCGGTTCGCCAAGTCCTATCGGACAACCTTTGATCACTCCAGTGATTACACCTCCTATTGTGTTTCCTTCGGCCTTTACTTCTTCAATCTTGCGAGCCATACGTTCCGCAGTTTCTGGATCGGGACAGCGCACATTGTTTTGTTCGATCAAAGCCGGATCATAGTGCTTGTAGTCCTGTGACAGGGCAATGTCGCCTACTTGTGAAGTATAGGCGTAGATCTGTACACCCAACTGTTTGAGTGCCAGTTTTGCCAAGGCTCCGGCTACACAGCGTGCAATGGTTTCGCGAGCCGATGAGCGTCCGCCACCGGCATGGTCGCGCAGTCCGTACTTTTGGGTATAGGTAAAGTCTGCGTGTGAAGGGCGGAACACATTGCGGATGTTGTCGTAATCGTTGGAATGCTGGTTCTGGTTTCGGATAATGAAACCGATCGGGCATCCGGTGGATTTGCCTTCAAAGATTCCGGAAAGGAATTCCACCCGGTCATTTTCTTTCCGGGGAGTTGTCAGAAGGCTTTGTCCGGGTCTTCTCCGGTTCAGTTCACTCTGAACAAATTCCTCATCGATTTCGATGCCTGCCGGAAATCCGTCGATCACTCCGCCAACGGCCGGACCGTGACTTTCTCCGAAACTGGTCAGTCTGAATATATTTCCGAAACTGTTACTCATAATTGAATCTGATCAAAATGGTTGAATATCCGATTAGTGGCAACCGCAGCCGCTGCCTTCTTCGCCGCATCCGCCGCATTCGTGGTCGCCACAGCCACCTCCGCAACCGCCGCATCCGCCGCCACAGCTTTCGCCGCTCAGCATGTTCAGCATTTCCTGAATCTCTTCCTTGGTAGCCTCACGGTGCTCAACCACTTCACCGATGAAGTGCAGCTCCTTGCCGGCCAGAGGATGATTCAGATCGACAGTCACTTTATCTCCTACGATTTCAACGATGGTTCCGTTGAAGCGGGCACCGTCGGCATTCATCAAAGGAACGACTGCTCCCGGGTAGATGTGCTCGGTATCGAACTTGCCGTTGATGGTAAATACCGCCTTGTCCAGTTCCAGAACTCTTTCCTGTTCGTATGGACCGTAAGCTTCGTCTACGCTCAAGGTAAAGTCAAATTTTCCTCCTTTTTCCAGAGGTTTGATATATGCTTCGAAAGCATCCAAAGTAGTACCCATGTCAGAGATAAACTGGAAAGGGTGCTCTTTGGTAGCCT
>CAJMQV010000184.1 GCA_905215575.1 uncultured bacterium | reverse complement strand
CATATAAATCACTAAAAACTTCTTCTATTGTCATTATCAATTCTACCTTAAATTCTAAGTTATAAGTCAGTCAAAAAAATTTTTGAAATACCTTTTTTCTGAAGTATTTCTTTATCTTCTGTGGTTAGCATAACGATTGATTTTAGATTGATACAACAATTTCATTTTCAAATATACGAAAAATAAAGGAGAGAAAGTGCATTTATTTCCGAAAATTTGTAACTTTGAGAAAAAATACGAAAAGCCTATGGAAAATCTGTTTTTTTTTCGTCCCGAAGAACAAACTCATCTGAAGGACCTGTATCGATCTCTCTTACGGCTGTCAGGTAAAGTCCTGAAGCCGGATGATTGTGCCAATCTGAAGAATTATCTGGTGCAGGCCGGTCTGAATAATTTTCTGAAAAGGGATGTTTTTGACTTGAATCCTATTATTACAGATATGGAAACCTCGCTCATCGTGGCGCAGGAAATCGGACTGACACGTGCGGCGATATTGGGCGTGATGCTGCATTCGTGCGTGCGGAGCAATTATTGTACCCCGAAGGATGTGGAGCGTGATTTCGGCGAGGATGTAGCGGGAATCATTCATGGCCTGAACCGCATCCAGGAACTGTATGACAAGAATCCGAGTATCGAAAGCGAGAACTTCCGAAGCCTGTTGCTGTCGTTTGCCGAGGATATGCGTGTGATCCTGATCATGATTGCCAACCGTGTGTATATCATGCGCCAGATCAAAGACACGCCGAACAAGGAGGCCATGCAGAAGGTGGCTCAGGAATCGGCTTATCTTTATGCGCCGCTGGCACACAAACTCGGTCTGTATCGGTTGAAGAGCGAGTTGGAAGACCTGTCGCTCAAATATCTGGAGCATGATGCCTATTATCATATTAAGGACAAACTGAACGAAACGAAAAAGTCGCGCGACGCTTATATCGAGAACTTTATCGGTCCGATTCAGAAGAAACTGGAAGATGCCGGCCTGAAGTTCCACATGAAGGGTCGCACCAAGAGTATTCATTCCATCTGGCAGAAGATGAAACGTCAGAAGTGTGGAGTGGACGGCATCTACGACTTGTTTGCCATCCGTATCATTCTGGATTCCAAACCGGAGCGTGAAAAAATGGAGTGCTGGCAGGCTTATTCCATCATTACCGACATGTATCAGCCTAACCCGAAGCGTTTGCGCGACTGGTTGTCTATCCCGAAGAGTAACGGATATGAGAGCTTGCACATCACGGTGCTCGGTCCGGAAAACAAATGGGTGGAGGTGCAGATCCGTACCGAGCGTATGGACGAGATTGCCGAACGTGGTCTGGCGGCGCACTGGCGCTACAAGGGCATCAAGGGCGGCGAGGCCGGTGTGGACGAATGGCTGAACAGCATCCGCAATGCCTTGGAGAACAATGACGATATGAAACTCATGGATCAGTTCAAGATGGAACTCTATGAGGACGAGGTGTTTGTGTTCACGCCGAAGGGCGATCTTTTCAAACTGCCGAAGGGAGCCACAGTGCTTGACTTTGCCTATGCCATCCATACCAATGTGGGAGAACACTGTATCGGCGCGCGTATCAATGATAAGAATGTGCAGGTGCGCCAGCAGCTCAACAGTGGTGACCAGGTAGAGATTCTGACTTCTTCAAATCAGACTCCGAAGCAGGACTGGCTGAATTTTGTCATCACCGGCAAGGCACGTACCAAGATCCGTCAGGCGCTGAAAGAGATGCAGGCCCGTCAGGCGGCTTATGCCAAGGAGGTATTGGAGCGCAAGTTCAAGAACCGCAAGATTGAATACGATGAGCCTACCATGATGCACGTTATCAAGAAGATGGGTTTCAAATATGTAACCGACTTTTATAACAGTCTGGCCAACGAGACTCTGGATGTAAACTCCGTGATTGACAAATATACGGAGATGCAGAAGTACATGAACGGAATGGCCGATCATACACCGGCACCGAGCGCACAGGAGTTCAATATGCAGTCGGAAGCCGAAATGAAGACTCAGAGCCATGACGATGTGCTGGTTATCGACCAGAATCTGAAAGGTCTGGACTTCACGCTGGCCAAATGTTGTCATCCGATCTATGGAGATGATGTCTTTGGCTTTGTGACGGTTAATGGAGGTATCAAGATACACCGTTGCGACTGCCCGAATGCGGAACAGATGCGTACCAAATTCGGCTATCGCATCGTGAAAGCCCGCTGGGCCGGAAAGCGTGGCAGTCAGTATCCGATTACCTTGCGCGTGGTGGGTAACGATGACTTGGGTATCGTGAACAACATTACTTCCATCATCAGCAAGGAGGAGAAAATCTCTTTGCGCAGTATCAGCATTGATTCGCACGACGGTCTGTTCTCCGGCAATATTACCGTTCTGCTGGACGATACCGTTAAACTGGAACAGCTGATCAAGAAGCTGAAAACGATAAAAGGTGTAAAGATGGTGAGCCGGAACTGATGTCCTGGCGCCGGAAAATATTCGAAAGGCCAGTCCGCCCGATCGTGTCCATGCGACAGAATGGGGCGGCTGGCCTTTCTTTTTCTTGATATCGGGCGGCATTTTGTATTTATTATGTCAATATGCGGAACGTAATGGGGAAAATATGAAAAAAAAGCATTATTTTTGCGCGAATAAATTTATGTAAATGGACTTTATAGCTCTTATCGACAAATATTATGCAGACAATCCTCCTTTGAAGGAGATATTGCTGTGTCACAGCAGACAGGTAGCCGACCGTTGCCTGAAAATTGCAGAGATGCATCCGGAACTGAATCTGGACCGCACTTTTTTGGAAGAAGCGGCTATGATTCACGACATCGGCATCTTTATGACCGATGCAGAAGGTATTCACTGTCATGGTGACGCTCCTTATTTGTGCCACGGTTATCTGGGAGCCGAACTGATGCGGCGTGAGGGCTTTGAGCGTCATGCACGGGTATGCGAGCGCCACACCGGCACGGGATTGACCAAGGAAAATATCGAAGAGCGGGATCTGCCGCTGCCGCATCGTGACTTCCAGCCCGAAACACTTGAAGAGCAGGTGGTCTGCTATGCCGATAAATATTATTCCAAAACACATCTCAACAAGGAGAAATCCTATGAAAAGGTGCTCCTCAGTTTGCAGAAATACGGTGAACAGGGAGTGATCATTTTCAGAAAATGGAAGGAAATGTTTGAGTGATTCCATAAATTGCTTCTATAAGAACAAGAATTCATTGAAAACAAAAATATTCATAACATTGTGGTCCCTGGGGACTTTTTACGTGTTGGCCCATGATCAGCGTGCTGATTATGGGTGGCAGCGTGTACCCGGAAATGTCAAGTGCCGGGTGCCTGAAAAAGATTCTCTCGGGGCAGATACGCTTTCGCGTACCATAGTCGACACATTGCGACGTACTGCTACGCCAGATACCGATTCGCTGAAGGCGAAACCGGTACGCATGTCGCTTGACTCTTTGTTGTTGACGGATTCCTTGCTGGCTGATTCAA
>CAJMQV010000183.1 GCA_905215575.1 uncultured bacterium | reverse complement strand
AGGCGAATGGAGCATCGCGAACGTCGCGCTCTGTGCCGGACGCGGGCGCCGCATCCCACTCCTAAGCTAAATTCCATATTAAAACGCTGGGACAAGATAATCTGGTATCCGTAAGTCAGTCCGGCCCCCGCCAGAAAGCCCTGATACCGGTATTTCGACAATCCCACATTATAATCACTATAACTTGCATGCAAACCCACAAAATGTCTGTAATACGGCTGACAGAACCAATATCTCAATTCAGGCTGCACCAGAATACCCATAATTTTTTTATTGTCCTCTCTCAGCGTCCAGGCACGGTACATACACGAAATGTCTGCCGTCACTTTAGGAGCCAGTCGAAATTCAGCGCCGATCTCGGGAGTCAGTGTCAGCCAGGACAATGTATTGGTCTTTATAGCAATATGCTGTGCCCGCATGGTTGTTGTAACCCCCAGCAGGGCGAATAAGCAGTAAATAATTTTTTTCATAATAAGTCGATTAAATCTAACACATCTCCATCAATCTTTATGATCTCCTTCAGCTCAGGCTTTAGTTCCAAAGCTTTCTTTAACTGCACAACAGCATTCATGACATCATCCACCCGGTTATAGACAATGGCTTTCACATATGCGGCTTCGGCCGACGGATCCTCCAGATAACGAATGCAGGCCAAAGCCTCCTGATCACGATGCATACAAAGCAATAAAATAACCCTATTCAGGCAGTTATAATTTTTAAAATAGTCGTATGCTTGCTCATAGCGTCCGTTCATGGCATGTTCCATCGCTTTCACCATGGCTGTTTTCTCATTGTACGGAAGCTGACTGCATAAACCGTTTGCCTGGATAAAGTTCCGTGTCTGAAGATAGGCAACAACCTGATTGATCTTCAATTCCAAAGGTATCTCTTCTTTCTCGATAAAGGGAACCAGCAGGGTTGTATCCGCCCTCCGGTCTCTGTTCAATAGTGCGGCCAGATTATTGGCCGCGATCATCAGATCCGGATAATAATGCAAAGCCTCGCGCATCAGTTTCTCCTTTTCTTCCACACAGATCGTGGTGTCCGACACTATCAGTCTCCAGAATTCACTTGCCGTCAGATTGGCTGGATTGGCATCATATAGTTTCCGTATCTCGTCTACATTCAGAGTACGCAGCTCAGAATATTCATAGTTATATTCCACCTTACGGAAGCGCGGTAAATATTTATCGCGTATCAGTCCATAATTTTTCAGTCTTCTCGCTCCCCAGGAAATTTCATCATGGCGTCCTCTGGCTCTGCGCATCAAAAAAGCCAACTCGTCAGCAGCCGCTGTCATACTGTCCCTCATCAGGGCGCTGTACACGGAATCCCATGGAATGACAATGGCATCATACTGCAAACGGGCCTTTTGGAGGGTTTCTTTGGAGATATTCTGTGTGATTTTCTCCATGGCCGACTTGACACGTTTACGCGACAGTTTACTGTTCAGTTCAAAAGTACCCTCCGGTGATGTAAATCCCATGATGCTGAAAGAAGTCAGTGATTTGGTTGTATCCCGATCTATTTCTCCCAGAATTTTCCGGAATTTGTTCAGCTCCGCACCATTGTTTCCATCCTGTTCAAAAATCTGTGATTGGTTGGGTCTGAACCAAAGATTCATTTCACCTTTCAGGTTAAAATTGATCATTTGCTGTTTGGGGGCATAACGGTTGTCCAGGTCGTAAGAAGTGGCCGAGAAATCAAAGAACCGCATCGGATAAACAATACCCTGGGCTATGACCATCGTATCCAGATACTCATCCTCACAGAAAGTACTGATTTTAATATATACTTCTGTGGCATAACGGTCGTTAACCCCTTCGATTTTGCATGAATCCACATAACTGAGCATTTTCTCCGACTTCAGGTCTTTGACCACTTTTGCAAATTGGGAATAATATTTCTTTTCTATGGTGTCGCCACAGATATTCCCTCTTTTTGTCAGAATATCATAGTGCTCTCCATCAAAGACAATGGGAGTAAATTCCGTTCTTATGTTTTGGGTATAGTTCACCAGATAGGGATGAATCACCAGGCGTGAAGCCTTATGAAAGCGGTTTTCGGGCACCCGGTAACGTGTTTTGATCAGCAGCTGATCCCGAATTACTTCCAGCTGTGTCGGGTCGAAGACAAAATTACCATTCTTTGAGATCATGGAAGTAATGGTCACCTCAGACAGGATGGTATTCGACGACTCCATGATGATATCAAATTTGGTGCGCCCCAACACACGCTCCATTTGTTTTTCGTATCCGACACAACTAACGGACAAAGTATCATAAACGCCGGCCAGGATTTTGAATGTACCGTCTCCTGAAGACAGGGCTTTATTTCCTGCATGCAAAGCAGTTACCTCCGCAAAAGGTATCGGGTTTCCTTTTGCGTTCAATATGGTTCCTTTTATTTCCAAAAGCCCTTGTGCTTTGGCCTCAAAAACGCACAGAGCAATAATCCCTAAAAACAGGTTCAATATTTTTATTCTCATACTAGCATTTTTTAGTTTACATCGACATCGCCATCATCATTGACACCATCCCATGTAGGATCTATAACGATATCCACTTCTGGTTTTACCTCAAAATTATTATCAAAATCTACGGAAACCCCGATAATTGCATTTCTTGGCACTTGTATTTTCTGCTCCAGAAGAACCGTTTTGGCCAAAACTTCTTTTCCCTCTACTCCATTCATATAGAATCTGAACGTAACAGAAGATCCGGATTCAGAGGCAGTAGGAAATGCATCCAGTAAAAAAGAAGACTTTACATAATCTTCCGGTGTCTCAAAGGCATGCGCAGCCATGCGGTATGTACTTCCCTGGGCGGTTGTATCCGCTTTGCCTGCGGCATACAGATTATCCACGATGGCTTCTACCCGCGAAATATCAAGAGGGATATTCTGCAGGATGAATTGAACCCGTCCGTTTTTTCGATACATCCAGAACAGATCCTGATAGCCGCACTCACAATCCAGAGTAAAAGAATCCAAAGAAGCCAGATAATCAAATCTGCTGCTTTCGGGTTGCTTCATAGCCAACGAATCCCAATGACTTGCCTGTTCAAGAAACTGGTTGGTATTTGCTTCGGTCACCAGTACATAATCTCCAAAAGGAAGCCCATGAAAGGTCAGTGTATAACAGGAATCAGCCGAAACCAAATTCGTCAGATGTTCTGTTTTGAGAAGATCTCCAGAGTTTTTATCATAAAGCAGCACTCCTAAAGAAGATACCTTTTCTGTGAAAAGACTTTTTTTCCCCTCATCGGTACTTGTCTGGAAGTCTTCCGCATAAAGATGAATCACAACATCACCTTTCCAGCAATTACTAAGGTCCTCATGCCAGCAGCTACTCATCAAGACAAGCACACACGACAGGATTCCCCAAATAGAAATATTCTTTTTCATGCTCAATTATATTCTAAATATTGATATGGTATGTCCGGATGCAAGGCTTCCCACTTGCTGCGAAAAGCCTTCTGATCATCATAAGAAACCTCAAGTCCCTTAGGTAATGTTTCCAGAAAGATTTCCGAAATGGAATCTCTTCTGAGCGTTACGGGAATCTTCACACTTCCGGAAAAGTAACCGGT
>CAJMQV010000182.1 GCA_905215575.1 uncultured bacterium | reverse complement strand
GATAAAGTCGGCGTCTGCTTGCGGATTCTCCAAACCTACAATCATTCCGTCATCATTTACTCCATAGAACAAACTGCCACCGTCCGTGTTGGCAAAAGCCGACACGGATTTAAGCCATGACTTTACTTTCTTACGTTCCAGAATTTCCTTAAAGTCGTAAGACGAGCATTCTGCTATCAATGTATTGTTATGAATTTGCATCGTTTTCTTTTTGGTGTTTGGGTATAAATTCTAGGTTCTATATACAAAGGTAAGGATAAAACCGAATATTTAAATCAATTAACCCCATTGAATTGATTTTATGAGTTTATATTAAAAGGTTTCATACTTATGCAGTAAAAAAGCTGTTGTTGCTTATGGAAGCTTATTTTCGGGGTTGCACTATATTTGCAACATGCTCATGCAAGTTGCTCATATAGGGTGCTGTTAAATTCGGGGAAGTCAATGTTGCGGCAACCTGTTTTGCAGTTCTCTGACATACTTCGGCGGCGGCCTGTGGCCTATTACCGGCAGTTGCAGCACGTGCATGATACAGGGGAGTATGAACCTTGGGTGGTCTTCTTTCTGAATGCTCTCCGGGAGGCTGCATGTGCCACTTGCCGTCAGATCGCAGCCGAAAAATAAGACTGAAATTTTCGAAAAAACGAACTGCAACAGTTTTTATCTTTTTTGTCTTTTCATCCTGCAAAAAAAATTGTTTGTTTGAATAAAGATTTCTATTTTTGAGATGAATAAGGTAAACCTAAAAAAGGAGGAGTTATGATTTCAAAGAAGTTACAGGACGCGATCAACTGTCAGATCGTTGCGGAGATGTGGTCTTCCAACTTGTATTTATCTATGTCTTTCTACTTGCAGAAAGAAGGTTTCGAAGGCTTTGCTTCATGGATGTTGAAACAGTCGCAGGAAGAACTGGGGCATGCCTATGATTTGGCCAACTACATGATGAAGCGTGGTGGTATTGCCAAAGTAGATAAAGTGGATGTCGTACCTCAGGACTGGGAAAGTGTACAGGCTGTGTTCGAAGATGTCTACGAGCATGAGTGCCGTGTGTCTGCCATGATTGACGAGCTGGTCAATGTGGCCGCCGAAGAGAAGGATAAAGCATCGCAGGACTTCTTGTGGGGATATGTCCGTGAACAGGTGGAAGAAGAAGCTACAGCCAAGAGCATTGTGGACAAGATTCGTATCTGCGGTAAGGAGGGACTGTTGTTCCTGGATGACAAGATGGGCCAGCGTCAGTAAAGTCAGGGACTTTGTGTAAATAAAGACAGAATTCAGTGATAAGATTTTCTTGGATCTGAATTCTGTTTCTGTTTTTTAAAGGTTTCGGTAGGTTTGATTCCCTTTTTTATTTAAGGTTAGAATATGAAAATATTTACTATAGGGACTGTATTTATTGAAATTTTATATATCTTCGCAGTATTAACTTTAAAATCATAAGATAGCATGTATTTACATCCTGAGTTAGAAACACTGAGCCGTTCGGAAATCGAGGCACTCCAGTTGGAACGCCTGAAGAAGACGGTGGCACAGTGTATGAATTCTCCTTTTTATCGCAAACGCTTTGCCGAACATCATATCAAGCCCGAGGACATCCGTTCGCTGGATGACTTGCAGAAGATTCCGTTTACTACAAAACAGGATTTGCGCGACAACTATCCTTTCGGGCTGGCTGCCGTACCGATGGAGCAGGTGGTGCGTCTGCATTCTTCCAGTGGTACGACCGGCACTCCGACGGTTATTCTGCACACGCAGAAGGATTTGGATGAGTGGGCCAATGCCGTGGCGCGTTGTCTGTATATGGTAGGTCTGCGTCCCGGAGATATCTTTCAGAACTCGTCGGGATATGGAATGTTTACCGGCGGACTGGGATTCCAGTACGGTGCCGAGCGCCTGGGTATGCTTACCGTGCCCGCGGCTGCCGGAAACACCAAACGACAGATCAAGTTTATCACCGATTTCGGGACCACAGCCCTGCATGCCATTCCCAGCTATGCCGGCCGTTTGTATGAGGTGATGGAGGAGATGGGTATCGACCCGAAACGGGATACCAAACTGCATACTTTGATTATCGGTGCCGAGCCGCATTCCGAGGAACAGCGTCGCCGTATTGAGGATATGTTGGGTGTGAAGGCCTATAATTCTTTCGGAATGTCGGAAATGTGCGGCCCCGGAGTGGCTTTCGAGTGTAAGGAACAGAACGGACTGCACATCTGGGAGGATTATTATATTGTGGAGATTGTCGATCCTCAGACTTTGGAATCGGTGCCCGAAGGTGAAGTGGGCGAGCTGGTGCTGACTACCATCAACCGTGAAGCCATGCCGTTGTTGCGCTATCGTACACGCGACCTTACCCGTATCCTTCCCGGTGACTGTCCTTGCGGACGCCATCACATTCGTCTGGACCGCATGAAGGGACGCAGTGACGACATGATGATTCTCAAGGGGGTAAATATCTTCCCTATACAGATTGAAACTATTCTGATGCAGTTTGCCGAACTGGGAAATGACTATCTGATAACCCTGACCAATGAAGAGGCCAACGATCTGATGACCGTTGAAGTGGAGTTAAAGGAGTTCTGCGATGACTATCCGCGCCTTCAGGCATTGACCAAGGAAATTACCCGTCAGCTCAAGGATGAGATTCTGATTACTCCGATTGTCCGTCTGGTGCCGAAGGGCTCACTGCCAAAGCAGGAGGGAAAGGCCGTGCGAGTAAATGATTTGCGTAAAACATTAATTTAAAACAAACCGAGAATATGATGACTGTACAACAAATATCCGTTTTCGTGGAAAACAAGTCGGGCACTTTGGTCCGTGTGCTGGAACTTTTCAAGGAAGCCCGTATCCAGCTCATTGCTTCTACCATATCCGATACTGTGGAGTATGGCATTTACCGAATCATCTGTGCCGAGCCGGAGCGTGCGCTCGAAGTGTTGAAGGCTGCCGGTATATCGGCCAATGTGTCCGAAGTGTTTGCCATCACTCTGGATAATGTGCCCGGACGTGCGGCCGATGCCGTGAGCCGTATCAGTCAGGAGGGAATAGCCATTTCTTATCTTTATTCCTTTATGCTGAGCGGAAAGGGGATTCTGGTGTTCCGGACCGACGATCCGGAGAAAACGGCATGTGTGATTGCCGAACAGAAGATGAACGCGCTCGATGGTAAGGCTCTTTTGTCGTTGGTATAGAAGCGAAAAATATTCAGGCCGCCGTTTCCTTTTCGGAATGGCGGTTTTTGTCTTCATAATCCATTGGGCATATCATTTATTTTGTAATATCTCTGTTGCCTTGTGGCATGAAGTGGTAGGATAAATTTTATTTTCCTTTTTTAGCTTGAGGTATGAAGCGAATAAAATGCTATTTTTGCCAGAAGATAACAAGATAATAAAAAAGAAAACAGATTTATGAAAAAAAGATTCTTTACACTCGGCGCGGCATTGATGCTTGCTTGGTCAGCCTGGGCCGAAGGAGTGGCTAAATATGTATTCTATTTCATTGGCGACGGTATGGGTGTCAATCAGGTGAACGGTACTGAAACATATCTGGCAGCTCTTGAGGGACGTATTGGAGTGAAGCCTTTACAGTTTGCCCAGTTTCCGTATACCGGTCTGGTAACTACTTATTCAGCA
>CAJMQV010000181.1 GCA_905215575.1 uncultured bacterium | reverse complement strand
TACTACCAATACGGTATGCTCGAATTCAGACAGATAAGACTCCAACCACTGTACGGTTTCCAGGTCGAGGTCGTTGGTCGGCTCGTCCAGCAACAGGTTGTCAGGCTCACCAAACAAAGCTTGTGCCAGCATGACACGTACTTTTTCCTTACCGCTCAGCTCGCTCATCAGCGTATAGTGCTTGTCTTCCTTGATGCCCAAGCCGCTCAACAATGCTGCCGCGTCGCTTTCTGCGTTGTATCCGCCCATTTCGGCAAACTTCTCTTCCAATTCAGCTACTTTGATTCCGTCTTCATCCGAGAAGTCAGGTTTGCAGTAAAGTGCATCCTTCTCCTGCATGATGCTCCAGAGAGTAGTGTGGCCCATGAGTACAGTGTTCAATACTGTGAACTCATCATATTTGAAGTGGTCCTGGCTCAATACAGAAAGGCGCTCTCCGGGACCGAGTTCGATTTTACCTTTTGTTGGGTCCAGTTCTCCAGAGATGGCTTTCAATAAAGTAGATTTACCGGCACCGTTGGCACCGATGACTCCATAAATATTACCGTTTGTAAACTTCAGATTTACGTCCTTATACAAGACACGTTTGCCAAACTGGATGGCTAGATTCGATACAGTTATCATAATTCTTTTGTATGGATTTTTTAGATTTTGCCTGCAAAGATACAAAAATTATTCTATAGTAAACAGTCTTGGTCAAACTGAAGCGGTAAAATTGACCGGATTCCCTCCAAAACATATACTCCCTCTGTTCCGTAAAGCAGAATGCGGACAGGTTTTCCGTATCGGTGTTCTGTTTCGAGGATTACCTGGCGACAGGCGCCACACGGTGAAATAGGTTTGGTCAGGAAACTGCCTTGCGTCTGTGCGGCAATGGCTAAAGTTTCTACGGCTTGGTCGGGGTATTGGGCGTTTGCATAGAATATGGCGGTCCGTTCGGCGCAGGTGCCCGACGGGTAGGCCGCGTTTTCCTGATTGCTGCCGCATACGATCTGTTTGTTGGCCAGGCGCACGGCCGCACCGACATAGAATTTAGAGTAGGGGGCATAGCTGCTTTCTGTTGCTTTGCGTGCAGCTTCCAGCAAGGCTCTGTCTTCATCGCTTAATTCCTGCTCCTGATAGACTTTAACCTGTGTATGAATCGTGAATTCTTTCATAATCTATAATCTTTTCTAAAACAATCACAAATATAATTCTGTTTTTTGAGAAATGCGAGGTTTTTATTTTATTTTTGCGGACAGTTCATGGAATATTTATCATAAAAAATACGATGAAGAATCGCTTAACACTATTCTGTTTTTTATTCTGCTTTGTTTCGCTTTGCGTGTTTGGTCAGGCGCAGAATCAAAGTTATTTGAATTATATTGATCAATACAAATATATGGCTGTGGATCAGATGCTCAAGCATCGGATTCCGGCAAGTATTACATTGGCCCAGGGATTGCTGGAAAGTGCGGCCGGCAAGAGTCGTTTGGCACGTGAAGCCAACAATCACTTTGGAATCAAGTGCGGAGGATATTGGAACGGTCCTTATGTGCTGGCCAATGATGATGCGCCAAACGAGCGCTTCCGCAAGTACAAGTCTGCCAAGGAGTCTTACGAGGATCATTCGGCTTTTCTGAAGCAACCCCGTTATCGCTCCCTGTTCAATTTGTCGCCTAAAGACTATAAAGGATGGGCGCACGGGCTGAAGCGTTGTGGTTATGCCACCAACCCCCGTTATGCATATTCGCTCATTGATATTATCGAGCGGTATGACCTGACCCAATATGACAAATACAGTTCGCTGAAAGGATTAAGTTCCGGACATTATACAGAGGGACAGCTCGTTACGGTGATTCAGAACGACCATACGGTTTATCGCAACAATGATAACTATTATGTGATCGCAAAAGCGGGAGATTCCTTTGAGGCGATTGCGGCGGAAACCGGTGTTTCGCCACGTCGTCTGCGCAAATATAATGAGTTGCCTTCTGATTATCGTTTGCAGAAAGGCGATATCATTTATCTGGAAAAGAAAAAGAAACGCGGACACAAGAGCTTGCAGCGCCAGCCGCATATCATCAAGCCGGGTGATTCTATGTATAGTATTGCCCAGAAATACGGCATCCGTTTGGAGAGTCTGTATAAGATCAATGATTTGCCGGAGGATTATGCTGCCAAGCCAAACGATATTATTTGGTTAAGATAACGAATTAAAATATAGATTCCGATGAAGCGACTTATGTTATTGGTTGGTCTGTGTGCGTCCGCATCTGTTGTGACAGCACAGAATGAGGCTGATTCTGTTACCGTGCAGATTCCGCCAAGTCAGAATGTATGGCGCAGCGCGCTGACCGATTCACTTTGGAGCGATTCGATGACGGTAGCTTTTCCCGGCACTTTGATGCCGGTTGCTCCTTCGGTGCTATATTGGAACGATCCGTATGCCTTCTCAGGAGCGTCACCCTGGTATCTGCACGATGGATTGAACTTTCAGCTTTCAACTTCAGTGACGGTGGGCATCGGGCGTGACCGCTTTCCCGGGGCATTGTTTTCCACGCAGGCTTCGGCCGCTTATGTGCTTCCGGTGACTTCGCGTTTTCGTCTGATCGGAGGGATGTATATAGACACACAGCATTGGAGCGGTTGGCATGACCGTTCCTTGGGATTGTCCGCCATGGCGGCATATCAGCTTACGGACAAGGTGACGCTGGGAGCTTATGCATCGAAGCGTATTTTACCTTTTTCCCGTGTGCCGTCGCCGTTGCGTACGTGGGGCTTGTATGATTACGACCATCGTTTCGGAGGAATGATTCATGTGAAATGCAGTGACGCTTTCTCTTTCTCAATCAGTGTAGAAGAAGCCAAATAGGGAAATCCCTATGATCTTATCGGAAAAATCTTTTGCCGTTTAAGTCAGCCTTTTGTATTTTTGAAATCAGAACTAAAGAATTTTGAGCAATGATTAAACTTAAAAACATATTGTTACTTTTGGGAACCATGCTTTGGTTTTCTTCCTGCGATCCTTATTGGCATCTCGGTGGAAGATATGATGGCGACAGCGACCGCGGATACACTCTTTCCGGCCGATGGTTCGGCGACTTGGGAGTGTATGTTGACGGACAACCCGCCCGTGGCACTGTTCTTGAATTTGTTCCGGATGACGGCACCTATCTTTATGGTAATGGCCGTGAAACGGACTACTATTATAATTGGGCCGGTTATCTTGAAGCGTTGGAATACACCTTTGACTGGGAAGTGCGCGACCGCAGTATTTACATGTATTTCCGCAATCCCGATCTGAATTGCCGCATTTCCAATTATCGTCTGTCTCCGTCATATTTTGAGGGATATATAGACAATTATGGAACCAGCACCCGCTTCTATTTACGGAATTATGACCTTTACTGGCCTGATTACGGCTATGGCCCGCTGTATGCGCCAACCCGAAACATGGATAATGTGACTCGTTCTACGGGAGATTCCATACCGGTTTGTGTGCGTGTTTTTCAGCAGACTTCCACTGCAAAATAATCCGTGTATGGAGTCATTGGAAGAAGAACTTTATCGTTTTGTAGCGCTGGAAATCCGGCGCTTGCAAGATGTGGAATATTGTATGGATCTGATAGAAATAGCAGATCCATACAATCATTTGTTTCGTAATATCGGTACGGGCTCTCAGGACGAGGCCCGTAATATTTATCG
>CAJMQV010000180.1 GCA_905215575.1 uncultured bacterium | reverse complement strand
TCGGCTATATAGCGATCTTCTGTTATCAAGAGGGTATTTTGACACACCCTCCTTTTATTTATAGGAGTTATTCCTTCACGATTTTCTTTCCTTGTACAAGTTTTATTTCTGTGGTTGCCGCATTGCTGCTGGTGAGTACAAGTGTTGCGCTACGGTCGGCGTTGCTTGTGTTCTGTTGCAGGTTCAGACGAACAGTGTTGTTTCCTTTCTTTCCGGAAGGAGTGGCAACACTGATCCATGGAGTTTGCTCTTCATCTTTCACTTTCAACGTCCAGTCGGAATATGCTTCAAAGATCACACTGTCTACCAATGCTTCGGCTGTATCGGTAAGCAGGAATTCATAGTTTCTTCTTGAAGGACGATCGATATTGTGGAAATGTACCTGTTCGTAAACCGCTCCGAAATCGTTGTTGTATGCGTTCAATTTAAAAGCAACCACTTTGATCGTATCTGTTGTATTTGGAGCGAACTGAAAACTTACGCTCTTTCTGACATAATGGTTTGCCTCTACGGTACCTGCCAGATCTGACGGGTTCAGAGTAAGCATCAGTTTCATATTTTGAGGCGTATTCTGATATATTGTATCCAGTTTCCAGTCATCAAAAGTCACAAAGTTCAGAGAATCCTCAGTCTGATCGGCATACAAGGTTTTACGTCCGGTTGATGGGTACAGAATCTCAGTGTAGTGATCTCCAGTGTTCTCAAAGCATGAGGTCAGTGTGGCACACAATCCTAATGTGCAGAGGGTTATCAAATTGCCTTTTTTCTTCATAATTGTTGTTTTGAGTAATTTCGCAGCAAATATACGTAAATATTTTATAGGGCATATAATAAAAATTGTTAGTCTTTATTTTTTTGCTTTTTCTAATGGATTCTTTTTATCTTTGTAAAGTGATTTAAACTTTGTATAGCCTTAATGGATAAAAACATCCGTTAATATAAGGTAATTTTTTGCATTCTTTTTAAACCCTATAAAATTAAATATGTCTTTTTAAAAAACCAAAATAAAAGTAGGATGAATAAGAAAATCAAATGGATCTTAGTATCTGTGATTGCTGCAGGAGCTATCGGATGGGGTATTTATACCCAGATGCCTAAGAAAAATTCAGAATTGGCAGATGCTGATCAAGTCATGAAAGACCAGAAAAAAACGAAAAGTAAACTGAATGTAAATGCCGTTGTCTTGAAAACCGGAACAATAACAGATGAGATTCAGGTTACCGGATTGCTTTTACCGGATGAAGAGGTTGACCTTTCTTTTGAAACATCAGGAAAGGTGGTTGCCATTAATTTTAAGGAAGGAGCCCATGTTGCCAAAGGACAGTTGCTGGCTAAGGTGAATGACCGACAGTTGCAGGCCGAACTGAAGCGTCTTACCGCACAAGAGAAATTGGCTATGGACCGTGTGTATCGTCAGCGGGCTTTATTGCAAAAGGATGCGGTCAGCCAGGAAGCTTACGAGCAGGTTAAAACGGAGTATGCCACTTTGCAGGCAGAGATTGATGCCGTAAAGGCACAGATCGAACAGACAGAACTGGTGGCTCCTTTTGACGGAATTATCGGTTTGCGACAAATCAGTGTGGGTGCTTATGCCTCTCCCTCAACAGTGGTCAGTAAGCTGACCCGTATATCTCCCTTAAAAGTAGAGTTTTCTGTACCAGAGCGTTATGCCCGTGATATTAAGCCGGGGCTGCCTTTGGATTTCAATGTTGACGGACATTTAACGCCTTTCCAGGCAAAGGTTTATGCAAAGGAGTCATCTATTGATCCGGAAACGCATACGTTGGCTGTACGTGCCTTATTCCCGAATACAAAAGGGCAGCTTACTCCCGGACGTTATGCCAGTATCCGTTTGACTAAAGAAGAGATTAAAAATACCATTGCCATTCCGGCCGAAGCGATTGTTCCGGAAATGGGTAAGGATAAAGTCTTTTTGTATAAGTCGGGTCTTGCCCAGCCGGTAGAGATTAAAACCGGAATCCGAAACGAGTCGCATGTTCAGGTGTTGAAGGGACTTCATGTGGGAGATACTTTGATTGTTTCCGGAACCTTGCAGTTGCGTATGGATCTGCCGGTAATTCTGGATCATGTTAATTAAAGGTTTGTGCGTATGAATATTTCAGAATTAAGTATCAGACGACCGGTGCTGGCAACTGTGCTTACGATCATCATTCTGTTGTTCGGCTGCATCGGTTACATGTATCTGGGAGTACGCGAATATCCTTCGGTGGACAATCCTATCATTTCTGTAACCTGCTCCTATCCGGGTGCCAATGCGGATGTAATCGAGAATCAGATTACCGAACCTTTGGAGCAGAATATCAATGGTATTCCGGGTATCCGTTCTCTTTCGAGTGTGAGCCAGCAGGGCCAGAGTCGTATCACGGTAGAATTTGAATTGTCGGTCGATCTGGAAACGGCGGCTAATGACGTGCGTGATAAGGTATCTCGTGCGCAGCGCTATTTGCCAGATGACTGTGACCCGCCGACGGTATCCAAAGCCGATGCCGACGCATCGCCTATTTTGATGGTGGCTTTGCAGAGTGAAAAGCGTTCTCTGCTTGAATTGAGCGAGATTGCCGATCTTACAGTGAAGGAGCAGTTGCAGACCATTCCTGATGTGAGTAGTGTATCTATTTGGGGTGAGAAAAAGTATTCCATGCGTCTGTGGCTCGATCCTCTGAAAATGGCAGGTTTGGGAGTTACTCCTATGGATATTAAGAGTGCCATTGACAAGGAGAATGTGGAATTGCCTTCCGGTAGTATCGAGGGAAATACCGTGGAGCTTTCTATCCGTACGATGGGATTGATGGACAACGCCCAGATGTTCAATGATCTTATTGTCAAGAAGAACGGTAACCGCATTATCCGATTCAGCGATGTAGGACGTGCCGAAGTTGGTGCTGCCGATCTGAAGAGTTACATGAAGATGAACGGGGTACCGATGGTAGGTATCGTTGTGGTGCCGCAGCCGGGAGCCAATCATATCAATATTGCTGATGAGGTGTATAAGCGCATGGAGCAGATGAAAAAGGATCTGCCGGAGGATGTGACCTATTCATACGGATTTGATACCACCAAGTTCATCCGTGCTTCTATTGATGAGGTGAAGCAGACGGTGTACGAGGCCTTTGTACTGGTAATCATTATCATCTTCCTCTTTTTGCGCGACTGGCGTGTGACATTGGTGCCTTGTATCGTGATTCCTGTGTCGCTCATCGGTTCTTTCTTTGTGATGTATGTGGCGGGATTCTCCATCAATGTGCTTACCATGCTTGCGATTGTGTTGGCGGTGGGTCTTGTGGTGGATGATGCCATCGTAATGACGGAAAATATTTATATCCGTATTGAGAGGGGTATGAAACCTAAGGAAGCCGGTATTGAAGGAGCCAAGGAAATCTTTTTCGCTGTCATCTCAACTACGATTACTTTGGTGGCGGTGTTCTTCCCGATTGTGTTTATGGAGGGAACAACCGGACGTTTGTTCCGTGAGTTCAGTATGGTGATATCCGGTTCTATTATTATTTCATCCATTGCCGCTCTTACCTTTACTCCGATGTTGGCCACCAAACTGTTGGTACATAAAGAGCAGAAGGGATGGTTTTATCGTAAGACAGAGCCGTTCTTCGAGGGATTGAATCATGTGTATTCCCGCTCTCTAGGTTGGGTACTTCAGCATAGAGTTTGGACCATACCTTTCCTGTT
>CAJMQV010000179.1 GCA_905215575.1 uncultured bacterium | reverse complement strand
ATCTATGCCCAGTTTCAATCCCGCCTTCAGGGGCTGCTCCAAAGTACTTCCTATATTTTTTATCGTTACATCCAAAGCCATCTGTCCGTCAATGGAACGATAGGTCAAAGTACATTGCAGATTTCCGATTACAGATTCGAAAGAGTGATCGTCTTTTCTTTTCCAAACACCCTGCTTCTCATTCTGCAATACATGATTCAGCGCATCATACCGTTGGGAACTGACATAAAAAACCGGTCCGGATTTCTGATGCCGACTGAAAGGAATCGTATCATTCCCATCCGCACCCGATACGACCATATAATTAATGGTTCCATTGGAATTCAAATAGGTTTTCCAGGTATCTCCTTGCAAATCCGCTTTGTCTGCACACCATGCAGAAAACGGTAAAAAAGCTCCTAAAGCCAATAATAAAACTTTTCTTTTGTCCATCTTATCTCAATTTAAGGCTAGGTATTATTTGATATAATATTAATTCATGGATATCTGTGCATTCACAAACAAAGATAATACAAAACAAGAAGGAACAATATAAGAAATGTACAATAAAATAATATAAATGTACAGAACTGCCATTGAAAATAAAGTTATCCGGCTAATAGCATATTACATTTCATTTGTAAAAACTACAGAATGTAAAATAAAGTTTCATTTACACAAATAACGCAAAAACAAATACATATAACATCCGGAAAACCGTAATTTAGTAGAAGTTTCTAAAAACCCTATAACCTATAAATGATAATCATGAAAACAACAATCAGAAAACTTTTTGTTTTAGGACTTCTTTTCAGTCTTTGTCTCTCTGTTTTTGCCTCTGAAAAAATAATTAAGGTAGCCTGCGTGGGCAACAGCATCACCTTTGGGGCAGGCATTGCCAATCGCGAAAAGAACAGTTATCCGGCCCAACTACAATACTATTTGGGAGAGGAGTTCGAAGTCCGGAATTTTGGAGTGTCCGGCACAACAGCTCTATCCTCTGGTGACTATCCTTACGTAAAGACCGCAGCCTTCAAGCAGTCATTGGACTATCTTCCGGATATCGTGCTCATCAAACTGGGTACCAATGATACTAAACCACAAAACTGGTGCCATAAAAACAACTTTCACAACGACTATCAGGCTCTTATCGACGCTTATCAGAAACTGGCTTCCAAGCCCCGGGTCATTCTGCTGACGCCTGTACGTTGCTTTCTGGACAACTGCACCGGAATATGCCCTCAAACCATAGAAAAGGAGATTCACCCGCTTGTAGAAACACTTGCCTGGGAAAACCAGCTGGAAATCATCGACCTGTTCCGTCTGTTCGGCAACAGCTGGAACTCGGTACTCATGCCGGACAAACTGCACCCGTCGGCCATCGGTGCCGGCATGATGGCACAAAAAATAGGCGACTATCTGTTGCAGAAGCCAACCGAAAAGGCCAAGGAACCGGCATTGGGCAACCAGGCTACTCCATTCAATTTCCACGGCTTTCAAGGAATGGACTTTCAGATAAACGGCATTTCCTGCAAACTGGTGCGTCCTTATATTGAAGCCGAAGGAAAGCCGTGGGTGCTGCGTGCCCGCTTTTGGGGACATGAACCTCAGACGGATGTTGCCTTGCTGGAACAGGGCTTTCACATTGCCTATTGCGATGTAGCCGACCTTTACGGTTCTGAAGAGGCCATAAAGCGGTGGGATGACTTCTACAAATTCATGAAACACCAGGGATTCCACCGGAAAGTTGTTCTGGAAGGTATGAGCCGTGGCGGACTGATCGTTTACAACTGGGCCGCACGGAACCCGAAAAAAGTGGCCTGCATCTATGCGGATGCTCCCGTGATGGATCTGAAAAGCTGGCCTATGGGCAACGGTAAAGGTGCCGGATCAAAAGCGGACACGGAAAATATGCTGAAGGCTTATCACTTCAAAAGCCGGGAAGAAGCACTGGCCTGGAAAGGCAATCCACTGGATCATGCCCGGACCTTAGCCAAAGCAAAGATTCCAATTCTTCATGTGGTCGGCGATGCGGACCAGGTTGTTCCGGTTCAGGAGAACACCACTCCATTTGAAACTCTTATGGCCCAATATAACCATCCGATAAAGGTGATCCATAAACCGGGGGTAGACCATCATCCGCATTCTCTATACAATCCGGAGCCTATTGTCCGCTTTGTCCTGTCGGCCTTCGGGCGCACCCAAAATGCTTGTGTCAAGGCCATACCGGGAAATGAATACCGGTCGGGAGCCGGCTGGAAAGAAGGTGCCGAGTGGCACTCTGTAGCAGAAGAAATAGAAAGCAGCCTCAACAACCGAAACTTAAAACTGTTACTGCTGGGCAATTCCATTACACAAGGATGGGGCGGAAACCGCAGTCTGGTTACCTATAAGCCGGGAAAGGCAATGATGGACAAAGTCTTGGGCGAAAATGTATGGGAAACAGCCGGAATATCGGGCGATCGTACCCAGAACCTGTTATGGCGAATCCGATATGGAAACTACAACCGTTGCCATCCGGAAAATGTAGTCATTGCCATCGGAGTGAATAATCTGATTCATGGAGACAACGGTGAAGACACAGCCGAAGGAATCATCGCTGTGGCTCAGGAAGCAGTCCGTCAGTTCCCGGACTCCAGAATATTCGTACTCGGTCTCTTCCCGGTAAGCCGCGAAGCCCAAAATCCGGTTCGCATCCAGTATAATAAGACACACGAAATCCTGAACCGGCACAAATGGAAAGGAGTCACCTATATCAATCCGACTTCCTGGTTTACCGATAATCAGGGAAACATCCGGGAAGGACTTTACAGCGGGGACTATATTCACTTCACAGCAAAAGGCTATCAGGTAGCTGCCGAAAAGATCAAAGAACTGATACAGTCCCGATAATGTAAATTCCAAACATAAAAGAGCCTTATCAAACTCCTTATGAGAGTTATGATAAGGCTCTTAATCATATAGATTTCAACAAACAAGTTAGTGTCTATAAGTTCATTCTTTACCACACCGGCAAATTAAATGCATCTATTTCCGCATCCACATGCTCGGTACGGAAGATTTCCAGCACCTTTTCCACCACTTTAGGATACTGTTCGGCTACATCGTGCTGCTCGCGCGGGTCTGATTCCAGATCGTACAGCTCAATCTTTCGTCCTCCCTTACGGATATTCTTGACAAAAGCCTTCCATTTGCCCATGCGTACCGCCTTCTGTCCGCCGGCTTCTGGATATTCCCAATACAGATATTCATGCTTCTTCTGCTTGCGGTTCTTTCCCAACAGGGTCGGCAGGATGCTGATACCATCGGTTTCCGGAGCTTTTACGCCGGCCAGATCACACATCGTAGGCATCATATCCCAAAATGCGCACAACAGATCCGAAGTGGTTCCCGCCGGAATCTTTCCGGGCCAGGACGCAATCATCGGCACACGGATACCTCCTTCACGAAGAGAGGCCTTTCCCCAGCCTGCCTCGCTCTTGAACGGACGGGCACTGTCGAAGAACGGAGAGTCGGAACCGCCGTTAAAGGTTGGTCCGTTGTCACTGGTAAAGATAATCAGCGTGTTCTCATAAATGCCCAAATCCTTGAGCTGTTGCACAAGGATACCGATCTGTTCGTCCCAATAGCTGATCATGGCCGCATAGGTAGCATGCGGATAACGACAGGGGAAATAACCTTGATTTCCGGTATAAGGTTTCTCATCTCCGAACTTGTCTACATAATATTTCACC
>CAJMQV010000178.1 GCA_905215575.1 uncultured bacterium | reverse complement strand
CTGGCATCTGACAACCAGGTAGTAGAGGAGTATGCAGAGATCATGGCAGTTTGCCATGAGGAGGGCGATTTCAAACCTGGAGAGATTGAAACGCTCCAGGAACAGATCCGGACAAGACGCCTGGAAAATGCAAGACCGGAAGAAAAGCCAGCAGTGATTCCGGAGAAACCGGGGCTGTACTGCTACACTCCAGAAATGGGAGAACAGAAGCCAAAGTGTCAGATCGAAGCAGAGCGGAGCTATTACGGCAGACATTACCACATCAACACTCCGCTGGAGCTGAAAGGCAGAGGGATCAAAAAAGATGGTGTGAAAGAGGCGAAGAACCTCAGACCAAATTATCAGTACATGGCTGGATGGTTTGAATACACAGTAACCGAAAGAGCTTTTGAAAAGCTCCAGGAACAGTACACAATCAGCCAGGAGTTGCTTCTGGATTGATTACATAGTGCCGACCGGAGGCGGCAGACCTCCGGAGATGGAGAGAGCATGGAAAACATGAAACCGATGTTGCTGACAAATAACCAGCGGAAAATGCACGGGTTACCGCTATGGAGAAAGAAAAACCGCAAAAAGAGACTTTATACACGTTGCGAGGCAGACGAGACAATCACGGCATTTATTGATTATTGCAATCAAGAGTAGGAGGTACGGAGATGGGAGGAGAAAAAAGAACACTTTCGTTTGGAATCACGGGAGAGTTTATTACTCAGATCGCTAGGGAGTGGTTTTACTCTGGGGAAAAGAGTATTGAGAAAATCATGGAAATCCTGGTGGACAGTATGACCGGAACAGACACACCGAAAGCTCAGATCCGGAGGTATGCAGAAGATATCCTGATGGGAAGAGCAGCACTGAAAGGCAATACTGCTGACGGAACGTACCACCTGGAAACATATGAGCCAGGAGAAGAGGAAGAGCTACCAAGTGGTATGAATGTCTGGAAGATACCTCAGTCGAAAAAAGCCTTGAAAAGTGATCTGGATAGAATGACAGAAAGGTTCAATGTGGCAATGGAACATCTTTCGGAAGGCGAACAAAGAGCAGTAAGAAAAGAGCTAGGAGAGGAAACGAACGAAGATAGAGAGCAGGCGAGACTTGACAGCTTCATAACCCGTATGATGGATGAAAAAGAGCATACAACCGGAGTGTTCTCGGCAGCGTCGACACTGACTTACAAAAGTGGCGACCATTGGGGACCGATTACACAACACTCCATCATCCTGATGGTAGGTGCTGTGGTAGTAGTGTTTCTGCATAATGTTCCCTACAAATGGTTCCAGGTATTTCCGGTCTTTCTGTATCCGATTTCCCTGGTTCTATTGGCATTTGTCACGCTGATGGGTATCATCACAGGGGACCGTGTCAACGGGGCAGCCCGCTGGATGACCTTTATGGGATTACAGTTCCAGCCTTCGGAATTGGCAAAGATGGCGGTTATCATTGCCGTCTCATTCATCCTGTCCAAAAGGCAGGACGAATACGGAGCCAACCCGAACGCCTTCAAATATATCATGATCCTCACCGGACTGGTATTCCTGCTCATCGCACCGGAAAACCTTTCGACAGCCATGCTGCTTTTCGGAGTAGTATGCATGATGATGTTTATCGGCCGGGTGTCAGCAAAAAAGCTATTTGGAATGTTGGGAATATTGGCACTTGTGGGCGGTGTTGCCGTAGGTATACTGATGGCTATTCCCGCCAAAACGCTGCATAACACTCCGGGACTTCACCGTTTCGAAACGTGGCAGAATCGTGTTTCCGGCTTCTTTGAGAAGGAGGAAGTGCCGGCTGCCAAATTTGATATTGACAAAGATGCACAGGTGGCGCATGCACGCATCGCCATTGCTACCAGCCACGTAGTCGGCAAAGGTCCGGGAAACTCGATACAACGTGACTTCCTTAGTCAGGCATTCTCCGATTTTATCTTCGCGATTGTGATTGAAGAAATGGGATTAATCGGAGGAATATTTGTGGTATTCCTCTATTTATGGCTGCTGATGCGAGCCGGACGAATCGCCCAGAAATGCGAGCGAACCTTCCCCGCCTTTCTCGTTATGGGCATTGCGTTGCTACTGGTATCGCAAGCAATATTGAATATGATGGTTGCCGTCGGATTATTCCCCGTCACCGGCCAGCCCCTGCCTTTGGTCAGCAAAGGAGGTACAAGTACGTTAATCAACTGCGCTTATATCGGTATGATATTAAGTGTAAGCCGATATACCGCCCATCTGGAAGAACAAAAAGCGCACGATGCACAGCTCCAACTGCAATTAGAGGCAGATGCAGCTGCAAATTCCGAGGCACAGACTGCCGCCGAACCGACAGCACAGATTCTGAACAGCGATGCCAAGTTTGAAGATGAGCATGATATTGATAAACGGTAAGTGATGAACGGTGAGTGGTGAACGAAAAACGTTGAACAACGGATAGAAAAAAGAATTAGGATGGAAAAAGAACTTAGAATTATTATCAGTGGTGGAGGAACAGGAGGACATATCTTTCCTGCCGTCTCTATCGCAAACGCTATAATAGAGCTACGCCCCGACGCAGAAATTCTCTTTGTAGGTGCTGAAGGACGTATGGAAATGCAACGGGTTCCCGATGCAGGCTACCGTATTATCGGGCTTCCGATTGCCGGATTCGACCGCAAACGTTTATGGAAAAATGTATCTGTATTGATTAAACTGATGCGCAGCCAGTGGAAAGCACGCAAAGTTATCAAAGACTTCCGCCCACAAGTGGCGGTAGGCGTAGGCGGATATGCAAGCGGACCTACATTGAAGACTGCCGGAATGATGGGAGTACCGACATTAATCCAGGAACAAAACTCTTATGCCGGAGTGACCAATAAGCTCCTGGCACAGAAAGCAAAAGTGATTTGTGTAGCTTATGACGGAATGGAAAAGTTCTTCCCTGCCGACAAGATTATTATGACGGGGAATCCTGTCCGCCAAAACCTGACAAAGGATATGCCGTCTAAAGAAGAAGCATTGCGCTCCTTCAACTTACAGCCCGGCAAAAAAACGATTCTGATTGTAGGCGGCAGTCTAGGTGCACGTACCATCAACAATACGCTGACAGCCGGACTGGCAACCATCAAAGAAAACACGGACGTGCAATTCATCTGGCAAACGGGCAAATACTACTACCCGCAAGTGAAAGAAGCCGTGAAAGCTGCAGGTACACTTCCGAACTTATATGTAACGGATTTCATCAAAGACATGGCAGCCGCATACGCAGCAGCCGATCTTGTGATTTCCCGTGCAGGGGCAGGTTCCATTTCAGAGTTCTGCCTGTTACATAAACCTGTTATTTTAGTGCCTTCGCCCAATGTAGCGGAAGACCATCAGACTAAGAATGCCTTAGCATTGGTGAACAAACAGGCAGCTATCTACGTCAAAGACAGTGAAGCAGAAACAACCTTGATGGATGTAGCATTATCCACCGTCAATGACGAACAGAAACTGAAAGAACTGACAGAGAATATCGCCAAGCTGGCTTTGCCCGATTCTGCGAGAATCATCGCACAGGAGGTTATCAAACTGGCGGAAGCAAAGAGCTGATAAACAGAAGCAAAAAACAGATAAATAGATTATCGGATTGCACA
Source organism: uncultured bacterium (assembly GCA_905215575.1). GTDB lineage: Bacteria > Bacteroidota > Bacteroidia > Bacteroidales > Bacteroidaceae > Paraprevotella. The sequence goes on along the minus strand of CAJMQV010000178.1, from coordinate 115 downwards.
CAGGTTGAAGTAGCAGTATAGCTCCGGGATCAAACGGCGTAATCCGTACTAAAATAAAAAACAGAAGAAATGAATATAGAAACGATAAAATCAGTCTATTTCGTAGGTGCCGGCG
>CAJMQV010000177.1 GCA_905215575.1 uncultured bacterium | reverse complement strand
GAAACACAGGCCGGCGACGTATCCGCCTATATCCCGACCAATGTGATTTCCATTACCGACGGTCAGATCTTCCTCGAAACCGACCTCTTCAATCAGGGATTCCGTCCGGCCATCAATGTGGGTATCTCCGTATCCCGTGTGGGTGGTAGCGCACAGATCAAGAGTATGAAGAAAGTGGCCGGTACGCTGAAAATCGACCAGGCACAGTATCGTGAACTGGAGGCTTTCTCCAAGTTCAGCAGCGACATGGATCCGGTGACCGCCATGGCCATCGACCGCGGACGTAAGAACAATCAGCTGCTCATCCAGCCTCAGTATCAGCCGATGCCGGTGGCCGAGCAGATTGCCATTCTTTATTGCGGAACCCATGCCTTGATGCGCGACATCGCTATCAGTCAGGTACGTGCTTTCGAACACGAGTTTCTGGAAACTCTGCGTACAGAGCATCAGGCCGATGTGCTGGACGTACTGAGTTCGGGTGCTGTGAACGATGAGGTGGCAAAGATTATTGAAAAAGTGGCAGCTGATACCGTCAGATTGCTCAAAAAATAAGAATTATGGCATCACTTAAGGAAGTAAAAGGACGTATCGGTTCCGTGAAAGGAACGCTGAAGATTACGTCGGCAATGAAAATGGTTGCTTCGGCCAAACTGCATAAGGCGCAGGAAGTCATCGAAGGTATGCTTCCTTATGAACAGCAGCTTTCGCGCATCTTCACCGGTTTTATGAGTTCAGGCAGAATGCCCGATACTCCCTTGATCAACGAGCGTCCGGTGAAGAACATCGCTTTGGTGGTGTGTTCGTCCAACAACAGTCTTTGCGGCGGTTTCAATGCCAATGTGGTCCGCATGGTGAACCAGTGGCTGCAGCAACACGAGGATTTGGGCAAAGATCACATAAAAATCTTTGCCGTTGGCCGAAAGGTGGCCGAGGCGGTCCGCAAGGCCGGTTACGAAGTGGTGGGCGACTATACGCATCTGGCCGACAAGCCGTCGTACGATGAGGCCGCTGCCTTGGCCGAAACCTTGATGCAGGCATTCCTGCAAGGCGAGGTGGACCGTGTGGAACTGATTTATCATCATTTCCGGTCTACGGCATCGCAGACTCTGGAGCATGCCGTGTTCCTGCCTTTCGTGCAGCCTGCGGTGGAAGAAACGGAGAACGAAAATAAGGAAACTGAAGAGGAAGAACTGGCAGATTACATTGTAGAGCCTTCCGTTCCCGAGTTGCTTCAGCAGTTGTTGCCCTCCGTGTTGCGAACCAAAATCTACACGGTGGTGCTCGATTCCAGTGCTTCGGAACATGCCGCGCGCACCATGGCGATGCAGGTAGCTACGGACAATGCGAATGATCTGATTCAGGATTTAACTATAATGTATAATAAAAGTCGTCAACAAGTCATTACGAATGAACTGTTGGATATCATGGGAGGTTCGATGTCCTGATGACTTTTTAGGCATAAATTAGATGTGGAATTGTTTTTACTTCCCCGTCAGTAATATTTTACTGCCATAGCGGTAATTTATTACTGACGGGGAAGTTTTTTATTTACAAACGCTTCTTCCCGGCATTTCTCTTTTCTGAAAAAAGCGTTTTCTGATAACTGCTTTCTGCCTTCCGTCGTTTGGTTCCGGTTGTGTTTTCGCATTAGAAAATTCCGAATTTTATTTCTATCTTTGCCCTCGAATTGGTTCCGGAGAGCTTGTTCAAGCCCTCGGATTAAAAGGGAATCGGGTGAGAATCCCGAACAGTCCTGCTGCTGTGAAGCTCCATTCAACCTTTTGAATTTCACTTCTGCCACTGATATGGGACGACCATATTGGGAAGGCTTCAAAAGGGGAGTCAGTCAGAAGACCTGCCATCATTCATGGTTCTGTTGCTCTCTAGGGTTAGGGCGGCAGTCAACGATTATTTCCATTTACGAATCGGAGCCTGGCAGGGTTCCGTATTATTGATTCTGTCAGAACAGACTGTCTGTTCCGACCCGGGAGAACTGTGTGCTTTTCCAGGAAAGGGGATGCTCTGTATCTGCAAGTTTTTAGGTATGTTGAAAAAGACGATTGTCATTGTCGGGGGAGCATGGGCTTTCCTGGCCGGAGAAGGTATGCCTGTTTTCGCACAGAGCACACCGGATACTTTGCGCCATTTGGACGAAGTTCCCGTAGTGGTGCAGGCACGTCCGCGCGAGGTAATTCCCGTGCAGCGGCTTGACGGACAGCAACTGGAGCGGCTGAGCGCGCACAGTGTTGCCGATGCCTTGCGCTATTTTTCGGGCGTACAGATTAAGGATTACGGCGGAGTGGGCGGATTGAAAACCGTGAATATCCGCAGCATGGGCACCCAGCATGTGGGTGTGTTCTACGATGGCGTGGAGTTGGGAAATGCGCAGAACGGGCAGGTGGATTTGGGACGTTTCTCACTTGACAATATGGAGGCCATTTCACTGTATAACGGGCAGAAGAGCGATGTGTTCCAGTCGGCCAAGGATTTTGTGTCTGCGGGGGCGGTCTATATGCAGTCGCACACGCCCGTCTTCGGGGAAACAGAGCATACGCATCTGAAAGCCACCTTCAAGACCGGTTCTTTCGGCCTGGCCAATCCGGCACTGCTTTGGGAACGGAAACTGAGCGACCGGCTCAGTACCTCGTTGAGTGCTGAGGGAATGTATACCACGGGCAAGTATCGCTTCACGTATCAGGTGAAGGACGGATATGACACGACGGCCGTGCGCCATAACGGCGATGTGCGAGCCCTGCGTGTGGAGAACGGCTGGTTCGGTAAGGCACAGGGCGGATACTGGCGCGCCAAGGCCTATCTGTATGCTTCGGAGCGCGGCTATCCCGGTGCCGTGGTGCGCAACAAGTTCATGCACGAAGACCGGCAGTGGGACTGGAACACCTTTGTGCAGGGAATGTACCGTAAGGATGTTTCGGAGCGCTATCATCTGATGGTTAAGGGAAAATATGCCTATGATTATCTGCGCTATCTGGCTGATCCGAATAAGGACGAAACCTTGTTCTATGCCGATAACCGCTACCGGCAGCAGGAGTCTTACCTGTCTTTGGTACAGGGAGTGCGCCTTTTGCCCGGTTGGGATTTGGGAGTAGCCGCCGATTATCAGTTCAATGCGCTGAATGCCAATCTGAGGGATTTTGTCTATCCCCGCCGTCACACAGCCCTGCTTTCGGTGGCTACCTCGTGGCAGGTTCAGCGTCTGAAGGCGCAGGCCAGCCTGTTGGGTTCCTGGGTGCACGATGCGGTGCGTACCGGAGCAGAGCGGGCCACCGACCGTTTGGAGTGGACACCCACCGTGGTATGCTCGTGGCAACCTTGGCCCGCTCACGACTGGCATCTGCGCGGATTCTATAAACGGATTTTCCGGATGCCCACGCTGAATGATTTGTATTACACGCTTATCGGCAACACACGCCTGAACCCTGAATATACCGACCAGTATAATGTGGGGATGACCTATGGGCGCTCTTTTGCGCATGGCTTTCTGCGACGCATAGAGGGGCAGGCCGATGTCTATTATAATAGGGTAGAGGATAAGATCGTGGCCATACCTACGGCCAATGCTTTCCGCTGGACGATGCTCAATCTTGGGGAAGTGCGCATCAAAGGAGTGGATGTGGCGGTGCAGGCTTTCGGGCAGATCGGAAAGGATTTTACGGTTCAGGCCCGTTTGAACTATACCTGGCAGCAGGCACAGGATGTAACCGACTGGGCTTCGGAATT
>CAJMQV010000176.1 GCA_905215575.1 uncultured bacterium | reverse complement strand
GAACGTGCTCCAGGGGGTTCATTCATCTGTCCGAACACCATGGCCACCTGTGATTTTTCCACTTCCTTATAATCTACCTTGGAAAGATCCCAATGTCCCTCTTCCATACTCTTCAGGAACTCGTCGCCGTATTTGATTACTCCGGATTCTATCATTTCACGCAGCAAGTCATTACCCTCACGTGTACGCTCACCTACTCCCGCAAACACAGAGAAACCGTTATGCTTCTTGGCGATATTGTTAATCAACTCCTTGATCAATACGGTTTTTCCTACACCGGCTCCACCGAACAGACCGATCTTTCCACCTTTCAGATAAGGTTCCAGCAAATCGATTACCTTGATACCGGTAAACAACACTTCCTGCGAAGTAGACAAGTCCTCAAATTTAGGAGGATCTTTGTGAATGGGCTGTGCTCCTTCTGCGGATAAGTGATGCATACCATCAATGGTTTCACCCACCACATTCATCACACGTCCTCTGATTTGTGCTCCCACCGGCATGGTAATTGGTTTACCGGTAGAATAGACTTTCATTCCTCTCTGCAATCCGTCGGTACTGTCCATGGCCACCGTGCGCACGGTATCTTCACCAATGTGTTGCTGCACTTCGACAATCAGTACTCGTCCGTCGTTGCGTTCGATTTTCAATGCATCGTGAATGCTTGGCAAGTTTTGTCCGCGGTTCACCTCTGAATGTTCAAAGTGAACATCTACGACCGGGCCGATTACTTGCGAAATATGTCCTATGATTCCTGACATAAGCCTAATTTTTATACCTTAAAATAATACTCTCTTTACCTATTTTTATCCTTTCTTCAGACTTCCCGAAAACAATGCTGTTTATGATAAAATCCGTCTGTTTTTTAATCTTTTCACAGTGCAAAAGTAGGAGTTTTTTTTCTTTTTGGTAAATTTGAAAAATTAATTATTTTCATCCTTATCATTAATTTCGCTTATGGAACTTACACCTCTGAAATACTTTTGCAAATTGGCGGAAGTGCTTTCGTTCACAGAAGCCTCAAAAGAGTTATTCATCACGCAAAGCACTCTTTCACAAAGCATTAAACAATTAGAAGAAGAACTTGGCGCCCCACTCTTCGATCGTATCGGGAAAAAAATATATATTACAGAAGCGGGACAAAGTTTTTTGAGTTATGCGCGCAAAGCGTTGGAAGAGATTTCTTCGGGAATTGAAGAAATCAAAGAAAAGCAGCAGATCTTCAACGGTAAAATCCGCATTGGAGTAATCCATAGTTTGTATCCGTTTATCAGCACCTGCATCCTGAAATTTTCACGCCGTTATCCGGACGCACAACTGTCTATCTATTATTCTCATTCCATTCTGGAACTGGTGGAGATGGTCACCAATAATGAACTGGATTTTGCATTAAGCTATAAGCCTGATGAAATAGGTTCGGTTCTGGAAGTCCGCTCTTTTCTGAATTTCCCCCTATGCGTTATATCGGCCAAAGACCATCCGGCAGCGGTAAGAAAAGTATTCGACCTGAAAGACCTGAATGACTATCCTTTAGCTCTGTTCCCGAAGAATCTCTACACCCGAAAAGTCATCGAAAGAATGTTATTGAAGCATCACATAAAAGTGCGGCCACAGGTAGAAGTAAACAGCACAACGATTCTATTGGAGATGGTTGCCACAGGGCATTGGATTTCTCTGTTGTCGCAAGATATTGCCCGCCACACACCCGACTTGAAATCCATACCGATTAAAGGTAGCGGCGAATCGATGCAAGCGGCCTTTCTTTCCCTCAGAGGAAAAAAAAAATCCCTGCTCACAGAAAAATTCATTGATATGCTGAAAGAAATTCATCAGGAAGACAAACGCGAACGAATGAAGGAAAAAGAAGCACGCAACGCGCAGAACCAGAAAAGCGAAGCGATTGAATAAAAGCAACGGTTCCAGAAAATAAAGTATGCATCGACACAATACCGACACTCACCGCTTCAAAAGAAGATTTTTTGCCGCATGCAGCAAATCCGGAACCAGACAAAACCAAGAAAGAGTCATATCACACTCCTTTCATGAGCTTGATATGACTCTTTCCTATATATAAATACTTCCTTCTCCTTACAGGAAAAGATCTATATTCCTGTACTTAGAATTTGAATCCCATAGTCATGGCCACCTGATGACGGTTCAGATTTACGTTAACCGGATCCAAGCGGACCGTACGGTCGCCTGTATAGTCCGGATCGCTTACGAAGCTGTCATCAAACGCATAAAAGTCTGCCGACTGGGTGCGGATCTTATACACCAGATCCACATAGAAATTCTTTCTCTTATAACCCAAGCCCAGAGTATACAGATTGGCATCGGACTTGTTCATATAGTCTGTATAAGTGCTATAGTTCAAGGCATATGAATCCAGATCCTGATTCATGCGTGCTGTCTTCTCGTAAGCTGTGGCATAATAGTTATAGCCGAAACGACCAGTCAAGCAATCGGTCAGTTTAAATTCCAAACCCAGTTTAAAGTTGTGTCCGGCTTTCAGATTAGCGCGTGCATGATCATTCATCGCCTGATCCTTACGATCACCTCCCCAACTGCCATAATCCACATAACCCATCTGAGTTAAACTATAGTCCACATATTCATACTCAGCTCCGATGGCAAAGAAGTCGCCGATTGTATGTCCGGCGCTGACACGAAGCTTCCAGGGGGTACGAACCGTATAATTCAGATAATTGTCTTCCGGACCATAATAACGGTACAGGTTGGCATTGTCATAAACACCCTTTTCGTCATAGTGCGTATCCATATACATATCACCAACGGTTTCGAGGGTATAAAGCGTAGGCGTTTCTACCGCAAATCCCAACCGGAAGGCTGAATTTTCTATCGGGCGCACAATAAAGCCGAATTTGGCATTGATTCCATAGCCAGAGGTACTTTGCAGCGAGAAGGCGTTGTAGTCATAATATGAGCCCTGATTCTCATACTGTTCGGTATAGAGTGCCTCTGAATAATAATCTATATAGTCCACTCCGAAGGTAAATCCCAGATAAAAGCGGTCCTTCAAATTGGCAGAAAGATTGAAGTCAAAACCTTGAAGCGATCCTTTGCTCACACGCGCGAACTGATTTCCCTGTGAAGGCTGTCCGTAGAACACACCCTTATCCGTCTGGTTCAGCAGATAACTGTCATAAGCGGTTGTTGCAATATCTCCGGGGAAATAGAATGTTTCCCCGTCATCGCCCCATGAACCGAACTGGTTAGTCAGACTGGCCAGCTGATGCGTTTGCGACAGACCTTTGGTATGTCCGTTATCAGCCACGAATGAGTGGTCATAATTGGCTTTTTTCTGATAATTGGCACTGAAATTCAGATATTTCAGCACCGGTCCCTTAATTGGAGCGCTAAGCACAAAGCCCAACTGATCCAGAGAGAAGTGAGTAAAGAAATCATTCGGCGCGCTCTTGTCTGCCTGAGTCATCACACTGATAGTTCCCGCTACATCATCTTTACGGAACAGACCGATACCGGCAGGATTGGAGGAAATCACCGACATATCAGCCCCCAAAGCGCCCAAAGCTCCACCCATACCCACGTAACGGGCCGTACCATTCAAGTCCGTCACCGATGTCATCTGCTCGTTTACATAAGTATTCTGAGCAGCCATTCCACCGGGCAGCAACAGAAGCGCGGCTGCCACGGCTCCATAATATTTTTCTTTCATCTGTGTTTCATTTTTTAGGAGTTAAACAACGAAGTTAACGGGCACC
>CAJMQV010000175.1 GCA_905215575.1 uncultured bacterium | reverse complement strand
GAATATTCAACTTAAAAAATATACAAGGTTAACAGTGAAAATTACAATGATGGCTCCGCCGGAACAGGTTGCTCAAAGCGGATCTTGAATTCGCGCATACCGATACCATCCTTACCGTCGAGCGGAGTAATCTCAGCAATACGGTTCACACCGTCCAGATACTCCATGGTCTGCGAACGAATAAAGGTAACAGTATCTCCCTCATATCCCCAATCAAAACCCCAAGACTGATCATGCATATAACGGGCGCGAAGAGTATGATCGTCCAGGCGCTCCATAATCTTCAGATAAATACCATGCACGTTTATGGCATCGTCCATCATTCCCTCATAGAGTCCGTTCACCGAAGTGATCTTTCCCTTACACTGTGAGAAATGGGTCGCATCGGCCTGCGTCGTAAAATAGCGGTTGGAAGTGCTGTCCAGACATACATTGAAGCCGTCCATATAAATGTTATCACACAACTGGGCTATCAATCCCATACCCTGCGCATAGTGTACCGTAACCTTCTTGAGCGTGGTGTTGGTATTGTGCGAAAGGAATACTCCCGGTGTAGGACGATTCCAGGCACGCATCGCAATGACGGTTCCTTCCTTCAAACGGGCATCATTCCATAAAGGTGCATGCAGCAAACGGTCACCCACTTCTTTCACTCCTTTGGTACTATAGAACAAGTCACCTGTGTTATAAAGAATGTGTTTGGTATCCTTCTCAAAGGCAATACCTGATGACGGAGCCAAATCCCAGTCTGAACCATAAGCATGGAACACGGTATCCTTGGAAATCTTATACTGTACCCACGGAGCTACGCGAAAAGTCATACCGCCCTTACCTTCATTCTTCACAATCTCTATCTGGGTAATATGCGGATTATCAAAATCAATAGAGAAATTTTCCAGCGTACAGTTGGTGGAGTTTACCAAAGCCAACGGCAGCATCGTACCGTGAAATACGAATTTTGATCCTCCACCATCCAGCGTCATATTAGAAAGATCCTCCAGCACGATACCGATATTCTTCGGATTAGGCTGATCGTGATTGGATACATAATAGGTTTTCTTAGCGGCGTTCTCCGGATAAAAATTATACCGACCGCTTTTAAAGCGCAAGATATATTCCTCTCCGGGTTTCACTTCCTTACGGATTTTTTCAATGGCTTTCTGCAACTTGACAGACATGTCTTTCTTCTTGTCAGGCACCAGTCCATAGCGCTCCATCTCAAATACTTTCTGAGCACAAAGAGCCATACTTAAGGGCGTAAGGCAAGCCACACAGAATAATTTTAAATTCATGGGTTAGATTGCTTAAAAATTAAAGATTTGCAAATATGATATTTTGTTTTCTATCATTTAGGACCTGTATCCTTTGTAACAAATAAAACATTCTTTATTCCGGATAAACCACATCTGGCAAAATACCGTTCAGCTCAGCTATGGCAATACCATAATTGGTTATAGGTACATCTTGTGCCTTTGCCGCCGCAATACGTGCCAGTACATGACGGCGCGTGAACATGCAGGCTCCGCAATGAATAATCAGGTCATAGGGCCGCAGATCATCCGGAAAATCGTTACCGGCAACAATTTCTATCTGCAACTGACTGCCTTTCTTGGCGCGCAGCAAACGGGGAAGCTTGACACGACCGATATCTTCGTTCTTGGGCGTATGCGAGCACGATTCGGCTATCAGGACCCGGGCATCGGGACGCAAACCGCGCAACACGGCAGCTCCCTGCAAGAAGGTTGGAATATCTCCCTTGTAACGGGCAAAGAGTACAGAAAAAGAAGTCAGTTTGCTTTCCGGCGGGCATAGGGCACGCACTTGAGGAAAGACCTGCGAATCAGTAATGATCAGGCTGGGCGGTGCGGACAGCAGCTTCAGCGTATCGGCCATGCGGTCGTGTGTGCAACACATCACGGAGCATTGCTTGTCGAGCAGGTTGCGCAAAGTCTGTACCTGCGGAAGAATCAGGCGTCCCTTCGGAGCCTGAATGTCCTGCGGCATGACCAGCAGTACCGAATCACCCGGCTGTACCAGATTACCGGTCAGATCGTCTATCTCGTCTTTCTGTTTCAAGGCTTCGGTAATGCGGCCCAACAACGAATCCATGCCAGCACGATAACGGGCTGATACCGGCAAGCAAGCCACTTGAAGCGCCTCTTCCCAAAGAGCCGCCTGTCCGGCAGCATCAGCAAACAGATCAGACTTGTTCTGCACATAGATTTGAGGGATACCGGCCCGCTCAAAATACCGCTTCCATTCCTGAACATCAACAAGAGCCTCGGGAACGAAACTGCCTAATACCAAAATGGCCAGATCCACCCGGGCGGCTTCCTTGCGGGTTTTATCCACCCGGCGGAGCCCCAGTTCGCTCTGATCGTCATATCCGGCTGTATCGAGCAAGACACACGGTCCCACTCCACTGATCTCCATATTCTTTTTCACCACATCGGTGGTCGTTCCGGCCGTATCCGACACGATGGCCTCATCCTGACCGACCAGCGCGTTCAGTAAGGAAGACTTGCCGGCATTACAGGGACCGAAAAAACCGATGTGAAAACGATTGGAACGTGCTACTTCCATATTGATTTTTCTTTATTTCTGATATTGGTTCATAATAAAGGAACAACTCCCTCAAATCAGAAGCGGAAATCACGCGCTCCCTGCTCTATTTCCTGAAGGAAGCGCTCCGCACGCTCACGAATAGCCGGATTAGGCACCTTGGCGATTTCCTGACGGATCATTTCCACACCCTTGGCTTTGGTCGGTTCCGAAGCATAGTCCTGCAGGTATTCTTTCAGAGTGATCAGAGCGTTCGGGGCGCAGCAGTTCACAATCTGTCCGCGCTTAGCCAGCGACATGAAGCGGTCGCCGGTGCGTCCTTCACGATAGCAGGCCGTGCAGAAGCTGGGAATATGATTGTTGTCCAGAAGCCAGCTAATAACTTCGTCAAGCGTGCGTTGGTCGGAAACGTCAAACTGCTCAGTGTCATGGGGACGCTGTTCTTCCACGTAACCGCCAACAGAGGTACGCGAGCCACCACTAATTTGAGAAATTCCGTACTGAAGAGCATGTTCGCGGACAGTTTGGCTTTCGCGGGTCGAAATAATCATGCCGGTGTAAGGCACCGAAATGCGAATAAGCGCAATAAGTTTTTCGAACATCTCATCAGGAATGCCGTTGTCAAATTCGTCAGGATTAATATCCATGGCGGGTTTTACGCGCGGAACACTGATGGTGTGCGGACCTACGCCGTGTACCGCTTCGAGGTGCTCTGCGTGCATGAGGAGTCCAGCGAATTCATAGCGATAGCCCTCTAATCCGAACAGAACGCCCAGGCCCACATCATCAATTCCGCCTTCCATAGCGCGATCCATGGCTTCGGTGTGCCAGTTGTAATCGCTCTTAGGTCCTGTGGGGTGAAGGCGTTGGTAGCTTTCTTTGTGGTAGGTTTCCTGGAACAGAATATAGGTGCCAATCTCTGCTTCTTTAAGCATGCGGTATTCATCCACGGTCGTTGCGGCAATGTTCACATTAACGCGTCTGATAGCGCCATTTTTGTGCTTGATGGAATAGATGGTGTTCATGCTTTCCAAGATGTATTCAATAGGATTATGTTTAGGATCTTCACCTGCTTCAATGGCGAGACGTTTGTGTCCCATGTCTTGCAGGGCGATCACTTCAGCACGGATTTCATCTTGGGTTAGTTTGCGTCGAGGGATCTCGCGATTTTTAGCATGGTAAG
>CAJMQV010000174.1 GCA_905215575.1 uncultured bacterium | reverse complement strand
ATCTGTCCCCCCTCTACATAATCAATCTGGATCTTCTCTCCCGAGCGATGTTCTCCCAGCAAATGCAGATAGGACACCCCGTGTTCGGTCGGGCAGACAACAGGAAGTTCGGCTTTCTGCCTTCCGTCAACAAACACACGGGCTGTTTTGTTCTTGTGCCAGAATATCTGAAGCCGGTGCCATTTCCGGTCTTTTATACCCAACACTTTCCTGCTGAGCGGCAAACGATACATGGCTTCGTGCCGCGACACCGTATCCGTAGGATTAAACCAACGGTCATTCAAGACTAATGTTACTGCCGATTCGTTTTGCGGAATGCGCAGATGCAGAAGCAAAGAACCGTCCTTTGCCGCCGGAAAGTTCCACACGGCTCCGTCATTATCCTGCACCAGGGAATCATTGGGTGTGTAACCCAACTGAAGCACTTTTCGGGTGGAATCATCAGGATGCGTGCCCAACAAATTCTCTGCCTGACGGTGATAGGCACAATGTCCGACGATTCCTTGATAATATCTGAAGGCCGACCAGTCGGACAAGCCATTGCTAAAATCACAACTGCGACGAGGCTCATACAGCCATCGCACATCAAAGAGAAGCATACGACGGCACGAACGGTGCTGTCCGGCCGATACGAGAATCTTTCCGGGAGCCAACTCTACAGCCTGCACCTGATGCACACTTTTATCCTCTCCACCATGTGTATTTCCAAAAACCGGACTGTTTCGTTCCGGATTCAGCAACAGTTCACGAAAACCCTTCCAGGTACGCCCGTCATCGCTGGAAATGGCGACATGCAAGGCATCACGGTTTGTAAAGACATCCTCCCAAACTCCATCCGTACCGGCACGCTCCGGCAGAGGAGTGGTATTGCACCAGAAAAACAGCAACCGTCCATCCCCCATCCGATAGAGCGTAGGCATCGTTATCGTTCCATAAAAGGGTGACGGAGTAGCCTCGCTCCAGGTTTCTCCTCCGTCTTCAGAAAAAGCCTGATAATGACGGTCCTGAGAAGTACGCATCAGCATCCACAAACGCCCGTCGTTCAGCTCCACCACCGTGGGCTCCACTGCTCCATGATTCCAGCGTGTTCCCTGATGAAATCCTCCTTTGCGGTGAGGCGGTACCGTAACCTGAGCCGAAGCCTTCCAGGTTCTTCCGTCATCATCGGAATAATATACATAGGCACCACTGCGGTCGGTGCGATGGGCACCGGATATCACGCGTTTTCCGTTACGGATCCATACGGGCGGTTTGTTCATGATGCCGGGCCGGTCATCAATCTTCACTATCGTGCGTCCGCCATCCAGACCACCCTCCGTACGCATGGCATATACCCCCTTACTGTTACAAAACACCCGCACATATTCTCCGCTTACCGGTGAACGCTGGTCGGCATAGGGTAACTCTTTCGGCAGGGATACCGTTTTCCAGGTCAGTCCATGGTCACGGCTCGACAAATACATCGGAACGGTCTGCGCGGCATGTTCTCCATAATTATAATGGCGCAACTCCCCGTCGGGCAGCAACGACAGACCAATATAGGCATCGCTGGGCGGAACACCGACTACGACCGGTTCATAGACCTCATCGAGCGAAGCCGGCTGGGCAAACAATCCTGCACAGACAAACATTGCAGCCCACATCACAAAAGTTTTCTTTTTCATATTATTCTCTATTTTACAGCGTTCTCTGCAGCAAACAGTTTCACAAAGATATTCCGAAGCTGCTCTTCATCTTTCAGAATCCTGCGAATTTCCTGCAATCTTTCCGCATTGTTGTCCGACTGCGGAATCCAAAGTTTCAGGTAGCCGTCCTCTCCGTATTTCGTGATCAGATGATCCCGAAAACGGAGATAATGCTCCTCCGGACTCATTTCGGGGTAATGCGAAAGTCCGTACTGCACCGTACGCCGGAATGTGGTCTCGGCATCGATTACCCGGTCGGCCTCGGAAACAATCTTGCCATAAATGCTGCGCGGCTCGTGCTTGTTCGAAGCCCGGTGATCCTCCACGGCTTCTTTCATCACCCGGATTTCCTCCTCGGAAAACCAGTTGCGGAGCTTCCGGTCGGCCTGCAGCAAACAGCCCGAAACCAGATGATGACGCTCCCGCCCTTCCACCAGCCCCACATCGTGATAGGCGGCAATGACATAAACCATGTCGGGATTCACCTCATAATACTGTGCCAAACGAAGGCTTTCCTGAATCACCCGTTCCACATGATCATTCTGATGTGCCTTGTCGAAAGAGGCATATCGGGGCAATATTTCTGATTCGATGTAATCAATGCATTCCTGATTCATATTCTTTTCTCTTTATTTCTTCACAAACGAAGCAGGACAAGTCAGTTCATTGATTTTCTCGCCGGTTTGCAAACGAATCCAGGTCTTGAATGAAGCATCGTTTTCAGATATTTCAATAACTCTTGCGCCACAAGACAGATTGTTGTACACAGTGTTTCCACCGGAATAACGTCCGTAAGCCAACAAGACTTTGTTCCAATAAACGGCATAATCATTGTCGTGATCGTGTCCCACAAAAACGCCGCGCGCATCGCCCCGTTCTTTCATCATGGCAAACAAGCCGGAATTCAAAGCGGGTGCACAGACCTTTTCGGTCCGGCTTCCAACCAAAGGAACCGATTCTGTAGATGCGGCAACGGCATATTCCGGCAACGGTATATGGAAAAAGAAATAGGAAGGAACCACTGCCCCGCCGTTCTGTTCCTGATACTGGCGGCTCATGCGGGCATACCAGGCAATCTGATCCTGCTTGATATAGTCATATCCCTTTATGTCCTTAATCTGGGAATAGGAATGGGCGTCTATGCAATAAATAACAGCTGCCGGTGTCTGACCGTCCTGACGATAGACCGGAAAGGTATAGTTGGTTGTTCCGGAAATTCCTTTTTCAGTGGCCGTACGGTTCATCGGATAGCTTTGGGCTATCTCCAGCAGCTCTTGACGGGACATTCCCTGCTCGTCGTCGTGATTGCCGAAAGTAATGGCGAAAGGTATCTTATAGGAAGACAACTTGTCCAGCACCGCGCGGAAACTTTTATCGGCCGGCTTGCCATAAATGACATCTCCTGTCAAAACCACCAAATCCGGTTTCTCGGTCTGCATCACCTGATCAATGCATTCCAGAGCAATGGCCGCCCGCTTGTCCTCATAGATATAATGCAAATCCGTAAACTGCACGATTTTAAAGTTTCCCTTGCTATTGAATTTCAACGGTTGTGCCCCAAGAACAGAAACGCAGATACAAGCTACAACACAAAATAAAAATCTTTTCATTGTACTCTATTTTATGGTTAATATGATTTAGGAATTTATTTATTTAAAGATGTCGGAAAGTTTGATTTTCTGAAAGACAATTTGTGCCCCACTGCCTTCATAAACTACTCCCAGAGTTTCCTTGTCAATGGACGTGATGCAAGAATAACCGAAACCGCCCCACTCGTCCAGCAGCAGCCAGTATTTCTCTGGCCAGGTCATCCCTTCCTCCAGACTGAACTTCAGGGTAAGCTGATTGCGGGCCCGATAAGAGTTGGGATTCATAAAGGCCAACAGGCTTTTCTTCTTATAATCATGCCGGTGAATGGAAGCCATACAGGTCGGTTCGGTCAGCACCGCATGCGAAGTCGGATGCTCCGTCCAGGTCTGTCCCAAATCTTTTGTCACGCAAATGCGACGGCCATTCGGACTTTTCACACCGTAATTCCGATTGTCACGCATGTTCAGCATCAGCGAGCCGTCAGCCAACTCCACC
>CAJMQV010000173.1 GCA_905215575.1 uncultured bacterium | reverse complement strand
GTCATGTTCTTCCGGCTGTCCGTCAATCCGTACACATTGTACGGGATATTTTTGGGTGAAGCCTTTTGTACCGCACGTTGTTTGCAGACGGCTATACGGACGTGGGGTGGAAACATCGTATTGCAACAAAATGGAAACGTCTTTTTCCGTTCGAAGCAAAGTGTTGTTAACCATCGGAGTTCCGTTTTCAGCCTTTCCAGGAATAGATACCAAATACTTTAACCGGTCTCCCCGATGAATATTCAATAATTGGGCAATGGGACCCAGTCCATGAGTAGGATAGGGGTTTCCTTGAAAGCCCTGACAATATTCTGCCATCCAGCCATTGAAATATCCGCCATTTCTGGTGTCCGCATGGTAGCGCTCGCGTAAATCATGGATATAGGCTCCTTCGCAATGCGTGATGTCGCCCAGAACTCCTTCTTGCGCCATGCGGAGAGTCATTAAGGCAAAAGGATCATAACAGCAATTCTCAAGCATGAAACAGTGACGTTGCGTCTGCTCTGCAGTTTCTACAATATTCCAGCAATCTTCAACGGTCATCGCTAACGGAACTTCTACAGCTACATGTTTTCCACACTCCATAGCGTCGATAGCCATAGCAGCATGGGTATTCCAATCTGTGCAGATATAGATCAGATCAAGATTCGAAGCGCGGCATACGGTGCGCCAGTCTTCGCTTCCCGTATACATTTTGCACTCCTTGTGTTCTGTCTGTGCAAGTATTTCCTTGGCTTTGAGAATATTTTCCGGATTAAGATCACATATGGCAATAATCTGCACTCCTTTCTGCATCATGTAACGCTTTAAGGTGGCCAGTCCGCGGTTTCCCATGCCGATAAAGGCCATGCGAATCACAGGAATGGCATCACAACGTAGGTTCAGTACATGATTATTATTACTCATCTTTATGCTAACTTGTTTTTAGTTCTCACAAAAATAGTACAAAATACTGAACTTGCCAATAACTGAAAAAGATAATCACAATATCAGCGTCAGAGTTTTATATTTTTTATTTTATAGGGCAACCTTGTATCAAGGCAAAAGAAAAAGGCTTTATCTCCTTTAATGTAAAGTCAGATAAAGCCTTTTCTTTTGATATCACCCTAAAAGTTGCGGATATTAAAGTTCGTCCGGGTAAGGGATGAGTTTTCCGGTAGCTTTCAAGGACGGGCGCTGTGCATCGCGCTCTCTCAGATAGTCCGACAATTCCTTGGATAGCTTCTTGACGATCTCGGGATGTTCTTTGGCCAGATCATTCTGTTCGCCGATATCGTTCTTGACATTATACAGGCGGCAGGTCTGTGTCTCCCAAGTGTAAATCAAATGATAATCTCCTGATAAGATGGCAGAGTAGGCTCCATATCCTTCTTCCTTATTTTGGGTTTCTCCCCATAAATTCGGGAAATGCCAAACCAATGATCTGGATTTCTTAGCCTTATTTGCCTTTAAGGCCTTGACAAAGCTTACTCCGTCGATTGTCTGATGGGTTTTATATTTCTTTATTCCTGCCATTTCCAGAATCGTAGGATAGAAATCTTCGATTATCACCCTCTGGGTATTTATGGTATTGGCTTTTGTTACACCGGGCCAGTATACCATCATCGGTTCGCGCACGCCTCCCATAAAGGCTGATCCCTTTCCGGCACGGGCCGGGAAGTTCTGGTCACGGTTTTCACGTCCTTGACGCACATTGTTCAGTCCCTGTCCGCCATTATCTGACATAAACAGGATAATAGTGTTTTGAGCAACCTCCGGCTGTGCTTCCAGAAAATCAAGAATATCGCCTAAACTCTTGTCCATTCCCTCAACCAAAGCCGCATAACGTGCTTCGTATTCATTCATCTCCGCTTTCAGCTGCTCATCATATTTCCCACGATATTTTCCTGCAAACCGCTTGTCTTCGTCGTATGGACTGTGAACCGCATAGTGTGACATATAAAGGTAAAACGGTTTTTCCTGACTGATGCTCTTTTTCATTTCATCAATAGCCTCTAAGGTAAGCGCTTCGGTTAGGAATATGTCTTTTCCATAATACTTCTCCAGTCCTTTCACTGCAAAACGAGAGCCTTCGCCAAAGTTTCTGGTACCCAAATAACTGCCGGGCGCTCCATTTGCTCCACCTGCAATATTCACATCAAATCCCATGGTATATGGATCTGCTCCTGGAGTGGTCCGGGCTCCGAAATGTGCCTTACCACAATGGATGGTATGATAGCCATGATTCTTCAAGACCTGCGGCAGGGCTGTAATTGCAGTAGAATTATTGATTTTGCCGGCACAGCTGTCCGGTTGTATACCATTGTAATTCCATTCCGGAAGACTGATAACATCACTGCTTTCATCTGTTTTCTGATTCAGCTCCAAGGTCCAGTTCGTTACTCTGTGGCGTGAAGCATTCATGCCGGACATCAGACTACAACGTGTCGGTGACGAAATGGCACAGGCGTAAGCTTCTGTAAAACGCACTCCCTTTTGTGCCAGACGTTCCATATTAGGAGTGTGGAATCGTTTGTTCAAATTTGTTTTTTCATTGTTATAGAACGGGACAGAAGTGTCTTGCCATCCCATATCATCAACCAGAAACATGATGATATTCGGCTGTTTGGCCGTTTGTGCGGTGGCAGAAGAGATGGTCAGCAGCATACTGCTGGTCAGAAACATTGTAAGCGGTTTATGCATTTTACGAATGGAATTAAATGTGTTTATAATCTAATTATCAAATGACAAAAGTAATAAAAAGCAAAGTGCCATGCAAGTTTCCCGATGTCCAAACCCTAGGGAGGAGTAATCAAGCAAAAGGAATCTGAAGCCAAAGCATGACTTTTCCGAACATATAATTATAAAAATAATGCCATCATACAAAATTAAGAGCACAGAAAAATAAAATTATATGATAAACGGTTCTTATTTTAAATAAATACATTAAATTTGTGAATCAGTATAACGTAAAACAGAGAATATATGGCTGACCAGAATAATCATTTAGTAATTATGGCCGGAGGTATCGGCAGCAGATTTTGGCCGATGAGTACTCCGGAAAAACCCAAACAGTTTATTGATGTATTAGGCTGTGGACGTACTTTGTTGCAGCTGACTGTTGACCGTTTCAAGGACATCTGCAATGCGGAGAATATCTGGGTGGTAACTTCTGCCGACTATGTGGACATTGTGCGTGAGCAGTTACCCGAAGTTCCGGAAGAGAATATTCTGAAAGAGCCTTGTCGCCGCAATACAGCTCCTTGTATTGCTTACGTGAGTTGGCGTATCAAATCCAAATGTCCTCACGCCAATATCGTTGTATCGCCCAGTGACCATATAGTCATGAACCCGTTGGAATTCCGCCGGGTTGTAAACTCATGTCTGGATTTTGTCGGCGAGTCGGATGCCATCATTACATTGGGAATGAAACCTAACCGTCCGGAAACCGGTTACGGTTACATTCAAGCCGATCTTTCCGCTTCTTCGGTTCGCAACAAGGAAATTTTCCGTGTGGATTCTTTCCGAGAGAAGCCGGATTTGCAGACTGCGGAAAGATATATTCAGAAAAACAATTATTTCTGGAATGCCGGAATCTTTATATGGAACGTAAGTACAATCGTCAATGCGTTCCGAGTTTATCAGCCTGCTATTGCAGAGATATTTGAAAGTATGCTTCCTTATTACGGAACGGCAAAAGAGCAGGAACTTATGGTATCCCGTCAATTTTACTGCACCTTCATGCTTCAGGGACTCAGTGAAGGCTGCCAATCCTGTTATATTCAGCTTTATGTGC
>CAJMQV010000172.1 GCA_905215575.1 uncultured bacterium | reverse complement strand
TATCTCAACCCAATAAATAATCCATAAAATTTTTTTTAAGAACCTCACCAAAACAGAAAAACAGAAATATTGCAAGGTCAATCTATCATTTTTCTGTACTTTTGTATAAACGCTTAAAAATACAGACCATTAAAATTTCCCTTACTACCTATGCTGTATCCGATAAAACGATATATAAAATTTTATGCAGCCTTATGCTGTATCTTGTGCAGTTATTCCCTATATGGGCAACAGCCAATCAGTCTAAATGATTCCTTTGAAAAATTACTCAATGAATTAGACCTGCGTTTATCACAAACAGACCAATATAAAGAACGGCATCTTAAAGAAATTCAAGATACCAGAATATTACAAACAAGCGCTCCGACTCCTCAAGAAAAAATCCTGCAAACGAGAGTTCTTGTAGAACATTTTCTCTTTTATCAGTCTGATTCATGTCTGCATTATGCGGACCAAGCTATTCAATTGGCTAAAGAACAAAATGACAAGAGTACGGAAAATCAGATGATTTGCCGTAAAGCTATCGCCTATGCGCTCAGTGGACTGCCCTGGGCAGGAGAAGCGCTTCTGGACTCTCTTTTGCAAACTCCATTGGACCGTAGCTCTAAGAATGAGGTGTTTAAGGCCGAAATAGATATTTTGGAACAGTTTCAGCATCAGGACCTGCCCAACGATCTGGTCACCCGAAACTATATGCGGATGGAAACTCTGGAAGATTCGGTCAGCAAATACGATCCGGAACCACACAGCCGGTTGCTGCGTCTGAAATACCGGAATAACAGCGAACAGGAAATCATAGACCGACTGAAAGCGACTCTTTCACAATCCGATAACAATACCGAAAAGGCTGCGTATGCCATGATTATTGCCGGAAAATGCCAACAACAAAACAAACTGAAAGAAAGAAACAGATTCTGGGCCATGGCAGCAATATATGATGTAGAAGCCCATAAAATGATCAGCTCCGCTTTGGTTCGGTTATCAGCACTAATGATGGAACAAGGAGATTGGAAACGTGCCACACGCTATGCGCAGGAAGCCAGTAAAAGAGCTGTTTTCTATCGGGCACGATCACAAAATTATGAAGTGTCTCCGATCCTGGAAAAATGTCTGGCTCATGAAAAAGCCGTACGAAAAAGAAATCTTGCGATTTTCGGTTCGCTCATCGGAGTGCTGGCTGTGCTTGCAGGCATTTTCTGGATGGGAATGAAGAAAAACAAAACACAGAAACAGAATCTGCAAAAGGAACTGGAACAGGAAAAACAAATGCACCGGACAGCAGAAATAAAAGGAAACCAATTAGAAGAGTCCATGAAATCTCTGTCAGAAGGACTGATGCATTTCCTTTCCATCAGCATAGATTCCATCTACGAATTAGGAGCCATGCGCCATACGGTGATGAACAAAATACGCTCCAAGGAAATAGAACAGCTTGCAGCCTTGTTCAAGGGAGATACCAATCTGGCCCGAAACCAAAAGAATCTGCTGCGCCGTTTCGACATTGCCTTCACCCGATTATATCCGGATTTTCAGAAACAGGTAAATGCGCTGCTCAAAGAAGACTGTAAAATAGAAACACCCGACAATGAACTGCTCAACAACGAACTGCGCTTGCTGGCCCTGTTAAAGTTGGGCATATCAGACAGCAGCCGCATCGCCACCATTTTAGACATATCTGTCAATACCGTCTATTTTTATCGGAACAGACTGAAGAATAAGGCTGTGGATCGGGACGCTTTTGAAGAACAGGTATTGCAGATTTCACTCTAAATGCCTTGTTTCGCATCATAGCATTTTTATGATTGGTTCTATATTTTGAAATATATTTATTTAAGTATCAAATACTTACCTAAATACAGGATTTATGATGCGGTTTATGGTCTATTGACGGAAAGGAAGACTTAAAATACTTTTGCAAATGAAAATCTGCAAAAACAAACATCATGAAAAAAACATGGAATAATCTCAGAATGGCGGCCGTATTGGCATTCGGTATGGCTGCTTCCGGCCTTTCCGCCCGGACCTTTATCTTAGGTAACAGCCGTATTACTTTCATTACGGACAATCTGGTTCGTCTGGAATACGCCAACCAACAGAAATTTCTCAACGACTCCACCCTGTTCGCAGTAATCCGCAAAGATTATGATGTAGCTGTGGACCATAAACAGGAAGGCAGAAAGCACATCTTCACCACAAACGCCATGCGTCTGGAGTTTGATCAGGATGGCTTTCCTTTCGGACAGAACAATCTGCGCGCCGAGTTTACACTGAAAGGTAAAAAGCAGGGATGGTGTCTTACTGACGGACAGAGCGGAAACCTGAAAGGAGCTCTCTGCACACTCGATGGTATTGGTGGCCCTGTGGAACGCGAGGAAGGACTGCTGAGCCGCAACGGATGGTATCTGATCAATGATACCGGAAAGGATGTCTATAAGAATGGTACTCTGACTCTTCGTGACCGCAACCATGTGCAGGATCTTTATCTCTTTATTTATGGCACAGACTATAAGGCTGCCTTGAAATCACTGGCTGCCATCAGCGGTCCGGTGCCGATGACCCGCAAATATGTACACGGCGCATGGTATTGCCGCTGGTGGCAATATACGGCTCAGGACTATCGTGATCTGGTAAACGGATATCACGAACACGGATTCCCGCTCGACATTATGGTATTCGATATGGACTGGCACAAAAAGAGTTTCTCTACCGGTACGGGACATGCCTTTACCCGGGGATGGACTGGATACAGCTGGAACCGGGAACTGATTCCCGATCCAGCCGGCTTGATTGCCGAGTTCAAGAAAAAGGATGTTCATGTGGTACTCAACGAACACCCGCACGACGGTCTGCGCCCGGAAGAGGATGCCTATGAAGCCTTTGCCCGTGACTTGGGAGCAGAATATACACAAAACGGTACTCCTGTATTTGATGCCGGTGATCCCCATTATATGAACCGGTTCATGAAATACGCACATCAAGAAAGCGATTCCATGGGCGTGGCTTTCTGGTGGCTGGACTGGCAACAGGACTATGCTTACCCTTTGGTGCGAGGCACCAGTACCAAGCATCTGCCGTGGCTCAATGAAATTTATTACAACTATTCCATGCGTCCGGCTTATTCGGAAGGTATGCCGGAAAAGACGTTGCGCGGCGCAGGCTTCAGCCGTTGGGGAGGCTGGGGCGACCATCGTCATCCCATCCAATTTTCGGGAGATGCCGTAGGTAACTGGGAAATGCTGCGCTTTGAAGTGGATCTGACTACAACAAGCGGCAACTCCGGATGTTTCTTCTGGGCGCACGATATCGGTGGCTTCTACGACGGAATGGACCCGGAATTGTACACCCGATGGACTCAGTTCGGACTACTGAACTCTTCGCTGCGCATCCACTCCGTAGCCGGAAAGGACAATGACCGCCGTCCCTGGCTTTGGGGCGAACGTGAAGAAAAGGCCATGCGCCATATTTATCAGCTCCGTTCGCAGTTGATGCCGTATGTCTACTCCAGCGTACGCCAGTGCCAAACGGATATGCTTCCGCTGAACCGAGGTCTTTACATCGAGCAACCGGAAGCCGAGGAGTCTTATAAACATCCTGATGAATTCTATTTCGGTGACCTGATACTTGGTGCTCCGGTAACGGAAGCAGGAACTGGTCCGGACAAGACCGTAGAACAGGAAGTATGGTTCCCTGCCGGATGCAACTGGTACAGTCTGTTTACCGGAAAAGCATACGAAGGTGGAAAAACCGCAACCGTTTCCAGCACCCTTGAAGAATCTCCTGTATTTGTCAAAGGAGGATGGCCTCTACCGATGCAGCC
>CAJMQV010000171.1 GCA_905215575.1 uncultured bacterium | reverse complement strand
CATGATTGCCATCGGTGTAGGTGGTGCCGACGCCGTGGATGTAATGACAGGAATGGAATGGGAGCTGAAGATGCCGAAACTCATCGGTGTGAAGCTTACCGGAAAATTGAACGGATGGGCCGCTCCTAAGGATGTGATTCTGAAACTGGCCGGTATCCTGACCGTAAAGGGTGGAACCAATGCCATTATCGAATACTTTGGTTCGGGTACCGAGACTCTATCGGCTACCGGAAAGGCTACCATCTGCAATATGGGTGCCGAAGTGGGTGCTACCACTTCCCTCTTCCCTTACGACGAAGAAATGGCAACCTATCTGAAAGCTACCGGAAGAGCAGAAATCGCCGAACTGGCCGACCAGGTAAAGGCAGAACTGAAGGCCGACGAGGAAGTAATTGCCAATCCGGAAGCCTATTACGACCGCATCGTTGAAATAGATCTCTCTACATTGGAGCCTTATTTAAACGGTCCTTTCACTCCGGATGCCGCCTGCCCGATTTCTGAGTTTGCGGAAAAGGTAAAGCAGAACGGTTATCCACAGAAGATGGAAGTGGGACTGATCGGTTCCTGCACCAACTCTTCTTATCAGGATCTGAGCCGTGCCGCTTCATTGGCACGTCAGGTAGCCGCCAAGAACCTCAAGGCTGCCGCACCGCTTATCATCAATCCGGGTTCGGAACTGATTCGCTGCACCGCCGAGCGCGACGGCATGATTGCCGATTTCGAAAGTATGGGCGCTGTGATTATGACCAACGCCTGCGGTCCGTGTATCGGACAGTGGAAACGCGAGACCGACGATCCTACCCGTCCGAACTCCATCGTGACTTCATTCAACCGCAACTTCGCCAAGCGAGCTGACGGAAATCCGAATACGCACGCCTTCGTGGCTTCTCCGGAAATGGCTATGGCCATGACCATTGCGGGCGATCTGACCTTCAATCCGCTGACAGACACTCTGACCAACGAAAACGGAGAAGCAGTCAAGCTGGACCCTCCAACCGGAGACACACTTCCAAAGAACGGATTTACCGTTGAGGACAATGGCTATGTAGCTCCGGCAGAAGACGGCAGCAACATCACCGTAAGCATCAGCGCCGACTCCAACCGTCTGCAAAAGTTGCAACCGTTTGCCCCATTCTGCGCTGCTGATTTCCAGGATATGCCGTTGCTGATCAAGACCAAAGGCAAATGTACTACCGATCATATTTCCATGGCTGGTCCGTGGCTCAAGTTCCGCGGCCATCTGGAAAACATTTCCGACAATATGCTCATGGGAGCCGTGAATGCCTTCAACGACAAGACCAATGCCGTGCGCAACAGTCTGACAGGCGCTTACGAAGCCGTATCGGCCGTAGCCAAGCAGTATAAGGAAAAAGGTATTTCTTCGATTGTCGTAGCCGAAGAGAACTATGGCGAAGGCTCCAGCCGAGAGCACGCCGCCATGGAACCGCGCTTCCTGAATGTGAAGGTGATTCTGGCCAAGAGCTTTGCCCGCATCCACGAAACCAACCTGAAGAAGCAGGGCATGCTGGCACTGACCTTCGCCGACAAGGCAGACTATGACAAGGTGGGCGAACAGGACAAGTTTTCTATTCTGGATGTTGAGAACATTTGCCCGGGAAAGAACCTCACTGTGGAAGTGACTCACCCGGACGGCAGCAAGGAATGTTTCGAAGCCACACATACTTATAACGATCTGCAGATCGAATGGTTCAAAGCCGGATCTGCTCTGAATATTTTCACTAAAAAATAAAAACAGAACAAGAACGATGGAAAACAAAGCATATATGCAAGACGGTAAACTGATGGTTCCCAACGAGGTGACCATCCCGTTTATCGAAGGCGACGGCGTGGGAGCCGAGATTACCCCCGTTTGTCAGAAAATTGTAAATCAGGCAGTAAGCAAGGCTTATGGTGACAGCAAAAAGATCCTGTGGAAGGAAGTGCTGGCCGGTGAGAAGGCCTTCAACCAGACCGGTTCCTGGCTGCCGGAAGAAACCATGGAGCAGTTCCGTGAATATCTGATCGGCATCAAAGGCCCGCTGACAACTCCGGTGGGCGGTGGCATCCGCTCGTTGAACGTAGCCCTGCGCCAAACCCTCGACCTGTATGTATGCCTGCGCCCGGTGCGCTGGTTCAAGGGCGTTGTTTCTCCGGTCAAGGAACCACAGAAGGTGGATATGCACATCTTCCGTGAGAATACGGAAGATATCTATGCCGGTATCGAATGGGAGCAGGGAACTGCCGAGGCCCAGAAATTCTATCGTTTCCTGAAAGAGGAAATGGGCGTCAGCAAAGTACGTTTCCCGGAAAGCTCCTCTTTCGGTGTGAAGCCGGTATCTGTAGAAGGTACCAAGCGCTTGGTGCGTGCCGCCATTGAGTATGCGCTGACCAACAAGTTGCCGTCTGTCACTCTGGTGCACAAGGGTAACATCATGAAGTTTACCGAAGGCGGTTTCAAGAAATGGGGCTACGAAGTGGCAGAACAGGAGTTCGGCGCACAGACTTTCACCATGAACCAGTTTGACGCACTGAAGAAGAGCGAGGGTGAAGATGCCGCCAAAGCCGCTCTGAAAGAGGCGCAAAAGCAGGGCAAAGTCATCATCAAGGACTGTATTGCCGACGCATTCTTGCAGAACACACTGCTGATTCCGGAAACCTACTCCGTAATCGCCACCCTGAACCTGAACGGCGACTATGTTTCTGATCAGCTGGCAGCCATGGTAGGCGGTATCGGTATTGCTCCGGGTGCCAACATCAATTACCACACCGGTCACGCTATTTTTGAAGCGACACACGGCACCGCTCCGAATATCGCCGGAAAGAACATCGTGAACCCCTGCTCTCTGTTACTGTCATCCGTGATGATGCTTCAGTACATGGGCTGGAACGAAGCCGCCGACCTGATTACCGATGCTCTGGAAAAGGCCTTCGAAAGCGGAGAAGCCACTCACGATCTGGCCCGCTTCATGCCTAACGGAAAATCACTCTCCACACAGGAGTTCGGAGACAAGATTGTGTCTCTGCTTTAATTCATTCACTTTAAATTCAGATTGATAATATGAAAAAAGAATATATCGTTTACAAGCTCTCAGAATGTGCCAAACAAGCGTCGAGAATCGACAACGGACTCTTTACCAAGTTCAACGTAAAGCGCGGACTGCGTAACGAGGATGGCACGGGTGTACTCGTGGGACTGACCAAAATCGGTAACGTAGTGGGTTACGAACGTACCGAAGAAGGCGGTCTGAAACCGATTCCGGGAAAACTGTTCTATCGCGGATATGACCTGGACGACATTGCACACGGTCTGCTCCGTGAAAAACGATTCGGATTCGAAGAGGTGGCCTATCTGCTGCTCTCCGGCGAACTGCCCGATAACGAGCAGTTGGCAGCCTTCAAGGAGCTGATCAGCGACAATATGCCGCTTGACAAGAAGACGACCATGAATATTATCGATCTGGAGGGCCAGAACATCATGAACATTCTGGCCAGAAGCGTGCTCGAGATGTATACTTTCGACCCGAATCCGGACGATATCTCGCGCGACAACCTGATGCGTCAGTCTATCGAGTTGATTTCACGCTTCCCGACAGTAATCGCCTATGCGTACAACATTTATCGCCACAGTACCCGTGGACGCTCTCTGCACATCCGTCTGCCGAAAGAGCACTACGGACTGGCCGAGAACTTCCTGTATATGCTGAAAAAGGATTTCACCCCGCTGGAGGCCCGTACGCTGGACTTACTGCTGGTGCTTCATGCCGAGCACGGTGGTGGTAACAACTCTACTTTCACTGTTCGTGTGACCAGTTCTACCC
>CAJMQV010000170.1 GCA_905215575.1 uncultured bacterium | reverse complement strand
ATTTCGGTCATATTCATCCAGCAGTTCCGGATAATGCGTAGTGAAAATAAGCGTTCCGCCATTTTTGTTCAGTCGGCTGTCCATAAAGAAGCGCACTAAGGTCGTTACAATTTCCTTGTTGAAATGATTCTCTATTTCATCTACCAGAAGATAACCACCTGAATGAAGAACGTCCTTTACCATCGAGAATGTAATAATGCCCTTAATCGTACCAGAGGACAGATACTGCTCAAGGTCTGCCGCATTATTCAGGATAATCTCTTCTTCATCCTTAAACTTCAAGTGGATAAATGTTTTTCCCTCTGTCTGTTCAAAGCACAATTTCTCAATGGTTGGATCGAGAAATGCAATTACCTCCAATGGAATATCTTCGGTAAATGGAAGCACATTCACATTCGTATAGGAAAGCAGGCTGAATATTTCCACTGTATCATTCGCTTTTTTATTATGTGCAATGACAAAGCTGACATCATCAGAAAGGTATGCTTCATCGCTATTGCGCTGCTCTACAGGCTTCATTCCTGTAAAATCTGTCAGATACTTTTTCGACTTAACGGTTGCAATTGGTTTTTCCCAAAGGCTTTCAGACAGAATCGAATACATATATTCCCCTGTTTTCGACTTCTTTGCTGCAATTACAGTTTCCAAGCAGCAGACGTAGCTGCGCTTATCATAAAAATATGTGCGGATTGTAGCATTCTTCGCTCCGCCAAGAATGCTTTTTGCCTCCACATGATTGATGGGCTCATTTTTCACAATATTTAAGGCCAAGCTAATGACCTTTAATACCGAGGTCTTGCCAGATGCGTTAATTCCAATGAAAGCACAGGCAGAGTGGAGATAGTAGTTATCCGTCAAACGGTAAAGACTATCTTTGTCCTCTTCGCAAACACGTTGCTGCGTATAAAAGCAAATATCCAAGTCTTTTTTGAATAACGGGAGTCCTTGTGCGGTGATGCGGAGTATTTTCATAGGTAGTCCTCCTCTAAAAACAGTTTTTTCGTTTTTATTTTCTTGTAATCTTATTATACGCCGCAAGTCAGAAAATATCAACGTATTTTCCGTTTTTATTTTCTAAATTGTTTTTGACACTACAAAGTATCCGTTCCATGCGGCGAAAGCCGTAATCAATGATACATTACCGTCCGTATCGAATAAACAAGAAACAGGGCACGGAATTCCAATGTCCTGTTTCTTATCTTTTTTGAAAGGAATTTCTTCTCTTAGAAATCACCCTTACACCTTGTCCTGAATCAAAAGGCTATTTTCCAGAACATTGCTCATCACTTATCCTCCCAGGGTTGCTCCATCTTCTTCCCATTCTCACATATTTTTCTTGAGCAGGAAATCTGCCACGGCAAGATCCAAAAGTGCCATGCCAGTAGAATCAAACACCGTGATGTCGGTATCGTTTTTACGACCCGCAGCCTTTCCAAGAATGAGATCACCAAGCTCTCCACAGATTCGATCTTCAGACAATGTGCCCTGCTTCAAGGGAATCTCAATTTCTCCGGCGTTCCTGCAGTGTTCGAGGTTGTCCACAAAAACAATGGCATCCTCAAAAATTTGGGAATCAATTTCTTCTTTGCCCGCCATATCAGCACCAATGCAGGAAAAATGTGTGCCGGGTTTGACCCATTCTTTTTGAATCAGCGGGGTGTGGGAAGGCGTGATTGTGATGATAATGTCGCTGTCGGATACGGCTTCTTTCAAATCAGAAACTCCTTCGAAGGTTACCGAGGCTGCCTCAATTGCAAAATCGGTTTGCAGCATTGCGCGAATCTTCGACGCAAATGCAGCAGCATGTCCTGCGTTATGCGGATTGGCGATCCGGATCGTTTCCAGCGTGGGAAACACCTTCAGCAACGCAGCAATCTGGAAAGGTGCCTGATTGCCGGTGCCGACGATCAAAGCGTTCTGGGAATTCTTTCTGGCCAGATATTTTGCACCAATGGCTCCTGCCGCACCAGTGCGCATTCCGGTCACAGAGGAGCCGTCCACAAGGCCAAGCGGCATACCGGTTTCCGAGCTGAACACGGCAATCAGACCCACAAGATCCGGCAGGCCTTTTTTCACATTTGCTTCCATGAACGCAACCGTCTTGTGGCCGAAAATATGCTGTTCCGGCAGATAACCGGATTTAATATCCATATCTGCATGGCCGGGGTCGAATTCATAGAAAATGGTAGGCCATACAACGGTTTTGTCTTGACTTTTCAGCTTATAAACATTCTCTGTGCATTGGATCGCATCTTCCATCGAAAGATTTTTTCGAACTTCTTCTGCGGAAATATAGGGAATATTCATCGGGGTTCTCCTTTCTTTTACCGGGTTTTCATTGCAATATACTCGCTGATGGCCTTGAGGCCATCGATCAGATCCTGCTTTCCGTAGGCATAACCGATGCGCATACTGTGCGGCACTTCAAAGCAGTCACCGGGAGTCACAAACGCGCCGGTCTTCTTGTACATTTCTTCGCAGAATTCGTAGGAAGAAATGTCCAGATCATAATAAACCAATGCCGTAGTGCCGGCTTTCGGCTTTACATAGCTGACGTGCGGTTCACTGCCGACCCAATCGTCCAGAATCTGCAAATTCTCCCGGACGATCTTTCGGCTGCGTTCCAGCAGCTTATCGCGGTGCTTCAGCGCAGCTGCTGCCAGCATTTCATCAAATACACCGCAGCTCACAAGATTATAATCCCGATGAGAAAGGCAGCTCTTTACAACGCTCATATCGTGCGTTGCAATCCAGCCAAGCCGAAGACCAGCCAGAGAAAAAACCTTTGACATACTGCTCACCGAAATGCCCTTTTCATACAGATCCACAATGGAAGGACACCAGCCATCTTCCTGTGAAAGGTGACGATAGACTTCATCGCACAAAATCCAGGCATCTGCGGAACGCGCAATCTCCACGATCTCCCGGAGCATCTGCTCAGACATCAGCGCACCCGTAGGATTGTTAGGGTTATTGATGCAGATCATTTTTGTTTTAGGTGTCACCAAACGGCGCAGTTTTTCTAAGTCCGGCAAATAATTGTTTTCCTTACTCAGATGAAGGATCTGAACATCTGCTCCATAGGATTCCGGGATGGAATAAAGCTGCTGATATGTCGGCATGATGCTCACTACACGATCACCGGGAGAGATCAGCGAATAGAATACATGATGGTTTGCTCCGGATGCCCCATGGGTCGGCACAATATTTTCAATGTTCAGCGTTTTGTAAAGGCCGCAGACACCTTTACGGAATTCTGGCAGACCCTCAATATCGCCATAGCTCAGACGGCGTGCGCACAAACGATTCAAAAATTCCGTCTTATCTTCCCCTGTCAGCTCGAATAGCTCGTTCATACTGATGGAGTCCACACATGTTTCAGCGATGTTATACTTTGCACCGACCTCCCAGGCGTTCATCCATTCTTCTACGGCAAACGGCTTGATTTTCATTGCTTTTTCCTCCTTGTAATGGTACATGATAAAAAAGAAAAGGGCACACAGAGCTTTTCTTTATAACATGGTGAACCATGCCGTACCTACGGAAAAACTCTGTGTGCCCTTTGGCCTCCACCCGGTGGTGGAGAGGGTTTCAATATTTAATCGCCTTTATAATACTACACAAGCTGCACATCGTCAAGACGATTTCCCGAACTTTGGTACTAAAAAGTTCCAAGCCAACGCTCTTAGAAAACAGCTTAGAGCAGCTTAATATTCGTTATAAGCTGATCAAGCCCTACACACCAAGGCACAAGACTTCAATGGCTTAAATATTTCGTTTCAGTACATCCGATGCAGAAACAGCAGAAACCTGATATACACCTTC
>CAJMQV010000169.1 GCA_905215575.1 uncultured bacterium | reverse complement strand
GTGGGCGATGAGGTGCACAGTGTGTTGTCGGGCAGCGGAGTTGTTGCAACCGTTCCCGTTCCGGAAGATGCACAGGATTTTCTCCAGCGGGTAAAGGAAACTTTTCATGTGGACTGCTTGCAGCATAATGAAGTGCTGGAGCGTCCGATTCGCAGAGTCGTTATTTGTGGCGGTGCGGGAGATTTCCTGTTGGAACAGGCTCTGGAGATCGGAGCTGACGCGTTCCTGACCGGAGAAATGAAATATCACTTATACTTTGGACATGACCAGGAAATCCAGATTGGAGTTTTGGGGCATTATCAAAGTGAACAATATACAAAGGAAATAATTTATTCAATCATAGCGGATGCGTGTCCCGAAGTGCCGGTGTACATTACTTCGCTAAATACAAATCCTATTAAATATTTGTAATAATAAGTATGGCTAAAGACACAAAAAAAGATCCGATGGACCTTTCTATTGAGGAGAAACTGAAGAATCTTTATCAATTGCAAACCATGTTGTCTGAAATTGACAAGATTCGTACATTAAGAGGAGAATTGCCATTGGAGGTGCAAGATCTGGAAGACGAAATCGAAGGACTCGCTACACGTATTGAGAAAATACAGAACGAGATCGTAGAGGCAAAGAGAGATATTGCCAATAGAAAGACACAGATCGAAGCCAATCATGTTGCCATTGAGGGATACAAAACCCAGTTGGACAATGTGCGCAACAATCGTGAGTATGAATCACTCAATAAGGAGATCGAGTTCAAGACTCTGGACATTGAGTTGAATGAAAAGAGAATCCGTGAGGCAAACGTGGCTATCGAGCACAAAAACAATGAGATACAGCGTTGCACGGAAGATATGACAGAAAGACGTACCGACCTGGACATCAAGAAGTCTGAGTTGGATGAAATCATTTCTGAAACAAAAGCTGAGGAAGAGAAATTGCGTGAAAAGGCCAAGAACCTGGAAACGACAATTGAACCAAGACTTCTTTCTGCATTCAAGCGTATCCGCAAGAACAGCCGTAACGGTTTGGGTATCGTTTACGTACAGCGTGACGCTTGTGGTGGTTGCTTTAACAAGATCCCGCCTCAGAGACAGTTGGATATCAGAATGCGTAAGAAAATTATCGTTTGCGAATACTGTGGTAGAATCATGATCGACCCTGAATTGGCCGGTGTGAAGATCGAGCAGAAGACCGTGGAGGAGAAGCCGAAGCGTCGTCGTCGCAAAACAGAAGAATAAAAGGTTTGTTTATACAGAAACTTCCCGGCAGACGCAGTGTGTCGGGAAGTTCGTGTTTTTATACAGTAAATATTTGTGCTATGAAGGAGAAAGTTTCGGTGCCCTTTATGCTTTTGGGCATTTTGTTTAACGTATGTCTTATCACAGCCAATCTGCTGGAAACGAAAGTTATTGATTTTTGGGGACTGACTATTACAGGCGGGTTGCTTGTGTTCCCCGTATCATATATCATCAATGACTGCATTGCAGAAGTTTGGGGATTCAAGAAAGCGCGTTTGATTATCTGGAGCGGCTTTTTAATGAATTTCTTTGTCGTGATGATGGGGCAGTTAGCCGTTTGGCTGCCATCGGCCCGTTTTTGGAATGGGGCTGAAAGTTTTAATTTTGTATTTGGGCTGGCGCCCAGAATTGTTGTGGCCAGCTTGTCTGCTTTTCTGATAGGCTCATTCCTGAATGCCTATGTCATGAGCAGGATGAAGCTGGCGTGTCATGGAAAACAATTCTCGTTGAGAGCTGTGCTTTCAACAATCGTCGGAGAAACGGCCGACTCTTTGGTATTTTTCCCAATTGCTTTTGGAGGACTGATTGCAGTAAAGGAACTGCTGCTGATGATGCTCATTCAGATACTCCTGAAGACTCTATATGAAATCATGGTCTTGCCACTGACCATTCGTGTTGTAAACTGGATCAAAAAGGAAGAGGGTAGCGATATATACGATCGCGACATCTCTTACAATCCGCTCCGGTTGTTAGATTTATAAGTGGTTCAGTTCCTCATAATGAGGAATGTCCTGAAGGAAAACGCATCGGTTGTTCTGGTAATCCACTTTGCAGCAGTAATGTTCCATACCATTGGTAACAATCAGAAAACGAACCTTCAGAACAATATTATACCGGGCTATCTGGTCAAAAACCTTGGATGTGATCTTTACGCTCGGAGCTTTATACTCCATGATCATCAAGGGTTGTCCTTGTCTGTCGAACAGAATCGAATCGCAACGCTTGGAAGTTCCGTTCAGACTAATGGCTATTTCATTGCCCAGCAATGTGCCCGGGTATCCCTTGTGAGTGATCAAGAAGTTGATGAAATGCTGGCGTACCCATTCTTCGGGAGTCAGCGCTACGTATTTTCTGCGTAAGGGATCAAAAATATTTCTTTTTCCGTCCTTGATCGTGATTTTCGCAGGATAGGCGGGAAGATTTAATTCAGCCATGGATTGCTCGTTATAAAAGTTGAACTAATTAATTTCGGACTGCAAAATTAATGTTTTTATGAAAACAAAAGATGAAATCGTGAGAAATTGGCTTCCCAGATACTCTCAGAGTAAGCTGGAGGACTTTGGTGAATATATCCTATTGACCAACTTCAATAATTATGTAGACATCTTTTGTGAGCTCTGTGGCGTGGAGAAACCGGGATACGAGGCCAACATGCGCGTGGCTCACGGACAGGATATCAGTATCATTAATTTTGGTATGGGTAGTCCGAACGCAGCCATTGTCATGGATCTGCTCTCTGCCGTGGCTCCTAAGGCTTGCCTGTTCTTGGGCAAGTGCGGAGGTATTTCCGGCAAGACACATTTGGGCGATCTGGTGCTTCCTTTGGCCGGTATCCGTGGTGAAGGTACTTCGAATGATTATTATCCTCCTGAAGTGCCCGCATTGCCTGCGTTTATGCTTCAGCGAGCTGTGTCTACTGCTATCCGTAATGCGGGACACGATTACTGGACGGGTACGGTGTACACCACTAACCGTCGCATTTGGGAGCATGACGAGCGTTTTAAGGACTATCTGCGTACGACAAGAGCCATGGCTGTGGATATGGAAACCGCCACGCTTTTTACGTGCGGATTTGCCAATCATATTCCCACTGGAGCACTTCTTCTGGTGTCGGATAACCCGATGACTCCAGAGGGCGTTAAAACGAGCGAGAGCGATCGTCTGGTGACACGCAGCTTTGTTCATGATCATGTTCAGATCGGAATCTCGGCATTGGAACTTATCCGCGACAACCGCACAACCGTAAAACATTTGAAGTTCGATTGGTAAAGATGGCAACGAAACAACAGGATATCACATACGAAGAAATAGTGCGCCGGGTACGCGCC
The DNA here is from genome assembly GCA_905215575.1 of uncultured bacterium. GTDB lineage: Bacteria > Bacteroidota > Bacteroidia > Bacteroidales > Bacteroidaceae > Paraprevotella. Next base: position 528 of record CAJMQV010000169.1, on the reverse strand, counting down.
AAGGATTTCAGTCCGGTGTACTATCTGATGGGCGAGGAACCCTATTATATTGATAAGATCAGCGACTACATTGTCGACACGGTACTTTCCCCGGAAGAGCGGGATTTTAACCTGACGATTCTCTACGGACAGGGTACAAGTATGAACACTGTGGTTGATGCCGCAAGGCGTTTTCCGGTGATGGCAACCCATCAGGTGGTATTGGTTAAAGAGGCTCAGCATATCGATGATAAGGATCGTCTGACAGAATATCTTCAGAAGCCTCAGACGTCCACTATATTGATCTTTTGTCATAAAAACGGATCATTGGACCGCCGGAAAAAAATCGCTGAAGAAATCAAAAATAAGGGCGTTTTATATGAATCTCGCCGCTTGTATGATACTCAGTTACCGGTCTTCATCAGCTCCTATCTCAAGCGTCAGGGATTTCAAATAGAGCCTCAGGCTACCTTGATATTGAGTAATTATGTAGGAAGCGATTTATGCCGTCTGGCGGGAGAATTGGACAAGCTTACCGTAGCGGCTTCA
>CAJMQV010000168.1 GCA_905215575.1 uncultured bacterium | reverse complement strand
TATCAGGAACTCGTGTTGTACCCACATCAATCACAGTGGCTCCTTCCTTCACCATATCGGCAGTGACGAAATCCGGCTGACCGATAGCAGCGATAATGATATCGGCTTCACGGCACTCTATCTTCAAGTCCTTACTATGGCTGTGGCAAACTGTTACCGTAGCATCGCCATATTGCTTTTGCATCATGAGCTGTGCCATAGGCTTGCCCACAATATTACTTCTGCCCAAAACAACACACTTCTTTCCGCTTGTTTCTATATTATAGCGCTTCAAGAGCTCCAGGATTCCTTTTGGAGTTGCAGAAATATAGCAAGGAAGTCCGATAGCCATGCGGCCCACATTAATGGGATGAAAGCCGTCTACGTCTTTCTTATAGTCAATGGCTTCAATCACCTTCTGTTCGGAAATATGCTTGGGTAACGGCAACTGCACGATGAATCCGTCTACATCCTCATCACGGTTCAGCTTATCCACCTCAGCCAACAGTTCCTCTTCTGTGATGGTATCCTCAAAGCGAAGCAGTGTTGACTTGAAGCCACACGCCTCACATGCCAATACCTTATTCTTTACGTAGGTTTCACTACCGCCATCATGTCCCACCAAAATGGCTGCCAGATGCGGACGCTTTCCTCCGGCAGCAACGATCTGCTGCACTTCCTCTGCAATTTCCGCTTTAATCTGTGCGGCGGTTGCCTTTCCGTCTATCAATTCCATAAATCTGAATTACTTAAATTTTGGCATTTTAGGCATACCCGGCATCTTCGGCATATTGGCCATCATCTTACCCATCTTACTGCCGGTTACCATCTTCATCATCTTACGGGTCTGGTCAAACTGCTTGATCAGTCGGTTTACATCCTGAATGTTTGTACCCGATCCCTTAGCAATACGCTGACGACGGCTTCCGTTCAAGATTTCCGGATTTGTACGCTCCTGTGGAGTCATACTCTGAATAATAGCTTCGATACCCTTGAAGGCATTGTCATCTATTTCAATATCCTTGATTGCCTTACCCACACCCGGAATCATGCTGGCCAGATCTTTCAGATTACCCATCTTCTTGATCTGCTGGATCTGAGACATGAAGTCGTTGAAGTCAAACTGGTTCTTGGCAATTTTCTTTTGCAGACGCTTAGCCTCTTCCTCGTCGTACTGCTCCTGCGCCTTCTCTACAAGCGAAACAATATCGCCCATTCCGAGAATACGATCGGCCATACGTGAAGGATGGAACGGGTCGATTGCTTCCATCTTCTCGCCAGTACCCACAAACTTGATCGGCTTGTTTACTACGGTACGGATAGACAAAGCGGCACCACCACGAGTATCACCGTCGAGCTTGGTCAGAACCACACCATCAAAGTCCAAACGGTCGTTGAATTCCTTTGCAGTGTTCACAGCATCCTGTCCTGTCATGGCATCCACCACGAACAAAGTTTCATCCGGATTGATGGCGTTCTTGATTGCAGCGATCTCATTCATCATTTCCTCGTCAACAGCCAGACGACCTGCTGTATCGACAATCACCACATCATTACCTTTGGCCTTAGCCTGCTGTATGGCATTGAGCGCGATCTGTACCGGATCCTTGCTTCCCGGCTCTTCGTAAACAGGAATGTCCATCTGCTGGCCCAGCACCTTCAGCTGCTCGATTGCGGCCGGACGGTATACGTCGCAGGCAGCCATCAACGGCTTTTTGTTCTTCTTGTTCTTGAGCATCAGGGCCAGTTTTCCAGAGAACGTAGTCTTACCGGCACCGTTCAGACCGGCCATCAGGATAACAGCCGGGTGACCTTTCAGCTGCAACTCGGCAGTCTCGCTTCCCATCAATACGGTCAGCTCATCGTGTACGATCTTGACCAACAGCTGGCTTGGCTTCACTGCGGTGAGCACATTCTGGCCTAAAGCCTTTTCCTTCACCGTGTCGGTAAAGGTCTTGGCAACCTTATAATTCACGTCGGCATCCAACAAGGCACGGCGCACGTCCTTCAGAGTCTCCGCTACGTTTATTTCTGTAATTTTACCTTCTCCCTTGAGAATTTTGAAAGAACGTTCCAGTCTTTCACTAAGATTATCGAACATATCTTTTTCTGATTATTTGATTATTTTTCTTGTATTTAATGTCATTCAACTTGCAAAGATACGAAAAAAAAGCCATCCGCAGGGCATGCCCGCTCAAAAAGCTTCGTTTACCGACAACGGGACGGCAAGATTTCACTTATCTTTTTTTGCCGAAGCAGGTTCCGTTACCGTTTTCTGTCGGCCGGATTTCAAAGTCCGGTCTGCTTTTGCGCGGATAAATTCTCACGGATTCCCCCTTTCGGATCGGAATATTATACGTGCGGGTTCCGATGCGTGTGATGCGTACCCTCCGCGAAGTGTCGAACACAGGATTGTCAAAATCCAGTTCAATCGTACACAGTTCGCCGACAGTATTCGTCACTTCGACAAAGGTTGTCTTTCCATTTACCTTTTGCGCACTCACCAGAAAAGCCCCTTCCGTACGCAAATGATAGAAGGCAATGTTCTGCCAATCCGAAGATACCGCCGGGAAAATCCGGATAATTCCGTTCCAGCTCTGCACCAGCATATTGAGAACAGCCTGCGCTCCAGCCAGAGCCGGAGTATAATCGTCCGTATTGGTCATGGAGTTACACAGCACCTGTTTACGGATCATCTGGTGCAAATATTTCAGTGCCTCTGTACCATTTCGCTCAGTAGAATAAAGCGATGATGCGGTGACGTAAGGAAAACCGGGAGTCTGCTCATTCTTCTTTACCCACTCATTAATGGATTTGTGGATGAGCGGACGGTTCTTTTCCACCTCCACATTCAGTGTATAAAGCGGATAAATGCTAAGCAGATGCAGGGGCAGTTCCGGGTGGTTCGGGTCGGGCAGCAAAGAGCCGTTGCGGGTTTTCAAAGGAGTGAGCCTTTTCAGAATGCGCTGCCAAAGAGTGATTTGCGGATCCTCAATCTGCAGTCTCCGACTCATGGAGAGCATCGTCTGACAGCCCCACCGAAGCATGGCCAGATCAAAATTATTGTCTGTCACGGTATCTCTGCCCTGATGATAATAAGTTGTCAGATGATAATGTCCGTCGCTCTCCTCGTGCAGCTGGTCGATATAGCGGTTGGTAGCCTCACGCAACAGCGGATAAAGTTTGTAACGCAGCAGGTTGTCATCCATCTTATGACGGTAGATGGCCCACAGATTCTGGCACGCCCAAACCAACTGACCGTTTTCAATATCCTTTTCGTCTACGACTGGCGGCAGAGTTTTATTCCCTCTGCGTGAAAGGCGGTCCAGTATTTTTTTCCAGGTACTCGTGGAGTCGCTGTCCTCTCCTGTCGGATTATAGAAAGCGTTTTCCAACGGCAAAGCCAGTTCATTGTGATTGGCTCCGTTAATCGGCATATAAATGGAATGCACGTTAAAGTTCCAAAGGCGGTTTGGCCAGTGTCTGTATACGGCATACGGCTCACCGTGAATGATGCCCAAACCGTCTTCGCGCATGGACGATCCCATTTTATACATCTGGGCCCAATAGAAGTTCTCCACCAACGCATCGGGCAGTGTAACGAAACTGGCCGCATAGAAATTGTGCCACCAGTTGCGGTGCGCATTACGGACGCGGTTGAACCCTTTGCGCAGCACCATGCGGAATTCGCTCTTGCCCAGTTCGGTAGCCACAGTATCGGGATAGGCATGATTTATCGTAATATATAAAGTATTGGCATCCTTTTGTTTGGAAAGATACCACAAGGCGGCCGTTTCTCCACCCGACGGACTTTTAAAGGTACTGATACCTCCTTCGGGATATACCTTCGAGCGCACAAAGCGTCTTTTATACATCTTTTGTTTGCTGGTACTTTCC
>CAJMQV010000167.1 GCA_905215575.1 uncultured bacterium | reverse complement strand
GTAGGCCGTCGTCAGGTGGGTTCTACTATCAAGCCTTTCCTCTATACGTTGGCCATGGAAAACGGTATGTCTCCTTGCGACCAGGTGAAGAATGTGCAGCAGACTTATATGGTTGCCGGCAAACCTTGGACACCGCGTAACGGAAGCCGCTCACGCTATGGTGAGATGGTGACCTTGAAATGGGGACTTGCCCAGTCAAACAACTGGATTTCCGCTTATCTGATGAGTAAGCTCAGTCCGGAAGCTCTGGTACGTCTGATTCACGAATTCGGTGTTCTGAACCGTGATATTCATCCGTCTATGGCATTGTGTCTGGGTCCTTGCGACATCTCTCTTTCGGAAATGGTCAGTGCCTACACTGCATTCCCGAACAAAGGTATCCGTACGGCTCCGTTGCTGGTAACCCGTATAGAGGATAACGAGGGTAATGTGCTGGCTCAGTTCCAGCCCCGCATGAACGAGGTAATCAGCGAGGAAAGCGCTTATAAGATGCTGATTCTGTTGCAAGGTGTTATGGATGGCGGTACGGGCGGACGTATGCGTTTCAAATACAACATCAAGAGCCCGATGGGCGGCAAGACCGGAACCACGAACCGCAACTCCGACGGTTGGTTTATCGGATTCACCCCGTCGCTGGTATTCGGAAGCTGGGTAGGCGGTGAGGACCGCGACATTCATTTCCGCAGCATGACCTATGCCCAGGGAGCTTCTTCTGCCTTGCCTATCTGTGCCAAGTTCCTGAAGAAGGTTTATGCCGACAAGAGCCTGCATTATTCTCAGGAGGAGAAGTTCGACATACCGGAGGGCTTTGATCCTTGCCAGAATATGATGATAGATACGGACAGCATTGCCGAGGAGGTTATCGGCATTGATGAAATATTCGAATAAGAAAAATATGGAAGGCCCTTGGGAAACGGAAAGCGTTCGCTTTAAGTTTCGCAGGTTTCCTTCCGGAAAATAAAGAGAGTCATATTATCCCCAAACCAAACGGATAATATGACTCTTTTCCTTTGAATCTTTGAGTCATGCTTGCGGAAATGCAGCAAAAGTACTGATATTAGTTTTTAGGGAAACAATCCTTTTTATAAGATCTGAAAATAATATGGAAACAAATTCAAAATTTCAGGATGATGCCATCGCTCCGATGCACACGGCCGAGCATATTCTGAACCAGACGATGGTGCGGCTGTTTGGTTGCCCGCGCTCCACAAATGCGCATATCGAGCGTAAAAAGAGTAAGGTGAACTATGAACTGGCCGAAGCTCCCACGGCGGAGCAGATCGAGCGGATCGGGCAGATGGTGAATGAAGTGATTCGTGCCGATATGCCGGTTACGGCCTGCATGACTCCCGTAGACCAGTTGCCCGAGAGTGTTTCGCTTTCGCGTTTGCCCGATCAGCAGGTGCGTGAAGTACGGCCCGTCTACGTAGGTGATTATGATGTTTGCGCCTGTATTGGCGCGCACGTGGCGCATACTGCCCAGTTAGGGGCCTTCCGTATAACCAGTACGTCGTATGCTGACGGACAGTTCCGCATCGTCTTCCGTTTGGATTTGCCTTAAACGCTTGGAAATCCGGGGAGAAAACATGTTTTTCGTTTTGAATTGCTTTTGTCTTTGAGCCACCAGACTTCAATAAGAAAAATACAGACAAATATCCGGAAATCCTAAAGCTTGATTTTATTCTGTATAAGTAGCTGATTCTATCTGAGTTATCAAGAAAAAGGCTTTTGAGTCATGTCTTGAAAAGATGATCCCGATAAAATAGAAAAACCGTCAGGATGTTCTTTTAAAATCATCCCGATGGTTTTTTCATGTGGTGCTGATCTTTTTATTCTTCGTTTCCGGGAAATAAAAACTCGTTACAAAAACAATAAACCAAAAGCCATAGCGTACCTCAGGAATAGAGCGCGCTATGGCTTTTGGTTTATCCACAGTAATGTGTTTCTTGTGTGATTGCTCTTACTACATAATCACGCATTCATTCTTTTTTAGAACCAATTGAATACGCCCACCTGATCGAGGAAGATCAGGAAGATTCCCAGTGGAGCGATGAACTTCAAGATGAACATGAAGAAACGGAATCCGTAAAAACGGAGCGTTCCATAGTTGGTGATTTCTTCCCAAACAATCTTGCGGTCGAGATACCATCCGGTAAAAAGTACGGTGAACAGACCGCCCAACGGCAACATCCATTTGGCCGTGAGATAGTCAAACAGGTCGAACAAGGTCATACCGCCGATAGTATAAGACGAGCCGATGCCCAAAGACAACGAGCAGAGAATGCCTAAGAACAGACAGATGCCCGTAACCAGATAAGTGGCTTTCTTGCGCGACAGATGGTGTGCTTCATGGAAATAGGCTGTAACCAGCTCGTGCATGGAGATGGTGGAAGTCAGCGAAGCCAGAATGAGCAGGAAGTAGAACAGGAAAGGCAGCGCATAGGCCAAGATAGGCAGATCTGAGAACACGATGTGGAAGATGTTAGGCAGAGCCACGAACACCAGACTCGGTCCCTCGGACGGCTCCATGCCGGCTACGGAATAAACGGCAGGGAAGATAATCAGACCGGAGATGATGGCCACAAACGTGTCGATCAGAGCCACACTTCCTGCTGTGCGTACCAGCTTCACTTCCTTGCGGAAATAAGAGGCATAAGTGCAGAGACAACCCAAACCGATGCTCAGTGAGAAGAAAGCCTGGCCCATAGCCGAAAGAACTACCGAAGAATCAATTTTGCTGAAATCCGGACGGAACAGGAAGTTCAGACCTTCGGCCGCACCGTCTGTGGTCAGCGCAAATCCTGCCAGCACCAGAAGCAACAGGAAGAGGGTAGGCATCATCAGTTTGGAGAAGCGTTCGATGCCTTTTTCAATACCCCGCGCTACGACAAAATGAGTGAGCAGAATGAACAGAACCAGGTAGAGTGTAGGCATGATGGGATCGGACACAAATGAATTGAAATAGGCTCCGTACACATTTTCTTCGCCGGTCTGCACCATCTGGTTAAAGCGGTTCAGAGCAGCCTGAACGGTGTAGTTTACGGTCCAGCCCGCCACCACAGAATAGAAACTGAAGATCATAATGCCCGAGAGAATGCCCAAACGGCCCACCCAGTGCCATTGCTTGTGTTTGGGAGCCAGCAGTTCGAAGGCGGTAGATGCGTCGGCGTGTGTGCGCCGTCCGATCAGGAACTCCGAGATCATCACCGGCAGTCCGAGCAGCAGAATGCAGCAGATATAAAGCAGGATGAAGGCGGCACCGCCGTTTTCTCCCGTTTCTGTTGGGAAGCGCCAGATGTTTCCCAAACCGACAGCCGAGCCGGCAGAAGCCAATATGACTCCTATTTTACTGGCAAATTTACCTCTGTTGTTTTTTTCTTTCATTGCAATTTGTATTTTAGATTTTTGTGAATGCTGTTTCGTGCGGACGTGTTTTTACCGGTTTCCCATTTTGGAGAAGAAAAAAGAACAGGAAATTCGGGTCCGGACGACAAAACACAAAATTACGATAAAAAGTGGAAGAAAAGCAAGAGCTGTGGGCTTTTTGGTTACAAAAAAATGGGAGAAAGGGCAAAAATCGTTATTTTTGCATGTATAGAACTCTAAATACGTGATAAAATGAACCAAATATTATCCTCTCAGAAAGTTGTCCTTGTAGGAGCCTCATCCGGAATAGGTCTGGAGCTGGCCCGTATTTATATTGCTGCCGGTTGCGTGGTCGGACTTGCCGCACGCCGTACCGCACCGTTGCTGACCCTGAAAGAAATGGCGCCGCAGCGTGTCTTTGTGAAAGAACTCGATGTAACTGCTGAAGGGGCAACGGAGGCTCTGGCCGAACTGGTGCAGGAGATGGGAGGCATGGACCTCTATCTGCATGTGGCCGGAATCGGAAAGCAGAACCGTACCTTGCAGGCTGAC
>CAJMQV010000166.1 GCA_905215575.1 uncultured bacterium | reverse complement strand
TTTTCCTGAAGCACCGGATCCGTGTGCCGACAAAGCAGCGAAAATGATTTTTATTTCTTTTTCCAGAATGGAGTCACGGAGAAACCGAACTCAGTCTTCCAGAAAGCGTCTGTAATATCGGAGTCGATACCCGACTGTTTGGCGGCAACCACAGGAACGCCTTGGGCCGTTCCATGAAGCAAAGCCTGTCCTACGCGCGAAATATTGTCCTCGCGATACCAGAAAGCCGGCTCATTTTGATATTCATGCAGACGACCAATCACCGTATTGCTCAGAATCAGAGAGTTCAATTCCCGGTTTTCTTCTTCACCATTGAGATATCGGGCTGTAACCCAGGAAGAATCCGCCTGGATGCTAAGCGCCTCCATCCGGCAATCACGCAATCTGAAGGAAGTACCCTCCAAAGCCAAAGAATCCGTTTTCCAACCGGACAATTCCACAACGGTGTGCATGCGGTTCTGCACAGAAAGCAGCGTATCAGTGCTAATCTGAATACTGTTTGTGTAGAGGCGCATCGCTTTCAGATACTCCTTTCCTTTGTGGCGCATCTTTTCGCGTGCCGGATAATCAAAAAACAAGTGCAGCGTGTCGTGACGCAATTCTGTTTTCCAATAGGGATATAACTCCGGAGTGATCAGGATACCTTGCTTCTTACCTTCTATAGACGTTTCCCCGAAAGCTGGACAAACCGACAGATTCAGATTCAACAATACCCCGCGAAGCGACTGTCGGTGCATTCCGACGTGGGTAGAATCTTTTGGATTTACTTCCGGTACCCACTCAGCGCAATATACCTCCAGGCTGTCCTCCAAAACCAGATGCTTGAAGGCTGGCAAAGGATACCAGGTGGCATCTTGGATATAACTTGGAGTCGCATTGGGAACACGGCAATATTTCTGCATAAAGAATATGCAGAACACACTGGTAAGAAAGGCCACAGCCACCAATCCGACAACCACTTTCGTGCTGCGACGAACCCGGCAATAAGCCAGATGCATATCCCGAAAACGCCAATAGGTCAATGCGGTACATACAATCCAAACCAACAAAGGTATTCCCCAATTCATCATATATTGCGCCCATAACGGATAAGACACCTCCGTTTCGGGATTCTCATACACTCTGGACAGCGCAAAGGCAACGGCTACCCATAAGACCGCACAGGCTATAAGAAATGCCGCGGTTTTGACGAATCCGTTCTTCTTCCAGAACGTACTGCCCAAAATAAACAAAGACTGCCCAGCCAATGACCGCATCAGCACCCCCCCTTCCAATGCTTCTCCAATCAGAAGATGAAAGGCCTTAAAATCCGGATAGACTGCGGAACAAACCAAAAGGCGGACCAGATCGGCCGCAAGGAAAGCCACATAAAACAGCAGATACGTGAACGGTACAATAAAGAGCCACCGCACCAGAAACTTTTCTCCGGTAGAAGCCGGGAGGGACAGATAAGCCTGTAATCCCTGCCGGTCTGTAGCACCGGACATGAAATCAGAACCACGGCTGAACACGGCCAGAAACAGGAGCAATATATAAAAAGGATAGACAGCAGACGAACCATACCAAAAGTCATTGTAAACCGAAACAGATAAAGGATATCCACTACGCAGTGAATTTTGCACATACATCAGCGAGCACCAGGTAAAGATTACGGCCATCACACCAAAATACACCAACCAGATCAGCAAGTAATGCTTTTTCTGTTCGTCCCATTCCTTCGCCATCAGGGACTTTATACGAAATAGATTCAAATTCATAATTCAATGTTTTTTCTTATAATACAATCAAAACGACAAGACCGCTTAAAAAGACATTCCGTTTTCTTCAAGAAATTTCTTTGTAGACTCCATGGTTTCCACATAGTCCTTATATAAAGAGGTAATCTCCTCTATCGGAATGCCCAGAGTATAGATCTCATGAAAAAAGCCATTCAGCTCTTCGCCGATAAAAGCATTTTTCCGATAGTCCAGCACCAGTTTCCGGGCACCGGACGAAACAAAATAACCGATACCGCGCTTCATATAAATAATGTTACGGTTCTGAAGAAACTCATACGCGCGCATCGTCGTATTGGCATTCACTTCCATCAGGGCTGCAAACTCCCGCACAGAGGGGATGCGTTCTTCTTCCTGATACTTTCCACTCAGAATATCATCTCCTATACGATCGGCTATCTGCCAGTAAATAGGTTTTCCTTCTTTAAATATCATACAGCTTACGTTTTTATCTTGCAACATGATGATTTTTCTGACCCGCAAAAAGCGCGGTCACTTCTTCCCGCTTTTCCATCAGGGCATTGAACAACAATTCCAAATCAAGATTGCTTTCTACCCCATCCTCATTAGGCAGCAATACCGACGCTCCCTGAAGAGACGACAACTGATAAATGGCCCGGCGCAACAGATCTGGATCGGATGTTTGGGCAAAACGGACAGTTTCACACACCTCGGCCACCGTCTTCTGCAACAGTGCCTGTCCCTGATCCACGATGAGCAGACGATCCAGCAGATGCTCCACATCCTGCACCTGATGAGTGGAAATAACCACTCCCCGCTCCTCGTTCATCTCCTGCACCAGAATCTTGCGAAACTGACGCTTGCCCGGAATGTCCAGCCCGTTGGTCGGCTCGTCCAGCAAAAGCCACTCGGTGTTGGCTGCCAGCGCAAAGCTGACAAACACCTTTTTACGCTGTCCCATAGACAAGCGGTCCAGATGCAAGTCGCCCGACAGCTCGAAACAATCCAGCGCACGTTTCAGTATCTCGGCACTGAAACGCGGGTAAAAAGGTGCCATATAGCGCACATAGCGATCTAAAGACACAGCGGGTAAGGAAAACTCCTCGGGCACCAGGAACAGACTCTGCAACGAAGTGACCGAGCGCTTGCTCATCTCCTCTCCATGAAGCAGCACCTTACCTTCTGAAGGAGCGACCAGACCGGCCATCAGATGCAGCAAAGTAGATTTACCGGCTCCGTTCTTTCCCAACAAACCGTAGATGCCTCCCAGTTCCAACTCGGCATTGAAATGCCGGAACACCTGCTTCCGACCTTTGCGGTAAGCAAATGAAATATCCTCTATACGAATCATATTATTTATTGATTAATTGATTATTTTAGTGTTCTACTATACTAGTACACCGCAAAAGTATACAAATTCTTTCTTCTACCAAACTTCGAAAAAGAATATTTTTCAGGAAATACATTATTTAACATTGAAAGTTTCATCTACCTATGCTTGAAATGAAAAGAAATTCGCACTTAAAAAGTCTGCTTGACACAAACAGCTCTGTTTTATCCGGATCAATGCAACAATCGCTCCCATATTAGAAATATAGAAGTCATAACAAACAACAATTCTAAGTACCCGAAAGAAAAAAGTTGGTATTTTTATTAGGTCATATACCGAAAAATAGTTATTTTTGCATCAATAAAAACGAGATACAATAAAACGATCTCAATTAGATTACCTATAATAAATTAATGTAATTATGGTTTATTCACACGAAGTAGAAAACATGTGTTGTGTTGCCAAAGGTCCTAATCACGGACCAGCCCCAATTCCAGAAGAAGGAAAATGGGTAAAGGCAAAAGAGATTAAAGACATCTCAGGTTTGACTCACGGTATCGGTTGGTGTGCTCCTCAGCAGGGTGCATGTAAGCTGACTCTGAACGTTAAGGAAGGTGTTATCCAGGAGTGCTTGGTTGAGACTATCGGTTGCTCTGGTATGACTCACTCAGCTGCTATGGCTTCAGAGATCCTGCCGGGTAAGACTATCCTGGAGGCTTTGAACACTGACTTGGTTTGTGACGCCATCAACACTGCTATGCGTGAATTGTTCCTTCAGATCGTTTACGGTCGTACTCAGTCTGCTTTCTCTGAGGGCGGTTTGATGATCGGTGCTGGTCTGGAAGACCTGGGTAAGGG
>CAJMQV010000165.1 GCA_905215575.1 uncultured bacterium | reverse complement strand
CCATCTTTGTATTGAAGTTCTTTGTATAGTTTCTTGTAAAAACGATTTTTCAAAGTCCCGCTTTTAAAGGTCAACCAGCCTTTAAAAGCGGGACTTTTCTATGCCATAGGATAGCCTCTCTGGTTTTCTCTCTGTTTTCAATCTTTATGATTAAATGAATATAAAAAGCTGTTTATCATATAATTATATAAATTTTATTTTATGATCAGCTTTATGACCGACTTATGACCAGTTGATTTGAATCCGGTTTCCTTATATTTTTGCAGACAAACAAAATCCCGAAACAATAATTATCAAAACCTAACGAAAAAATGAGGAAACTGATTCATGTTTTCAGCGCGGCAGCCCTGTTATGCTCTGCGCCGATGAATGCACAGAACAAGGTTCATCTGAACACCTTAAACCTGAACCTGATGACTACGGAATATGGCAGTGTACGGGCTGACCGGAGCTGCGAAAACCGTCCGCTCACCATCAACGGCAAAACCTATAAGGGAGTAGGCACACATGCTTACAGCAAAATGATTGTCTCCCTGCAGGGCAAGGCACAATCCTTTCAGTCCCTTGTGGGAGTGGATGACGAGGTGTCTCCACGTGCGTCGGTGATGTTCCGCATCAGCGGCGACAATAAGGTGCTGGCCGAATCGCCAGTCATGCGCAAAGGGGATGAGCCTTTCTTACTGAAAGCGGATCTGAAAGGTGTCAACCAGGCGGTGCTCGAAGTGTTGCCCACCGATGACGGAAACAATAATGACCATGCCGACTGGGCCGAAGCTTACTTTACCATGAACAACGGTGCTCTGGCTGTGGCCATACCGGATGCCGAACTGATTGATCTGACCACAGAAAACACACAGCTGACGCTCTGTATGGACAAGAAAAACAATCTTTTCCAACAGTATTTCGGTAGCCGTGGCGGACTGGACAAAGTGTTCCAAGATGGCATGCAACGCCTTCAGACCTACCCCACCATACGCAGTCACAGCGATTTCACTTACTGGGGAGAACCGGCCCTGCATGTAATCCATTACGACGGACACATGTCTACCCAACTGCATTTTGAAAACAAGGAAGTAAAAACCATCAGCGATAATGTAACCCTGACACGCATACGGATGAAAGATCCGAACTATGACTTCCACACCGACCTTTGTTACAAAATATATAAAAAAGAGAATGTCATAGAGCAGTGGGCTGAGATCTATCACGAGGAACCCGAGGCCATTGTCATCAAGAACATGGCTTCGGCAGCCCTTACCTTGCCGGCCGGTGATCACTGGCTCACTCAGTTTCACGGAGGCTGGGCCAACGAGTTCAATGTAACGGAATCGCCGCTCACCGTGGGACAGAAAGTGATTGACAACAAATGGGGAATCACCAGTTCCAACGAAAAGCAGCAGCATTTCATGATCTCTCTCGACGGAAAACCTCAGGAAAACGAAGGTGAAGTGTTGGCGGGCACGCTGGCCTGGTCGGGCAATTACCGTCTGCTCTTCGAAAAGGACAATTCGGGCAAGCTGACCGTTCAGGCGGGCATCAACCCGTGGGCTTCTGACTATACCCTGCCCCGAGGAGAGCGCTTTACCACTCCGGCCTTGATTTATACCTTCAGCAGCAAGGGAAAGGGAGAAGCCAGCCGGAATCTGCATCGCTGGGCACGCAACTATGGCATCCGCGACGGACACAAATTGCTGCGCACCATCTTCAACAACTGGGAGGCTACAGGCATGAATACGGCTGATGACGTGATTATCCCGTTCCTGAAACCGGCCGCCAAGCTGGGTTTCGAGCTGTTCCTGCTCGATGACGGTTGGTTCGGACTGCCCGACAAGGCACGTGTGCTGGGCGAATGGAACCCGACTCCGAAAATGCACCCAGAGGGAATGAAAAATTTGATTCGGGCCGCCGGAAAAACGGGTATTGACTTCGGTCTGTGGGTGGAAATGGAAATGGCCAACCCGGACGCACGCCTCGTTACCGAACATCCGGAATGGCTGTTGTGTGAACCGCAGCGTGAAAAACACCTGCAACGCGGACAGTATGTCCTCGACCTGACAAACCCGGAAGTGCAGGATTTCTGTATCGAATCGTTCGACCGCATCCTGAAACAGAATCCGGGAATCACTTTCGTAAAATGGGATTGCAACAGTCCGTTCCATAATCCGTATTCTCATTATCTGGGCAAGAACCAGGAACATCTGTGGATTAAGTACACCGAAGGATTGTATCATGTGTTCGAAGAATCCGTTCGCCGGAATCCGGATCTGCAGATGATGCTCTGCTCGGCCGGTGGTGCCCGAAACGACTACGGTTCCCTGCGCTACTTCCATGAGTTCTGGACCAGCGACAACACCACGCCGATGTCGCGTGTGTTCATCCAATGGGGCGCCTCACACATTTTCCCGGCCAAGGTTCAGGGAGCACATGTCACCCATATGGGCAATCAGCCTTTCAAATTCGCTTTCGATGTGGCGATGAGCGGATGTCTGGGTATGGACGCCAACCCGGTGACCATGAGCAAGAAGGATCAGGAAATCACCCGCAGAGCCGTAAAGGTATACAAGGAAAAGATCCGTCCGGTGGTTCAGCTCGGCGATTTGTACCGACTTGTTTCTCCATACGAAACTTCACGCTCGGTAGTGTCTTTCGTGGAAGAGGACAAAAAGGAGCATGCCGTGGTATTCTGCTATCAGGTAAAAGATGATTCGGAAGGTGTTACCGTGAAACTGGATGGACTGGACCCGAATATTCAGTATTTCATTGAGGAAGTAAATATCGACAGCGCCGAGAAAGCATCCTGCCAACAGAACGGACAGACACTCAGCGGTAAGGAACTGATGGAAAAAGGCCTGTCCTTTACTTGCAAAAAACGCTTTGACAGTGCCTCAGTTTATCTGAAGAAAATCAAATAAAAACATCATTTGAATTTAGATTCTCACCTTGCATAACCGCCCATCAACAGAAAATCAAGGCCCGTTCTTTGCGTTCTGTTGATGGGTTTATCATTTCAAAATCATACAATATGAGATTACAGACAAGGTTCCTTGTCGTTTCCTTGCGGATATGGATTTTTTTTTCAATTTTTGTAGTATCAAATACATACGAAAAACCAATCTATAAACAACCTGACCTTTATGAAAAAGATAAAAACACTTTTCCTTATGGTATGGACCTCATCTATAGCCTGGGCCTCCCCTATTGACAACCTTTTGGAGCGTATTGACGAGGGGGCTTCCAAAAAGTTTATCACCGAAGAAATAAACAGCGCCTCCAAACAGGATTTCTTTGAACTGGACCAGAAAGGACAGAAAGTGGTGGTGCGCGGTAACAATCCCGTCAGCATTGCCACCGGAATCAACTGGTATCTGAAATATTATGCCGGTATCCATCTCTCATGGAACAACATGAAAGCGGATCTTCCGGAAGTACTCCCGCCCGTAACTCAGGTGGAGCGACACAGTACCGATCAGGTAGAGCGTTACTATCTGAACTATTGCACGCACTCTTACTCTATGGCTTTCTGGGGCTGAGAACGCTGGGAACAGGAAATAGACTGGATGGCGCTTCATGGCATCAATCTACCGCTGGCTATAGTCGGCATGGAAGAGGTATGGTATCGGGTGTTGGACAAATTAGGTTATTCAGACCAGGAAATAGGAGATTTCATTGCCGGACCGGGCTTTCAGGCCTGGTGGTTGATGAATAATCTGGAAGGCTGGGGAGGACCGAATCCCAAGAGCTGGTACAAGGACCGTGCGGACTTGCAGAAGAAGATTCTGAAACGGATGCGCGAGTTGGGTATCAAACCGGTACTTCCGGGATATTCGGGTATGTTGCCGCATGACGCCCGCGAACATCTGGGTGTCAATGTATCAGATCCGGGAACCTGGTGCGGTTACCGTCGTCCGGCATTCCTGCAACCTACGGATCCGAATTTCGAACGCATCGCCAAACTGTATTATCAGGAACTGACCCGCCTCTATGGCA
>CAJMQV010000164.1 GCA_905215575.1 uncultured bacterium | reverse complement strand
TGCCCCTGAAAACCGTCCACTGTGTTGATACTGATCAGATGGCGGTAGGGCTTGAAGAACGCGTCACGGCGCACCATGCGGCGCAGCAGGATGACCTGTCCCTTATAGGGAGAGATCAGACCGATGTCTATCCGCTCTTCCAGAATCCGTTCCTTGCCGATTTTCTCCAGATAGCGTTTCAGGATGTCCAGCGTCTGTTCCGCTTCCTTCGGGTTGCTCCGGCTCATGCCGTCGGTCAGCTCGCCGCAGTCCGCATCCCCTTCGGGATCGGTATCGAACCACTCCATGGCGATGTCCCAGTCCAGAATGCCACGATACTTCACTTCGGGCGCGCTCTTGAGCCGACCCTGATAAAACCAGTCGCTGGAGAAACGCATGATTTCCTCGTTCATGCGATACTGAATCTCCAGCAGCGACACCGCTTCGGGGCGACGCTCCACGATGGTCTGCATCAGTGTTTTGCCCAGTCCGCCCTGCAAGGCCTGAAGCGACTTTACGGTGGGCGGCAACTGCTGATGGTCTCCGGCCAGAATGACGCGTCCGGCTTTCTGCAAGGCAATCCAGCAGGCCGGTTCCAGTGCCTGGGCGGCTTCGTCGATGAAGAGGGTAGAGAACTTCTTGCCGATCAGTGCCCGGTTGGCGCTTCCTGCCAGGGTGCATGCGATGACACGCGCCTCGTTGAAGAGGTCTTCGTTGATGGCGATTTCCAGTTCGGTGGCACGTTCTTTCAGGCGGGCTATTTTCTGATGCAGGGCATCGGAACCGTGTTTCTTCTGGGCATAGAGATCGCGGATGCCCTTGCGGATGGACCACAGTTGGGTGTAGTGCGGATGGCTTTCGAAACGCCGTTCGTAGGTGCATGCCAGCATACGGTCGGTCACACGCATCGGGTTGCCGATACGCAGCACGGGTACCCCGCGGTCGGACAGTTTCTCGGCAATCCAGTCCACGGCCATATTGCTCTGGGCGCATACCAGCACCTGACTCTCGCGGTGCAGGGTTTCGTAGATGGCCTCCACAAGTGTGGTGGTCTTTCCCGTGCCCGGAGGTCCGTGAACGATGGCCACATCCTTGGCCCGCAACACCTTGTTTACGGCTGCTTCCTGTGTGCTGTTGAGCCACGGAAAGCGCAGGGGCTGAAAGCTGAACTGCTCTTCCTTACGGTTGCCGTGGAAGATTTCACGCAGATCGACCAGCCGTCCGTTAGTGGCGCGCATCACACGGTCCAAAGCTTCGAACATCAGCCGATAGGTGGTTTCATCGATGGACAGGTGTACGCCCAACCGCCAGGCACTCTGCAAGGCATCGGCCACTTCCGGTCCCGGCAGAGCTACCACCATGCGGTTCTCTTCCACAAAACTTACCTGACCGAAGAATTTGAAATGGTGCAGTTTGCCGTCGGTGTCACTGCCTTTGCGCGACACGCCCGAGGCGTCCTGTGTGAAGAAGCACACAGGCTTGCCCGGTTCGAACTGATGCTCCAGATCTTCATTGGCCGTGCGTTCCAGTTCGATGACAAACTGGTTGAGCGAGTTGTAATAGCTGCGTCCCGTTTTGATGGGATACCAGCACAGTCCCTGACGGACACTGCGTTCAATGCCCCGCACTTCGGTCTGGTTCTGAAACTGCTGCTTTTCGTTTTCGTATTCCAGTTCCAGCAGTTGGCGCTGTTTCTGGATTTCCAATATGCTTGATTGCGGCATCCGGTTTCTGATTCTTTTTAGAGTGTTTGAATTTCTTTTCCGGCTGCAAAGATACGAGGATTTTTCGGAAAACCGGCTCCCCTTTAAACGGGTTTTAAAACCTTTTTAAAAGGTGTTTTCTGTAGATGGTTCATTGTTTCTTCTCCACCTTCACCCTGCCTATAGGTCGTGTTCCCGTTCCTTTGGCTCCGGTCAGGTCGTCACCTAAGTCCTGCCGGGCATTGTCTGCGATGGCTTCCAGCTTCTTGACAATATCCGGATGCTGCTTGATGATGTTGTACCGCTCTCCCGGATCAAGTCGCAGGTCAAAGAGCATTTTTTCCTTTAGAGGATAGAACTCGTTTACTCTTCCCGGCAGATATTGCTCGTAGGTGCGGTATTTGTGTGGGAATACCAGTTTATATCTTCCGTCGGTAACCGCTTCCAGATCGTTATTCCGATAATAATAAAGGAACGAGGTCCGGGGATTGGCATTGGGAACAGACTGCAAGAGGGGCGTGATATCGACTCCATCTATTTTATGTTCCGGAAGTTTGGCTTGTGCCAGAGCTGCAATGGTGGGAAACAGGTCTATGCCGGAAACAAGACGGTTGCACACGCTGCCGGGTTTGATGTGATTCTTCCAGTACATCAGGCAGGGCACTCGTTGTCCTCCTTCAAAGCTTGTTCCTTTTCCTTCCCGCAGTCCTCCGGTGTTGCCGCTGTGGTTACCATAGTTCAGCCAGGGGCCGTTGTCGGAAATGACAATCACCAGCGTGTTTTTCTCCAATCGTTCGGAGCGCAGTGTGTTTAGAATTTCTCCCAGGCTCCAGTCTAGTTCCATCATCACATCGCCATAAAGCCCCTGTTTGCTTTTTCCCCGGAACTGGGGGGATACGGCTAACGGAACGTGAGGCATCGGGTGGGCCAGATACAGGAAAAACGGTTTTTTTCGGTTCTGCTCAATGAAACGGATAGCCCGCTTGGTCAGATCCTGGGTAAAACGGTTCTGGTCCGGATTATGGGCGATGATACTGTCTCCTTCGATTAAGGGCAGATCCGGAAATTTGATGGAAGGATGGCCCGGCCACATATCGTTTGAGTAGGGGATGCCATAAAATTCATCGAAACCGTGCTTCAGGGGAAGGAAATCAGGATGATCTCCTAAATGCCATTTTCCGAATATGGCGCACCGGTAACCTTGATCCTTTAGCATTTCCGCCATCGTTGTTTCGTCCGGATTGATTCCATAGTTAGCTCCTGGGAAAGGAGCTCCCGAGAGATTGATTCTGTTCGGGTAACAACCGGTCAGTAGTCCGGCCCGTGATGCGCCGCTGACGGCTTGTGGAGCATAATAATGAGTGAAAAGCATGCCCTGATGAGCCAGGCGGTTGAAGTTGGGAGTGTGATAATCTATGGCACCGTTTATTTCCAGATCGCCATATCCCATGTCGTCCATTAAGATAATAATGAAATTGGTGTGGTCTTTAGCAAGGGTCTGGCCGGAAGGAAGCAAGCCTGCCAGAGCCAGAAGAGGGAATTTAAGGTTCATTTCTTTTTCGTTTTATAAAGGTGTATTCATTCTAAGGCAAAAATATGGATTTATTTGATATCAGTCACTGTATTCGGGGCTGTTTTTTTAAAAAAAGCAGTCAAGAAATCGAAACGGTTTCTTGACTGCCTGTGAATTTGCTGCTTAGAATTTCTGAGGCGCATCCTTGGAATAGGTCACGTTGGGTTGGCCTTTATAGAATACTTTTCCATGATGCTCTATTTCGCAATAAAGCGTCTGTTCGGCCCGGCAGTAGATTTCACCGTTAATACATTTCGCGGTTACTTCCTGGGCGATACAGTTCTCTGCATGAAGCTTTCCGAATCCGGAGAACTGATAGTTTGCCTTCCGGGCTTCTCCTTCCAATCGTAGGGTACCGGCTACTGCTCCGGCCAGCTCCTTCGCCTGGATTCCTGCAATATGGATGTTCCCCGAACCGGCAATACTGACATCGCATTTTTCCGACTCTACTTTGGGGCAGGATATATTTCCCGAACCGGCAATGCTTATTTTACATTCCTTAGAGTCTATCTGAGAACTGCTGATGTTTCCCGATCCGCTTATTCTCCATTCCAGACTTTCGGCTTGAATATGGGAGCAAGACATAGTCCCGGAACCGGCTATGTTCATGCTCAACTTCTGGTCGCATTTCAGGCCGGGGGCCTTGAAACTGCCGCTGCCGGCAATGGATACCGTCAGATGATTCGTGTTCATTTCTTTACTGAGATATATGCTGCCCGAGCCGATGATCTGGATTTCCTCCAAATAACGGTAGGGGAGAATAAGCTCTATATCGTTGTAATGCGCTTCCACATTGTCCTTGAATTTGAGATACAGC
>CAJMQV010000163.1 GCA_905215575.1 uncultured bacterium | reverse complement strand
TTTTCCGGTTTCAATCAGCGGATAAGCCTCGTGCATATTGTTCTTCAGCGCCTTGCGGTCCAGCAGAATCACCAACGCCTCGGCAATAAAATACACGGCACGCTGTTCCACCTCCTGCTCGATCCAGACCGCCCCATTCTCACATACGCCCAAACGGCCCTGAACGATGGCCAGATCTGTGCCGTCCAGATCACCCGGGGCAGCCACGGTATCGGGATGAAAAGCGTCACAGTCCACCGTCTGTTTGCCAAAGGCGGTATCCACTTCCGCAACTGTAGAGGCAATCCGTTTCGCCTCCGGATAAAGACTGCGGATCAACGCATTCAAATCATCCCCTTCCTGAAGCAACACGGCCTGACCGCCCATCTGCTTCATCACCTCGGTAAACTGTCCGATCAGGTCCGGATAACGGATGGCATGCTCTTCTATGCTCCGATAATCGGGTTTCTCATATTTAGTCTGCGTATTCTTCCGGATATTTGCCAGAATCGTGTCCCTGCTGCTCATTTCTGTATTTTGTTTTTCTTCCACATCTCGTTAAAACTCTCTTGCGCAAAGCGAGGCATATCATGCTCCTTGCCCCAGTCATTCAGTCCGTTGTACATCATGAAGCGCGGCAGATGATTTGCCAAAGGAGCCACACCCAATGCCGCATTGAACAGAGCCGGATGCTCCATCAGCTGCTTCATACCGTCGGACATGAACTTCTTGGACTTGCTGGCCACTCCATACTGTTGCAACCGCTGACGCCAGTTGTAAATCTGGTCGGCCAGATCCACCTTAGCCGGACAGACGTTCTGGCAGGAATGACACAACGAGCAGGCCGATACATTGTCGTAGTACACCTCAGGCGCTTTCAACATGCCCAGATTGATACCGATGGGACCCGGAATGAAATACGTATAGGAGTAACCTCCGCTCCTACGGTACACCGGACAGGTGTTCATGCAGGCACCACAGCGCAGGCAGTTCAGCGTCTGCACATGATCCCGGTCCGCCAAGATCTCGCTCCGTCCGTTGTCTACAATAATGATATGCAGCTCACCGCCCGGACGCGGCTTGCGGTAGTGCGAGGTGTATGTGGTGATCGGCTGACCCGTACCCGAGCGGGCCAGCAAACGGGTGAATACCCCCAGAGCCTCACGGTCCGGCACAATCTTCTCCAGTCCGAAAGCCGTAATCTGCAGCTTGGGCTGTGAGGTTCCCATGTCCGCGTTACCTTCGTTCGTGCAAACCACACACTCGCCCGTTGACGCCACGGCAAAGTTGGCTCCTGTCATGGCCGCTTCGGCCTCGATAAACTTATGACGCAGATTCTTGCGGGCCGCATGCGTCAGATAAGTCTGGTCGTTGTTTCCCGGTTCCGTACCCATCTCACGGACAAAAAGCTCTCCGATTTCCTCTTTCTTGATATGAATGGCCGGCAAGACAATATGACTCGGCTTCTTGTGCATCAGTTGCAGGATGCGCTCGCCTAGGTCACTCTCCACCACTTCAATGCCTTTTTCCTCCAGATACTCGTTGAGCCCGCACTCCTCGGCCAGCATGGATTTGCTCTTGATGAAATGACGCACTCCGTGGTCGTTCAGAATCCGGTGCACCATCTGGCAATACTCCTCGGCATCTTTCGCCCAGTGCACCACAGCTCCGTTGGCCGTAGCGTTCCGTTCAAACTCCGTAAGCAGTTCGTCCAGATGACTGTTGCTATACATCTTTATATCGTGAGCCATCTGGCGCAGCTCTTCCCACTCCGGCAGTTGACGGCTTATCTTGTCTCTCTTGGCACGCACCATCCACAAGGTTTCATCGTGCCACGCGGCCAGACTCTTGTTCTTCTGAAACCGCTCTGCTGCTTCTGAATGCTTTGTACTCATAGTCCTGATGCTAAGATTTCCACAATATGTTTGGTTTTGATAGGCAGTTTGTCGCGCGCGATGATACCGTTCTGGTGCATCAGACACGAGCTGTCCGCACCGACAATATATTCCGCGCCCGTTTCCATATGGCGGCGGATCTTGTCACGTCCCATCTGTCCCGAAACGGCATGCTCCTCCACTCCGAACATACCGCCGAAGCCGCAACACTCATCCGGCCGTTCGGGCTCTACAATCTCTATGCCCTGAACCAGCGAAAGCAGGTCGCGCAGTTTGTTATAATAAGGGATGTTTAGTTCGGAAGGTGCCGAAAGATGCATCAGGCGCACCCCGTGGCAACTGTTCTGTATACTGACCTTGTGCGGAAAAGAAGCCTTCAAGGATGTAGGCTTCACCACATAGTGGATGAATTCACAAATATCGGAGATTTTGCCTTCACTCTGGCAACGGTGTTTTTCTTCCTTCAGCAAGCGTCCGTAATTGTCGCGTACGAAGACGACACAACTGGCCGAAGGACCTACAATATAATCGTACTTTTCAAAAAGACTGTCGAAGCGGGCAGCCAGCTTGACCGATTCGTTTTCAAAACCGGCATTCGCCATTGGCTGTCCGCAACAAGTCTGATCCAGCGGATAATCCACATCGAGCCCCAGACTCTTGAGCAGCTTATAGGAGGCCACTCCTACTTCGGGATATACCGCGTTAATATAACAGGGGATAAACAACCCTATCTTTTTGTCCATGATACCCATTGTTCTATGTTGCTTTAGTCATTAGTACACACTAAAGTTAGAACATATTTTTGGATATCGTTTCTCATTGCACCGATTTTTAGAGATAATTTAACCGGCGTTACATTCGTTATACTTACCACAAACGCGTACGCTTGGCCGGAGCCAGATACATGCGGTTGCCGGACTTCACTTCAAAAGCGTCATACCAACGATACACGGACGGCACCGTTCCCTGCACACGAATCTCATCATATGCCAGCGGCGAAGTGCTGTAATATGTCGCCTTGTAGTCATCCGTGGTCACCTTGGCCAAAGTCTGAGCAAAGGATACGAAGAAATTCTGGCGCTCCTGTTTGCGGCTTTGACCGGAAACGCCTCTCCGGTTCAAGTCCTTCTCAAATGCCTGAGCCGCAATCTGCAATCCACCCAGATCGGCTGCCGCTTCACCAGCCACCAGAGCTCCGTCCGTCATCATTCCCGGCAACAGTTCCAACAGGCTGTATCGGTCGGCCAGCTCCTGCTTGCGGCTGTTGAACGCCGAGCGGTCGGACACTTTCCACCAGTCGGCCTGTGCTCCGGTGTGATTATACAAAGAGCCCTTGGCATCAAAACCGTGCACCAGTTCGTGCGCCATGCGAAATCCCGCTCCGCCATACAGACGTGCCGCAGCGTCCTGCTCGTCCAGCAGTTCCTCTCCGGCAAAGGCTGCCGTTACAATCAGCGCATTCATTCGAGGCTCATAAGCGCATGCCGGCCGGAAGAGCGGATACGTATGGAGCGCATACTCCCAACGGCGGTCGGCAATCTGAGTGCCGAACAGATCGAGCTTATGGTCATAACACAACTTGCGCAACTGATTGGTAGCCGCACAATAATTGTCGGCATCGATCTGCACCTCCGTACTCTTGGGCCATGAAGTCGGCTGCAACAGCAGACAGGTCACCGCATCGAGTTTCTCCAGAGCCGTGTTGCGAGTCTCCTCGCCCATCCAGTCCACACTGTCGCGCAGACGCTCCTTGAAGGCATTGCGCAAATCAGAAGAAATACTTTCTATCTTGTTGCGTTTGGCAGTTGTCGTATATTTCTGCGCATACTGCCGTCCCACAAATTCCGGAACAAAACGGTTCAGACAGCTCCAGGCATCTTCCGCATTGGCCGTATTCACATCATACTGTTTGTGGTGCAGAGAAAATATACTGCCCGTCTGATAAGTCTGTTCAAAATCCAGCCATTTCTGCTGAATGTCCAGACTTACCTGATAAGCGTTCTGCTCCACTAAATAAATGGCCAGATAATTTTTCAGCTGATCCAGATCGCCGTTCACGATCAAATCATTGGCCACATCAATATTCGTTGCGGGATCATACACACAGGTTGTCTTGATGCCACACTGCGTCAGCAGGTTCAGAATGGAACCGCTGTCCGTGGCACGGGTATTTTCCGTTTCCTTAATTCCTCTCTGCTGCGTGTATGCCGTCTGCAACTGCGTCTGCACCGTCAGAGCGTCATCCGCCATTTTCAGCGCATCCGCC
>CAJMQV010000162.1 GCA_905215575.1 uncultured bacterium | reverse complement strand
CAGAATGTCAACCTGGTCGCCGTTTTGCAAAACCGTGCGCAGCGGACGCTCCTTTGTGGACATACTTTTCTGCCACCTCGGCCAGTCCGCGCCACAGCACAATGTTATGCCAGTCCGTACGGTCGGGCACTTCGGTTCCGTTCTGCAAGCGGTATCCGCGCTCGGTTGTAGCCAATGGAAAAGAGGCAACAGCAACTCCGTTGTCCAAATAACGCACATCGGGGTCTTTTCCCACATTCCCGATCAACATAACCTTATTCAATGACATAGAAAATCTCCTTTAATATCGTATAATCCGCGTCAAAGATAACACCATTTCACGACACCACCCAAAATTTGATAAAGTTTTTTTTGAAACCACCTTCCAACGCACGATTACAGGCGCATACAAAAAATGTATTGCCTGCCCCACTGACTGGAATATTACATTCCCGATACAAGGTTAAGGGTATCTGTTTGCCAGCATTTTCGGGAAGGCCAACTCCCGTGTCTGTTCACGGTCTGCCCAGAACACTCCGTCAGGCAAACACGCCGAAGCAGGAGCTTCCGGCAAAGGCAATACATAGAAAGACGCATGGAGCAACTGATGGCTGAGGCGCTGACGGACAGGACCTTCCAGCAATCCGAGCGTCGCCACAGAACAGCCCAACTGAGCGGACAGACGGGTGCGCAAGGCTTCTTCGTCGGGCAACTCCCCTTCCCACTCCAGCAATAACGGTTGGCAAAGCCCGGCCCAGATGTCACCGGGAGTACGTCGCCAAAAGGCTGTCCGGCCGTCGGCTTCTATATAAATAAAGGTAAAGTAGCGCGGACGGACTGTCTGCTTTCCTTGTTTGACCGGCAACTCCTCCACCCGACCTTCCTGATGAGCCGCACAGGCACATGAAAACGGACAGCCCCCGCAATCCGGACTCTTGGGCACACACTGCAAAGCCCCGAAATCCATAATGGCTTGGTTATAGTCGGCAGCATGGGTGGCATCAAACAGTTCGTGGGCCTTCTGCGCAAACAGTTTCTTTCCGGCCGTCGTGTCAATCGGTTCGTCCAGTCCCAGATAACGGGACAGCACCCGATATACGTTACCGTCGACCACGGCATGAGGCAGCCCGAAAGCAAACGAAGCGATGGCGGCCGCCGTATAGTCGCCTATCCCCTTCAGTTTGCGGATTTCTTCATACGTATCCGGAAAAGCACCGCGGGCCATAATCTGACGCGCCGCCTGATGCAGGTTCCGTGCCCGGGAGTAATACCCCAAGCCTTCCCAATACTTCATCACTTCGGCCTCTTCTGCAGCGGCCAGTGTCCGCACATCCGGAAAGCGGGCCATAAAGCGCAGATAGTACGACAAGCCCTGCGCCACTCGGGTTTGCTGCAAGATAATTTCCGAGATCCAGATCTTATAGGGATCGGAATCCTCACGCCATGGCAAAATCCTACCGTTTTTCTGATACCAGGCAAGCAATGTTTTTGAAAAATCAATCGGCTTCATGTAATCTTTTTCACTTTGAGAGCGCAAAAATACAATCCAAATCAGTAATAATCAGCTTTTTTAAAGAAAAATCCTTGAATATATTTCATTTCCTCGCCAAAAAGCTATATATTTGCACTCCAAAAAATTAGGAATTAGAGAATTACAAATAATAATTTTTTACACAAAATGACAAAAGCAGATATAGTAAATGAGATTTCGAGAAAAACCGGAATTGACAAATCGACGGTTTTAACCACGGTAGAAGCATTTATGGACACCGTAAAGGAATCTTTGACAACTAATGAGGAGAATGTATATCTCCGCGGATTCGGAAGCTTTATTCTGAAGAAACGTGCGCAGAAGACTGCAAGAAACATCTCCAAAAACACTACAATCATTATTGAGGAGCACAACATCCCGGCTTTCAAGCCTGCAAAGGTTTTCGTGGATGCTGTAAAGAAATAAAATCCGAGAAATATTAACATATAGTATTAACTTATAAAAATTAAAAGCTATGCCAAGCGGAAAGAAGAAAAAAAGACACAAAATGTCTACTCACAAGCGTAAAAAAAGACTGAGAAAGAACAGACACAAGAGCAAATAGTCTGTTGTAGCTTGTCAGTAGACAAACACAAAGAACAAACTTGCTGCGCTTTTCCAAAAAGCCGGGCAAGTTTGTTCTTTGTATAATATATGAGATCATAAACCAACACGAATAGAAAAAGAAATGACCAGCGAAGTAGTAGTAGACGTCCAACCCAAAGAAATCTCCATTGCTCTTCTTGAGGACAAAAGACTGGTGGAGTTTCAAAAAGAAGGCTTGTCCGTGTCATTCGCCGTGGGCAATGTCTATCTGGCAAAAGTCAAGAAGATGATGCCGGGACTCAATGCATGTTTTGTCAATGTGGGCTACGAACGCGACGCTTTTCTTCACTATCTGGATTTAGGGCCTCAATTTAATTCCTACCAAAAATATCTGAAACAAGTAGTCAGCGACCGCAAAAAGCTTTATCCCATGGCCAAAGCGACCATGCAGCCGGAACTGGACAAGGAAGGAAGTGTGCAGAATATCCTTCAGCCGGGACAGGAAGTATTGGTACAGGTCGTTAAAGAACCGATCTCCACGAAAGGCCCCCGACTCACCTGCGAGTTGTCTTTCCCGGGAAGATATCTGGTTCTTATTCCTTTTAGCGATAAAGTTTCCGTTTCCTCAAAAATAAAGTCTTCCGAGGAAAGAGCACGACTCAAGCAATTACTCCAGAGTATCAAGCCTAAAAATTTCGGAGTAATTGTAAGAACAGTAGCCGAAGGAAAAAGAGTGGCTGAACTCGACACCGAATTAAAGATATTGCTGAAACGATGGGAAGACACTATGACCAAAGTGCAAAAGGCAACCAAACTGCCGGAACTGGTTTACGAAGAAACCAGCCGCACCGTAGCCATGTTGCGCGACCTGTTCAACCCATCCTACGAGAATATCTACATCAATGACGAAAGTGTATTCAACGAAGTAAAGGATTACGTAACCCTCATCGCACCGGAAAGCGCGAAAATCGTGAAGAAATATACCGGAAAGTTACCGATCTTTGACAACTTCGACATCACCAAACAAATTAAATCCTCATTTGGAAAAACCGTTTCCTACAAACATGGAGCTTATTTGATCATTGAACATACAGAAGCGCTCCATGTGGTTGATGTAAACAGCGGAAACCGTGCCAAATCAAAGGACGGACAGGAAGCAAACGCTCTGGACGTAAACCTGGGTGCAGCAGATGAATTGGCACGCCAACTGAGATTAAGAGATATGGGAGGAATTATCGTGGTGGACTTCATTGACATGAATCTGGCGG
Source organism: uncultured bacterium (assembly GCA_905215575.1). Classification (GTDB taxonomy): domain Bacteria; phylum Bacteroidota; class Bacteroidia; order Bacteroidales; family Bacteroidaceae; genus Paraprevotella. The sequence continues at coordinate 822 of CAJMQV010000162.1, read as the reverse complement.
AAGACCGGCAAAAACTTTATGAGCGCATGTGCGAGAACATGAAAAAGGACCGTGCGCGCCACAACATTCTTCCGTTGAGTAAATTCGGTCTGATGCAGATCACCCGCCAACGTGTACGCCCGGTAATGGACGTAAATGTAGAGGAAACCTGCCCCACTTGTTTTGGAAAGGGAACCATCAAATCCAGCTATTTGTTTACCGACATTCTTGAAGGAAAAATCAACACACTGGTAAACAAAATCGGAATGAAGCAGTTCGCACTGCACGTACATCCTTACGTGGCAGCCTACATTAACCAAGGTTTTCTGTCGCTGAAACGAAAATGGCAGATGAAATACGGATTCGGAGTAAAAATCATCCCGAGCCAGAAGCTTGCCTTCCTGCAATATGAATTCTATGACGGAAACGGACAGGAAATCGATATGAAAGAAGAAGTAGACAGCAAATAGAAAAAGGGGCTTTCAGAGCCCCTTTTTTTATTCTTGTACATTTTGTACATTCCGTTCTTCCGACTCTTTTCGCTCGGAAATAACCAGCAGATGATCATTCTCGTACAATTGCATATGACCGTTTGGCACTATATATTCTTCGTTTCGCTTGACCAGCATTACCAGATGTCCCTTAGGCAGATTCAAATCGGCCAGACGGTTTCCACCGGCCATCATCTCAGCTGTCAGCTGCACATCAGTGAGATAAGTTCTGGTTTCCTCGGGTATCTCGATTCCATAATAATCACGCGGCTGCTCCATAGGTTCCGACAACCCCAGACGGTCGGCCAATAATTTTGCATGGTTATATTCCTCGGCTGCATGTTCTTGAAAC
>CAJMQV010000161.1 GCA_905215575.1 uncultured bacterium | reverse complement strand
GGGCCACCTCATGCGCCTATAAAATGAATGATCCTAAAAAAGTGCTGGCTCATTCAAATCGGGCATTGCAGGATTCAGTCGTGCGCCGTTTTATATATGAATATCAGGCCAAAGCCTATCTGGCCTTAGGCGATACGGCAAATTGGCTGTCTACCTTGAAAGACGGACTGATGCATGATCCGGACTATTCATATTTCTTTGCAAGTCTGACTGATTATTTGAACGCCAATCAGCGCTATGGCGAAGCCTTGCAATTGGCAGATACCATGCTTTCTTGCCGTCCGAAAAATACATTCTTTTGGTATGCGAAAAGTTTGGTTCTGCTGAATTTAAAGCGTTATGAAGAATGCATCATTGCGGCAGACAGTGCCATTGCCTACGACTCTATTTATATGTATGCCTATTACAATAAGGGACTGGCCTTTTGTAATCTGGCTGTAAACATGAGCGATTCGGCCGCAGCCCGTATTGCCAGTGAGGATTACCAGCTTTTGCGACAGAAATCCGTAGCATATTATGCGCAGGCTCTTCGTCCGATGGAGATTGTAAGAGTGCTGGCACCTAAAGATACCTTGCGATGGGCTCAGCCGTTATATCGCATTTATCTGAATCTGAATATGGGGCCGCAATTTGCCAATATGGAAAATATTCTGAAGAATTTTAAAGGAAAATAGAGACTGATATGGATATATTGATGGCTCCTCTTCAGGGATTTACCGAAGCGGCGTTTCGCAATGTTTTTGATGAATGTTTTGGGGGAGTAGACGAATATTATACTCCTTTTATCCGTTTGGAAAAGGGAGTCATTAGAAACAAGGATTTGAAAGATGCTGATCCGGCCAACAATAGGGTACAGAAGTTGGTTCCTCAGATTATCGCAGCTACTGCCGATGAAGCGCTTTTTCTGATTGATAAAGTTGCAGAATGGGGATATCGCAGTCTGGATATCAATATGGGCTGTCCCTTTCCTTTGATGGTCAAGAAGGGAAGAGGGGCTGGTATCTTGCCTCATCCGGATAGAGTCGCTCAAATTTTATCAGTCATTCATCGTAATCCTGAGATTGAATTTTCTGTGAAGTTGCGTTTGGGATGGAACTCCTGTGAAGAGATTTTCGCTTTGGTTGATATGCTCAACGAAGCACCTTTGCGACAGATTACCTTACATCCCCGTTTGGGAATACAGCAATATAAGGGAGTTTGTTCTTTAGAGGCCTTTTCACGCTTTTATGAGGTTTGCCGGAAACCGCTGGTTTATAATGGAGATCTTATGAAGGTATCAGATATTCAGAAGATCCAGTCTCAGTTCCCGGATTTGAAGGGCGTGATGATTGGCAGAGGGCTTTTGGCGAATCCTTGGTTAGCTTCTGAATATAAAAATGGGACTTCGGTTTCATCTACCCAGAAGCGTAAAAGCTTTCAGCTGTTTCATCAGAAACTGCTCGCAGCTTATTCTGAGAGAATTGAAGGAGGAGAACGGCAGCTGTTGGGAAAGATGGTTTCATTCTGGGAATATCTCCTTTCAGACGAGGACCGGAAGAAAATAAAGAAAGTACGGAAAGCTTCTGATATGGAAAACTATTGTCGGGCTGTAAACGAATTGATTGTTGCTTTATAATAATCCTTTCAGGTGCTTGGTATTTTATAAGGATTGTAATCGGCTATAGTTTTTTTGAGGATTATATATTAAGAATCTGTTGAACCAAACCTTTAGTGGAAATCCCCAAAGGAATCATGTCTTACCTATAATGAGGCTTCAGACATCGTTCTTTTGGGGATTTTTATTGCTTGACCTTATTCTGAGGACTGTGTATTTCTTATTCAGAGATTAGGTGGTATGTATGAATTAAAATGATTGTAACTGAAAAGTTGCGAGTTATTATAATATCCAAGAAGGGTTGTATCGTGGCTCAAGTGCTGAGCCTGATACAACCCTTTCTTTTGTTTCTTCAAAATACTCAAAATCTAATTATGAGCCTGTGCTTTCAAAAAGCGAGTTTTGACATGCTTTCTGGAATATTACATGTTGTTATGCTTAATCGTGTAAGCATAATATTCTTTAGGATCCAGTGATTCAGGGAATAAGTTTCCAAGAACCATTTTCGTCCCTTCGGGATTGGTTGCACAGGAACGCTCCAGATATTTCAGATACTGAACTTCATCCTTTGCGTAGTAGAAGCAGTACGCCATATATGGATTGCAGTTTGTTTCTGTTTCGCCATCGCAGAATTCAAGCAATTCGTAGAAGTTCTCCAAAGCGTCTGCATAAAGGCGGTTTTCAAAAAACGACACGGCTATCAGAAAATATGCCCGTTCGCGGTCCGTACTTTCCTCCTTTGCTTTTTGGAAGCAATTCATGGCCTCTTTAATAAATCCGTTCTCCAAATATATATGTCCTTTCAGCACATTATAATCAAAGCCTTCCGGATCGTAATTTTGTGCCCGCTCCAAATATTGCAGTGCCTTTTGGAATTTTCCGGTTTTGCTGTATGAGAAAGATAATTGCAGGTAGATCTGAAGCTGCTCCGGTGAGCAGTCGTTTGAAAACTTCTCTGCGGCTTCCAGTCGGGAGCAGGCGTCTTCATATCTTTCCATCTGGTTCAGACAAAGTCCGTCAAAGAGATAAGGATATTCATCCGATTTTGGAAACTCATCAATGTACTGAGAATACAGTTGATGCGCTTTTTCAAAATTTCCCAAATGGTACAGGCTGTTTGCTTTGGCAAAAAGCGCTTCCGGGTTTCCTTTTTCCTTGATAGCCAGAGAAAATTCTGCGGCCTCAATAGCCTTGTCATACATTTCCCTCATGAAATAAGTATCGGCCAGCATATTCCAGGATTTCAGAGAATACGGATTTTCATCCAGAATTTTTTCCAGAAGTTCTGTGGCTTCTTCAAATTTCTCTTGTGTGGAGTAAATCTCTGCTTTGAGGAACATCAGTTTGAGGCTGGGACCGGATATTTTTTCGGCCTCTTCTGCCCATTCCAAAGCTTTGTCGTAGTAGGCATAATCTTCCAGAATGCAGGCGCAGTCATAGAGATAGGCAAACAAATCCTTCCGGTCGTCAGAAAAGCATTCTTTTCGTTCTGTCAGATAATGGAGCGCTTCGGCGATATTTTGTCTTCGGATGAGCAGTTCTGCATGTAGAAAAATCACTTCCCGGTCGTTCTGGTCCTGTATGCTGTCGCAGATGGCCTGAGCTTGGGATAATTGCCCCGAAAACATGTGCTGACGTGCCTTGAATATCAGCGGGTCAATACTATCCGGATGAAGCGTCAGCGCGTAATTAATACAGGCGTAGGCTTTTTCCGGCTCTCCGTGGGAAAGGTAATATTCGGCGATGTCCGTCAGCTCATCCCCTTCAAGATAAGCTGACGGACCGCCAGAAAGCATGGCTTCATAACGAGCCAGATTTTCTTTAAAGTCTTCTTCTTCGAAAAAAGAGAAATCCTCTTCCCTCATATTTTATTTATTGATTTTATTCCAAGTGTCTTTAAGGCCCACAGTGCGGTTAAAGATCATGTGTTCCGGAGTTGAATCCTTATCCATGGTGAAATAACCGATGCGCTGGAACTGCAGATAATCCAGAGGCTTGGCTTCGCTGAGATATTTTTCAACGTAGCATTCTGTCAGCACCTTGAGTGAATCCGGATTCATCATCTGCTTCATGGCATCCAGAGCGGAGCAATTCTGTGTTTCGCGGATGTTTGCCAACTCGTCACGTGGGTTCTCACACTTCCACAGACGGTCGTACAGGCGAACTTCGGCTTTCAGACAGTGATTACAGCTTACCCAGTGCAGAGTACCCTTAACTTTCTTGTTGCTGTTGATCATACCGCTCTTGGTTGTCGGGTCATATTCTGCATACACCTCGATAATGTTTCCGTTTTCGTCTTTCTTGCATCCGGTACATTTCACGATATAAGCGCTCTTCAAGCGTACTTCCTGTCCCGGAGTCATACGGAAATACTTCTTCGGTGCATCCTCCATAAAGTCTTCACGCTCCATCCACAATTCACGGCTGAATTCGATCATATGTGTTCCAGAGTTCGGATCTTCCGGGTTGTTGACTGCTTCCAGTTCCTCAACCTGACCTTCCGGATAGTTGGTGATGATGAGTTTCACCGGATTGATAACGGCAGATACACGTGTTGCCCGGCTGTT
>CAJMQV010000160.1 GCA_905215575.1 uncultured bacterium | reverse complement strand
TTGCTTGGGTGGCTTCCGGATTCTTGTAATAGCCCAACATGAGATTTTCTCCGCGGCAAACCAGCTCTCCCGGCACTTTGTCCGGCTCGGGGCTCAGCACCTTGGCTTCCATGCGGTGGGCCACTTTTCCACAGGACATGTAAGCGGTTTCCTTCCATGTGCTGTGGCAGATGATCGGTCCGCACTCGGTCATGCCGTATGCTATGGAGTAGGGGAACTTGATGTTTCGTACGAAAGCCTCCACTTCGGCGTTGAAAGGAGCTCCGCCGATGATGACTTCCAGAATGTTGTCGCCAAACAGACGCAGACTTTCCTGACGGGCTTTTTCTTTCAGATGCTCGCTGATGAACGGAAGTTTGAGCAGCAGTTTGCCCAGCTTGTTGTCCACTTGTGGCAGAATTTCCTGTTTGAAAAGTTTTTCGATGACCAAAGGTACGCACGAAATGACACGCGGACGGATGGCGGCCACCGTAGTCTTGATGATTTTTGGGGACGGCATGCGGGTCAGGAAGTACAGATGCGCTCCGGCGCTGATGCCGTAAAGGAAGTCATAAACAAGGCCGAAAACATGTCCCATGGGCAGCATGGATACGATGTTGTCGCCCGGCTGAAGGCCGATGGTGTCCTGACAGAAGATGATGTTCGACAGGATGCTTCGGCAAGGCAGCATCACACCTTTGGAAAAACCTGTGGTTCCGGAGGTGTAGTTGATGATGACCAAAGACTCGGGCGAATCTTCTTCCTTATAGGAAATCAAATCGGGAGTGAAGCGGTTGGGGAACTTCTTTCCGAACAGTTCGTTGAGATGCTCGCGCGCAAAAGACAGTTTTTCCGAGCGGGATGTCAGCAGGCTGAAGTCATTGACACAAATCACTCCTTCCAGATGAGGCATTTCCTCTTCGTTCAGGTTCTCCCAAACATAATCGCCCGTAAAGAGCAGGCGCGCCTCCGAGTGGTTTACGATATTATGAATGTTGTCGGGCTTGAATTCGTGCAGAATCGGCACGATGACCGCTCCGTAGCTGATGGCAGCCAGAAAAGTGACGCACCAGTTGCCGCAGTTGCGGCCGCACAGTGCCACTTTGTCGCCGGGCACGATGCCGGCATGCTCCATTAATATGTGCAGTTTCTCAATCTTTCGCGCCACATCCTTATATTGTAGTGTTTCTCCGTTGAAATCGGTCAGCGCTTTCAGATTCCAGTTGTTTTTTATGCTGCTTTCAAAAAGTTTGATCAATCCTTTGTTCATATTGTTATGCGGATATGTTTTGGTTAGCATGGGCAAAAATACGAAATTAAACTTACAATTCGCTGTTTTTGGGTGGTGAAAACGTGCAGAACGTAATGAAAAAAGTAAAAACAGAGGGGGATTTCCGGCCTTCAGACTGTCGGATGTAAATAAAAAAATGAGGCGGGTGACTTCAGAAAAAGAAAAAATGAGTACTTTTGCAGCGAAATTAAAAAACTTAAACTTAAAAAAGAAATGGCTGGGTATTTAGTAGAAGATGTCCGAAAAGTGACAACACACAGATTGATCGAAATGAAAGGTCAGGGTAAAAAGATTGCCATGCTTACTGCTTATGATTATACCATGGCGCAGATTGTCGACGGAGCCGGTGTAGATGTGATTCTTGTCGGCGACTCTGCTTCCAATGTCATGGCGGGAAACACAACCACTCTTCCGATTACACTGGATCAGATGATCTATCATGCCACATCGGTGATGCGTGGAGCCAAGAGAGCTCTGGTGGTTTGCGACATGCCTTTCGGTACTTATCAGGTGAATCCTACAGAAGGTGTTACCAACGCCGTACGCATTATGAAGGAAAGCGGATGCGACGCGCTGAAACTGGAGGGTGGAGCAGAGATTATCGACACCGTGAAGGCTATTCTGGCTGCCGGTATTCCTATTATGGGTCATCTGGGACTGACTCCGCAGAGCATCAACAAGTTCGGAACTTATGCCGTGCGTGCCAAGGAAGAGGCAGAAGCGCAGAAGCTTATTGAAGATGCGCACTTGTTGGAAGAAGCAGGCTGTTTTGCATTGGTGTTGGAAAAGATTCCGGCAGCGTTGGCTGCACGTGTAGCTTCTGAACTGACTATACCGGTAATCGGTATCGGTGCCGGAGGTGAAGTGGACGGTCAGGTGCTGGTTGTCAACGATATGTTAGGTATGAACAAGGGATTCTCACCCAAGTTCCTGCGCCGTTATGCAGATCTGCATACAGTGATGACCGATGCGATCGGTCAGTATGTCACGGATGTGAAAGACCGTGATTTCCCGAATATTAACGAACAATATTAATTGTGGCGGACTTACAGAATAATCCTTCTTTGTGGAAATCCTCTTTTGTAACCCTACTGGTGGTCAATTTGTTGACAGGTATCGCCATGTATGGCTTGTTGCTTACCGAGCCTTGGGTTATCGGACGCTATTTTCAGGAGAATCTTTCCGTTGCCGGAGCGGTTGTTTCGGTTTTCGGTGCAGGAATATTCCTGTTCGGACCATTTGCCAATTACTGGCTTGACCGTTATAAACGCAAGTCTGTGGTGCTGTGGGCGCAGTTCTTTATGCTGCTTTTCACGGTCGCGACTCTCTACCGGTTACCGGAGTGGATGTATATTGCGGCGCGTTTCGTGCAGGGATCGGCCTACGGTCTGTTTCAAATAGCTTTGGGATCTACGTTGCTGATCGATCTGACCTATACGAAAAAGCGTACGGAGGCAGCTTACTGGTATTACTGGTTTACGCGTTTGGCATTGGCATTGGGACCGATGGCCGCATTGCTGCTGAATTTCTTTTTTGATTGGGAGAATGTAATCTGGCTGCCGGCATCACTGCTGTTGCTGTCATGGCTGCTTATCCTTCAGTTGCATGTGCCGTTCCGTACACCGTTAGAGCCCAAGCGTTTTTCGTTGGACCGCTTTTGGTTGAGCCGTGGAAAAATACTTTTCTTTACGCTTGTGCCGGTCAGTTTCCTGTTAGGGTTGCTGTTGCCACGGAATTACACCGTGTATTTTTATGGATGGCTGTTTCTGGGTTTTCTCTTGTCGCAGTCCGTTCATTATTTCTTTTTCCGGAAAAGGGATAGCCGGATGCTGATGCTTCTCGGTTTTCTGTCGCTCATTGTTGTCTATGTTATCAATGTGATTGTTCCGGAACCGGATGTAGTTCCTTTTACCGGTCTTTTTGCCGGTGTCGGTGGCGGATTGCTTACGAGTCGCTATTTGATTTATTTTATGCGTGTGGCAGAACACTGCGAACGGGGTACTGCGCAGAGTTCCTTTATGCTGGGCTGGGAAAGCGGCCTGTGTCTGGGAGTGTTGTGCAGTTCTGTTTTATTGCCTCTGAATGCTCAGATCGTCTATTGTGTCGGTTTGGCGGTAGTGTTTTTGCTCACGGTATTCTACTTTATAAAAGTACATCGTTGGTTTTTGACGCATAGCCGGAAAGGCATGTAATATAGGAAATCAGAAAATCGGAGTTTGCCGTACGGAATGTAGCCCGGCAAGCTCCGATTTTTTTGATTTGAATCCGCTTTCGTCAAATCCCTATGATTTTGTTTTCAGATTCTCAATAAAATTACTATTTTTGCGGCAATTTGAGAAAATCGATTCAGAAAGTTTAAAAATTTCAGATATATGGCAAAGAAATTCACAGAACGCACAAATTTGAACCTCTCGGAGGTGAACAAAGAAGTGCTTCGTCAGTGGGATGTAGATGATGTGTTTCATAAAAGTATGACAGAGCGTGAGGGCTGTCCTTCCTTTATTTTCTTTGAAGGACCTCCTTCAGCGAATGGTCATCCGGGAATCCATCACGTTTTGGCCCGTTCTATAAAGGATACTTTCTGCCGCTTCAAGACCATGACGGGCTTTCAGGTGAAGCGTAAGGCCGGATGGGATACACACGGACTGCCTGTAGAGCTGGGCGTAGAGAAAGAACTGGGTATTACCAAGGAAGATATCGGTAAGACTATTTCTATCGAGGACTACAACCGTAAGTGCCGTACCAATGTGATGATGTTTACTCAGGAATGGACCGATCTGAGTCACAAGATGGGTTACTGGGTAGATATGGAGCATCCGTACATTACTTACGACAATAAATATATTGAAACCTTGTGGTGGCTGTTGAAGCAGCTGTATGGCAAGAACCTGCTTTACAAAGGTTATACCATTCAGCCGTATTCGCCGGCAGCGGGTACCGGACTGAGCTCACACGAGTTGAACCAGCCGGGCTGTTACCGCGATGTGAAGGATACC
>CAJMQV010000159.1 GCA_905215575.1 uncultured bacterium | reverse complement strand
ACGCATCATGACCGTATGCATAGGCAGTGCCTGGGGATGGGGACAGACGCCTAGCGCCGTTCCTTATAACGGATGGCTGGATGTCTCCGTTATCTACCGCCCGGAATTCCTGCAAATCATCTCCGGCCTATGGATGCTGATTCAGGGAAGAATCCTGAATCATAAGGTAGTGAAAAGCTACCGGACGAAGAAAGTAAAAGTACTCCGGGCACAAAACGCCGCTGTGGATTTGGACGGGCGGTTGTTGCCCAGACATTTCCCGCTGGAAGTAGGGGTGCTTTCGGAAAAAACAACACTTATTATTCCAAATTGATAAATTCAGGCACGGATTACGCGGATTACACGTTTTTTAGTAAATCTACATCTGCAAAAGCCGTATAGTTCGCGTAATCCGTGCCTGAAACATAAACTTATAATTAGATTAAGAAAAATGATAGAACTTAAAAACAATCCTGCCGGTAACTTCTTTCTGTTGGCAGGTCCATGCGTTATAGAAGGTGAAGAGATGGCAATGCGCATTGCCGAACGAGTAGTAAAAATCACCGAAGCTCTGCAAATTCCATACATATTCAAAGGCTCTTACCGCAAGGCTAACCGCTCACGCCTGGATTCGTTTACAGGTATCGGTGACGAAAAAGCACTCAAAGTATTAAGAAAGGTACATGAGACTTTCGGAGTTCCGACTGTGACAGATATTCACAGTGCAGATGAAGCAGCTATGGCAGCCGAATATGTAGATGTACTTCAAATCCCGGCTTTCCTTTGCCGCCAGACCGATTTGTTGGTTGCAGCAGCGAAAACCGGAAAAACAATTAACATCAAAAAAGGGCAGTTCCTTTCTCCGCTGGCAATGCAGTTTGCTGCCGATAAAGTGGTGGAAGCAGGAAATAAAAATGTGATGCTTACCGAACGCGGAACAACTTTCGGTTATCAGGACCTTGTTGTAGACTATCGCGGCATCCCTGAAATGCAATCATTCGGTTATCCGGTTATTCTGGATGTCACCCATTCCCTGCAGCAGCCCAACCAGACCAGTGGAGTAACCGGTGGAATGCCGCAACTGATAGAGACTGTAGCTAAAGCAGGTATCGCCGTGGGTGCTGACGGGATATTCATTGAGACACATGAGAATCCTGCGGTAGCTAAAAGTGACGGTGCCAATATGCTAAAGTTAGACCTTCTGGAAGGGCTGTTAACGAAGTTAGTCAGGATACGGGAAGCTATAAAATAACTCTTTTCCCTGTCTATTTGTGATTTACAACCAAGCACAACGACAAATAACACAGAAATATTTATTTAAACTAAATAGAACATGAAACATTTATTACGTGGATTATTTATTGCAGTCCTTTTTATATGCTGCAATTTCCAGCTCGTACTTGCACAACCCATGCAAGAACTGCCTGTGGACAAAAATGTCCGCATCGGTAAACTGGACAACGGGCTTACCTATTACATTCGACACAATGCACTTCCTGAAAAACGAGTAGAATTCTACATCGCACAGAAAGTAGGTTCCATCCTTGAAGAACCGCAACAACGTGGTTTGGCTCACTTCCTGGAGCACATGGCTTTCAATGGAACCAAAAACTTCCCGGGTGATGAGACAGGTCTTGGCATTATACCTTGGTGCGAAACGAAAGGTATCAAATTCGGTACAAACCTGAATGCATATACCAGCGTCGATCAGACGGTATATAATATCAGCAACGTGCCGACTGAAAACATTAATGTAGTAGATTCATGCTTGCTTATCCTTCACGACTGGTCGAGTGCCATCGACCTTGCTGACAAGGAAATAGACAAAGAACGTGGCGTAATCCGCGAAGAATGGAGAAGTCGTAACAGCGGCATGCTCCGTATCATGACCAATGCACAGTCTACGATGTATCCGGATTCTAAATATTCAGACTGTATGCCTATCGGAAGCATTGACGTTATCAACAACTTCCCGTATCAGGATATCCGCGATTATTACGCCAAATGGTATCGTCCGGACCTGCAAGGTATCGTTATTGTAGGTGACATCAACGTAGATGAAATTGAAGCCAAACTTAAAAAAGTATTCGCAGACGTAAAAGCTCCGGTAAATCCGGCCGAACGTATCTACTATCCGGTAGCAGACAATCAGGAACCGCTTATCTATATCGGCACCGACAAAGAAGTGAAGAATCCTTCTGTCAACATCTTCTTCAAACAAGATGCGACTCCGGATTCTTTGAAAAATACCATCGCTTATTACGCAACGAGCTATATGGTCAGCATGGCTATGAATATGCTGAACAACCGTTTGAACGAACTTCGCCAGACTGCTAATCCTCCTTTCACAAGTGCCGGTGCAGAATATGGAGAATATTTCCTTGCCAAAACTAAAGAAGCATTCAGTATCAGCGCAAGCAGCAAAATCGACGGAATCGATTTAGCTACGAAGACTATCCTGGAAGAAGCAGAACGCGCACGCCGCTTCGGATTTACGCCAACAGAATATGACCGCGCACGCGCCAACTATCTGCAAGCCGTAGAATCTGCTTACAACGAACGCGAAAAAACCAAAAGCGGCTCTTATGTCAACGAATACGTTAACAACTTCCTTGATAAAGAACCGATTCCGGGAATCGAAGTTGAATATACGCTCCTGAACAAACTGGCTCCGAATATTCCGGTAGAAGCTGTTAACCAGATCATGCAACAACTGATTACTGATAATAACCAGGTAGTTCTGCTGGCCGGTCCGGAAAAAGAAGGAGTGAAATATCCTACTAAAGAAGAGATTGCCGCTCTGCTGAAACAAATGAAGTCATTTGACTTGAAGCCTTATGAGGACAAAGTCTCTAACGAACCGCTGATCTCGGAAGAACTGAAAGGTGGCAAAATTGTTTCTGAAAAAGCCGGAGACATTTATGGTACGACTAAGTTAGTGCTTTCCAACGGTGTAACTGTATATGTGAAGCCTACTGATTTCAAAGCTGACCAAATTGTTATGAAAGGGGTAAGTTTCGGTGGTACGAGCATATTCCCGAACGAAGAGATCATCAATATTGCTCAATTAAACGGAGTAGCCCTGGTGGGTGGTATCGGTAATTTCAGCAAGGTTGACTTGGGTAAAGCTCTTGCCGGTAAACGTGCAAACGTGGCTGCCGGTATCGGTAATACAACAGAAACGGTTTCCGGTAGCTGTGCACCGAAAGATTTTGAGACAATGATGCAACTCACTTATCTGACTTTCACTTCTCCACGCAAGGACAATGAAGCATTCGAATCTTACAAGAATCGTTTGAAAGCCGAACTTCAAAATGCGGATGCCAACCCGATGACTGCTTTCAGTGACACTATTACAAGTGTATTATATGGTCATCATCCGCGTGCTATCCGAATGAAAGAATATATGGTAGACCAGATCAACTACGACCGTATTCTCGAAATGTACAAAGACCGCTACAAAGACGCAAGCGACTTTACTTTCTACCTGGTGGGAAATGTAGACTTGGCAACGATGAAACCGTTGATCGCCAAATATCTGGGTAGCCTGCCATCTATCAACCGTAAAGAGACTTTCAAGGACAACCACATGGATATCCGCAAAGGACAGATCAAGAATGTATTCGCAAAAGCACAGGAAACTCCGATGGCTACCATCATGTTCCTTTATAGCGGTAGTTGCAAATACGACTTGCGCAACAATGTCCTGCTTAGCTTCTTAGATCAGGCTCTGGATTTGGTTTACACAGCAGAAATCCGTGAAAAAGAAGGTGGTACATACGGTGTAAGCTGTAACGGTAGCCTGGGTAAATATCCGAAAGAAGAATTGGTTCTTCAAATCGTATTCCAGACTGATCCTGCCAAGAAAGACCACCTTTCTGCTATCGTTGTGGAACAACTCCACAAAATGGCCAAAGAAGGTCCGTCTGCCGAACACATGCAGAAGATCAGAGAATATATGCTGAAGAAGTATAAAGACGCCCAAAAAGAAAATGGCTACTGGCTCAATAACATGGACGAATACTTCTACACCGGTATCGATAATACAAAAGACTATGAAAAGTTGGTCAACAGCATCACTGCTAAAGAAGTACAAGACTTCCTTGCCAAGTTGCTGAAACAGAACAACGAAATTCAAGTCATTATGACTGTACCGGAAGAAAACAAATAAATATTTCTCTAGTATATCTACTGAATGATGATATTCAACGAATTACGTAAACATGGAAGGCTCGCCGCCAAACGGCATCCGATGTATGAAAAGAACAAAGTTGCTAAAATACTCGGTT
>CAJMQV010000158.1 GCA_905215575.1 uncultured bacterium | reverse complement strand
TGCTTATTTATGTTGTAATGTGAGAGAAAAAGAGAGGGTTTATGTTACGTAAAAGTGTAATTATGATGGCATTAGCAGCTACTTTCACCATGAATGTAAGTGCTGTACAGATTGAAGTTCCAGCCGGTCAACCGCCTATGCCAGGTGCTGACGCGAGTATTCCGGCTAATGCGTATGAGAACTATCGGGCAGGTAATCTTAGTAATTATAAATCTAGTGATATTGTTAAGGCTAAGGCCAAATACCAAGATAAGTTAGATAAAATGGTTGCTAATGGTAAGTTGTCAAAGGATAAGTTAGATGCAGAGGCTCAACGGGGCTATAATCAAATAGATTTAGCTGCGAATGAATCAACGGTAATCTTGTTACATGATCAAGATAATAATATTCGTGCTAGTATGCCCGCAGCCATACTAGAAGGGGACTATTTGTCTCGTAGTCGTTCTAATGAGAAAGAAGATTTACAGCTTTTAACTGAGCGAAATACACTCTTTATGTTGGGGTCTAATGTAACGGATATTCTTGATATTGTTAAGGCAAAAGCCGATCAGAAAGGGCAATTCCTATATCCAGAGATAACAGAGGGGACCTGGTTTATGAATGATAAATTCTTAAATCAAAATAATCCTATGATGGGTGCTGTAGTGCGTCTTAAAGAGCAGCCAAATCGACCATATATCGTTGGAATTGAATCGAAATAAATACAACTCTAAAAGTTTTAGTGATATGCAAGTGAATACGATGAATTCGGCTCTAAATATGGCATCTCGGGAAATCCATTCAGCTGTAGATGGTATACGTCAAGAGCAATCTGAGAAAATGAAAGTGGAAATCACAGAATTTAAGAAAGGTACGGAGGAATTAAAGCTTAAAGTTGATGATTCCTATACACAGATTATTTCTGTTTTAGGTATTTTTTCTGCGATAGTTTTAGTATTTTTTGGAGGGATGGACGCTTTTGGTTCTATCTTTGCTAATATGGGTAATATTGGGAGGTTTAAATTATCCTTTTCGATTTCCTTAATAGGTATAATTATTTTTAATTTAATTTTCATGTTTCTATATGTATTAGCAAAACTGTTACGGAGAGACATAACTGCATCTACCGCAGATGGAGTAACGGGAAGGAGTGTTTTTTCCAAATGGATAAAACGGGTTTGGAAAAGATATCCCTATATGTTAATGTTTAACCTGGCCATGTTTGCCATAATGATTGCTAGCTTTATTGCATGGTATGGATCGACATATTTAAGGTGGAAAATATAAGATATTGTTGAGAATAAAGAAAGAGGAGGCGGCCACTATCGAGCCACCTCCTCTCTTTATAATTCATCCAGTGTAATACCAAGGACATCGGCCAGTTGGCTGGTTATGGATACCCAACAGTCGTCTTAGTTTTCGATTTTCTAGATCGTCCGGCGCAGAATACTGGATAGTTCCACAAGCTTTGGGCCGGAGCCCCTAACCACATTTTTTTCATTTAGACCTTTCAGAAGTTTTTCACGTTTCGCCTTGACTATTAGGCAGATGGTAGTGACGATTGTGAGAAATGCTTATGGAGGGTCTTTTATTATTTCATTTGCTGATTACTTTATGGATAGATGAAGGGGAGGAGACGGATGCTTAAATCATGTAAATATTGCGGCCGGTATCATGACAGCAAGTATGACTGCGGGAAAAGGCCTAAGAAAATCAAAATACGAACGGAGAACAGTGGATTCCGTTCAACAGCGGCTTGGACAAGAAAGAGCATTGAGATCCGGGAGAGGGATCGGTATCTGTGCCAATGCTGTCTCCGTAATTATCCAGGCACAGAAAGAAGGCTGAATTATGAGGGAGTCGAGGGCCATCATATTGAAACTGTGGAAACAGCATGGGAGAATCGTCTGAACAATGAAAACTTGATCAGCCTGTGCAGGACCCATCATGAGATGGCTGAATCTGGAAAAATAGAGAACTGGCGTCTTCATGAGATGGCCAGGGAGAATGAGAAAGGTGATGGTATCCCCCCGGGGGAAATGTGAAAAATTCAGACAATTCGTCAAGACCGACGCCCAACCTTTTCCCATAATTTTTTCCCACATCAGCTTTTCAATGATAAAAGAAGGAGGTGAGGAGAATGCCAACACCGCCGAAGACGGCAGATATTATCCAGATGGAAGGAAAATCGCACAGGACGAAAACGGAGATCGCTGAAAGAAAAAGGGCTGAAGAGGAGCTGCTTACCGGAAAGGTCATGAAGGAAACTCCGGAAGTCCGGGCCAGTGAGATAGCACATAAAGAATTTACGAGGTTAAAGCGGTTGCTGAAATCCATTGGTAAGGATGATGATCTGTATGGGGCTGTAATCAACCGGTATTGTATTTTGCAGGCAGAGTGTCTGGAGTTTGAGCAGAAACGTGAGTTGATGTATCAGCAGATGGCAGAGCTGGAAATGGACCGGTCCAAATTTTTGGAAAGCAATGAAATATCATCATATTATAAACTGCAAACAGGCATGCAGAAAAATCTGATTTCCCTGGATCGGCAGGGACAGGCGAAACGGAAGATGCTTATGGATATAGAAAAAGAAAATATCATGACGATTGCATCCTCGCTCCGGACAATCCCCAAAAAACCGGAAAAGAAGAGAAATGCACTGAGGGAGGCGTTGGAAGGTGGATGTTAAGAGCGGAAAGGCTTACCAGTATGCAAAATGGTGTATCAACGATGCAGATGGAAAGGTACCAAGGTATGTGAAGATGCAGGCCAGAGACTGGATCCGGATCGCTGATGGCGAGGATCCGGAAGCTTTGGTTGATGAAAATGCATATGGTAAGATCTGCCGTCTTCTAAAGATCATGATCCATCCAGATCTCAACTGTACGATCTATGATGGCCTGGAGGATTATGCATGGTTTTTTCTCATTGCCGTTATGTGTACAAAATGCCGGGATCCCGAAAAGGATATTCGGTATTACACTACTGCGGTCCTTGAAATAGCACGAAAAAATTTTAAAACTTTCAACTCGGCCGTTATTTTCATATTGCTGATGCTTACAGAACCGGATTTTTCCCGGTTCTTTTCTGTTGCCCCGGATCTGTCATTGTCTTCAGAGCTGCGCAATGCGATCCGTAAGATCATCAAGGTATCCCCGGCCCTGTATGATGACCTGGATCCGGCGTTTAAGATATTGAGATCACAGATCATATGTCTCCTGAATGATAGCGAATATACGCCCCTGGCGTACAGCCAGGACAGGATGGATGGAAAGTTGGCAAATGCCTTTCTGGCCGATGAGGCTGGAGCGTTGGATGATTATCCGGTGGAGGCGATGCGGTCGTCACAGATCACGTTATTTAATAAACTCGGGATTATTATTTCTACCCAGTATCCTAATGACAATAATGTGATGATAAGCGAGATTGACATTGCAAAGAAAACGTTAGAGGGACTGACAGAGGACCGTCGAACCTTTGCGCTTTTATACGAACCGGATAATGAGCTTCAGCAGGGAGATATCTGGATGAAAGATGAACGGGTAATATTTCAGAGTAACCCGGTGGCAGTTGTCCATGATTATATTTTTGATGACCTAAAAAAAAAGCGCAGCCTTGCGATTCTCTACGAAAACAAGAGGGAGAATTTTCTATGCAAGCATTGCAACATTCTGTACAAAGGCCTGGGAGTAGAAGGATATATTGATGTGCAGAGGCTGAAACAGTGCCGGTCGTCGGAAGATGATTCATGGTGGAGAGGGCGGAGGGTGTGGCTGGGGCTGGATCTGTCGCTCAGTGATGATAATACAGCGGCGGCAATGGTAACAGAGGAATCGGGTACGATTTATGCAAAAGTAGTGGGCTTCGTGCCAGCCGGAAAGGTAGATTTTAAGTCTGCCAAGGAAAAGGTGGATTATAAAAAGATGATAGGCGCAGGTGATTGTATAGCCTGCGGAGATGAGGTGATTGATTATGGGACCGTAGAAGAATACGTTATGAGTATGGAAGAGAAGTATGGGGTAGAGATCCAACAGGTCGGATATGATCGCTGGAATGCAATTTCCACCGTCCAGAAGTTAGAAGCTGCTGGTATTGTATGCGTGGAGATCAAGCAGCATAGTTCAGTTCTTCATGCTCCGACAAAATTTTTGAAGGAGCAGATCCTTGAAAAAAAGTTTGCCTATAAGGCTAACAGACTTTTAGAAATCAATTTTCAAAATGCACGCTGTACAGAGGATACGAACCTCAATAAATACGTAAACAAGAAAAAATCCGCTGGCAAAGTAGATATGGTGGTCGCTTTAATAAATGCTGTGTATCTGCTTCAG
>CAJMQV010000157.1 GCA_905215575.1 uncultured bacterium | reverse complement strand
AGCAAGAGCTTTGAAAGCTATTCGTAAAGACAACGGTGTACCTTGCGTACTCTACGGAGGAAGTGAAAACATTCATTTCACTGTATCTGCTGATGGTCTGCGTAACCTGGTTTATACTCCGCACATCTACGTAGTTGACCTGATTATCGACGGCAAGAAAATCAACGCTATCATGAAAGATATCCAATTTCATCCGGTAAAAGATACAATCCTGCACGTTGACTTCTATCAGATTGACGAGTCTAAACCCATCGTAATGGAAGTTCCTGTACAGATGGAAGGTTTAGCAGAAGGTGTAAAAGCCGGTGGTAAGCTGGTATTGCAGATGCGTAAGCTAAAAGTAAAAGCTTTATACAACATTATTCCTGAAAAACTGACAGTAAATGTTGCTCACCTGGGTCTGGGTAAGACTATCAAGGTTGGTGAGTTGAACTTCGAGGGTATGGAGTTGATGAACAGCTCAGAGGTTGTAGTATGCCAGGTTAAGATGACTCGTAGCGCTATGGCTGCTGCTGCCGCTCAGAAGAAGTAATCCTGAAACATTCCCTGAATGAAATACTTGATTGTAGGGCTCGGTAACATCGGAAGTGAGTACGATGGAACGCGCCACAACATAGGATTCAGTGTATTGGACGCCTTAGCTAAGGCGTCCAATGTCATTTTTGAGGATAAGCGTTACGGATTCGTAGGCTCCATGTCGGTCAAAGGACAGCAACTCATCCTGCTCAAGCCTTCTACTTATATGAACCTGAGCGGAAACGCCGTACGTTACTGGATGAACAAGGAGAACATTCCGGTAGAAAGAACACTGATTATCGTTGATGATCTGGCTCTGCCACTGGGAGCCCTGCGCATGAAACCGTCGGGAAGCGATGCCGGCCATAACGGTCTGAAGCACATCGCCGCTACCTTGGGCACTCAGGCTTATCCGCGCTTGCGCTTCGGCATTGGCAATGATTTCCCTAAAGGAGGTCAGGTAGACTTCGTTCTGGGAAAATTCAGCCCCGAAGAACAGGAAAAACTGAAAGAACGTATTGAACTGGCCGGAGAAATGATCAAGAGTTTCTGTCTGGCCGGAATCAATATCACCATGAACCAATTCAACAAAAAATAGTTGCCGGCATGGAAGCGAGAATAGACAAATGGCTGTGGGCCGCACGAATATTCAAAACCCGCTCCATGGCTGCCGCTGCCTGCAAGAAGGGACAGGTGTCCATTAAGGGAAGCCAGATAAAACCTTCGCGCATGATCAAGGAAGGCGATGTGATCGAGGTACGCAAAAGCCCCGTCACGTTCTCTTTCCGGGTCAAGCAGGCCATTGAAAAAAGAGTTGGTGCCAAGCTGGTGCCCGAAATATTGGAGAACGTAACTCCTCCGGAACAGTATGAAATACTGGAAATGAGTAAAATAAGCGGATTTGTGGACCGTGCCCGCGGAACCGGACGCCCCACCAAGAAAGACCGCCGAAGCCTGGAGGAATTTACCACCCCCGAATTCTTTGGTGATTTTGAAGATCTCTGGGATGATGATGAAGACCAGGACGACGAAGAAGACGCCTGACCTTCATATCAGGGAATCATCCGTCAGAGCAGTTGCTTGAGCGATTCCTGCTCCCCGACAATCCACAGCAGATCGCCTTCTTCGAAGGTTCGGTCGGGATCCGGACGCTCCAATACTCCCTCGGAAGTTTCCCATCCTACTACCATACAGTGATATCGGTCTCTGATATCACTGTTTTTTATGCTCTTACCTAAAAACGGCGAACCGGCGTCGATATAAAGCTTGCGCATCACCATATCGCAAGCGCTGTCATACTCCGGCAATACATACACCTGTTCTGCAAGAATCTTATTGAAACGCATCAGCTGGGCGTCGGAACCGATCACCTGCAACCGGTCGCCCGGAAACAGCACATCATCTCCGTTGGGCACATTGATATGACGTTCGCCACGGATAATGGCCGCCACATGAATGCCGTACTTATGGGCCAGATTCAATTCCGAGAGTTTTTTTCCGCCCCACAAGGAATGCTCGGGCAACTGACACACAGACAGATGCAGATTCTGCGACAAGAGATGACGGGCATAGCGGGGCATCTTGTCAGAATGCTGACGCTGGAACTCTTCACGGCTGCGCAGATTGTGCTTGAAAGACTGCTCCATCTTGATAGACTGCAACTTAAGACGGCGTGAGAAAATCATGATGACCACAACCACAAAAGCCGCGCCCAAGAGCCAGATATCGGCAAAAGGTATCAGATAACGCGCTATGTAGAACACAAACGATACGGCCAACAGTACACGAAGCAGAATCAGAAAGGCCAGCGGCACCCGGTTATACTTGCTTTCATTCCACAATGTAGTAAATTCCACGGAATGATTTTTCTTAGCCATAATGGCCCGCAGGAACGGAGACACGCACAACAGGGTAAGCACACCACACAAAGCATTTCCCCACCAATGTCCCAAATGAGCCCGGAACAACGGCAACAAAATACCGAACGAAAAGGCTATGACTGCTGTACTCAACACGGCATAAACCAACACCAGTTTCAAAATAGCGGAAAGCAGACGTTTCCAATTGCTATCATGGTTCACACGCGACACACTGGAAGATACATTCTGCGTGAAAAACTCCTGCCAGGAAAGAGGAATAAACTTGATGACTACGCGGTAAAGAGGATCGGCCAGACGGATCATATAGGGTGTCGTAAAGGTGGTAATGACAGAAACAGCCACCACAACCGGATACAGAAACTTGCTGATCACTCCTAAAGAAAGTCCTAAAGACGCTATGATAAAGGCGAACTCTCCGATCTGAGTCATACTCAAACCGCAACGCAGAGCATCACGAAAAGTCTGCCCGGAAACCAGGTAACCGATGGTACCGAATATGGTCTGTCCTAAAATAATGGTACAGACAATGGCAGCAATCGGCCAGGCATAATCCACCAGTACCTGAGGCTCAACCAACATTCCGACTGATACGAAGAAAATGGCTCCGAACAAGTCCTTAATGGGTGAAACCAACTTGCCGATATGCTCCGCTTCAACTGTCTCGGCCAGAATGGAACCTACAACAAAGGCTCCGAAAGCGGCACTGTAACCGCTCTTTACAGCCAATACAGCCATACCGAAACAGAACGCCAACGACACAATAAGCAGAATCTCATCGTTAATCCACTTGCGGTTCTTACGCAGGAAGGTAGGAATGAGATACAAACCGATGACGAACCACACAATCAGGAAAAACACCAGTTTGAACATACTGCCCAGCATATCTTCGCCCACAATACTGTTCTTCAACGCCAAAGTGGACAGCACTACCATCAACACAATGGCCAGCACATCTTCAAGAATCAGCACACTGAGTACCATACCGGTAAACCTTTGCGACAACAGGTTCAAATCCTGAAAGGCCTTATAGATAATGGTCGTAGACGACATAGCCAGCATACCGCCCAAGTAAATACAATCCATCCTCCCCCATCCGAACAGAGAACCTACCGAAGACCCCAAAAGCATCATCGAAAAGATAATGACACTTACGGCTATAATCGGTGCGCCTCCCATCCGCACGATTTTCTTGAAACTGAATTCCAACCCTAAGGAGAAAAGCAGTACAATCACACCGATATCGGCCCACACCTGCACATCGTTGATATCGCGTATTGTGGGAATCCATACCAGATGAGGACCGGCCAAAAATCCGGCCACAATGTATCCTAACACCAAAGGTTGCTTCAGTCGTTTGAAAATCAGGGCTACAATTCCTGCTACCGCAAGAATAAGCGCCAAATCTTTAATCAGATCAGGAAGATGGTTCATAAGAATAAAAATCGGGAAAGAACGAGCTTTCCCGATCAGATTTTAAAGGTGTATGATTATTTTTTGATATCTAAAGTAGGCACCAATTCACAGATGCGCACAATGGTATTCATGGCTTTGGTCAGACTGGCCACCGGAATGAACTCGTGGCGACCGTGGAAATTCAGTCCTCCGGCAAAGATGTTCGGACAAGGGAGTCCCTTGAACGACAGCTGCGCTCCGTCGGTACCACCACGGATGGCCTTTACCTCACAAGGAATGCCACAGTCCTGCATGGCCTGCTGAGCTACATCAATAATGTGCATGCTCGGCTCTACCACCTCGCGCATATTATAATATTGGTCAGAAACCTCAGCGCTTACCGTGCCCTCACCATATTTCTTATTAAACTGCTCCACAAGTTTCTGAATATACAGCTTGCGCTCTTCGAAACGCTTGCGGTCATGGTCGCGTATGATATAAGTCAATTCCGTTTTCTCCACAGAGCCCTGCATGGACATCAGA
>CAJMQV010000156.1 GCA_905215575.1 uncultured bacterium | reverse complement strand
ACCTTGGCTTTCTTCAGAGCTTCCTTATCGAAAATAGGATGCAACAATTCATCGAGCTTGTTCGGTTCGCAACGCAACAGAGCTGTCTTCTCATCAATCATGCCCTCACGCACCAGATCCATGGCAATCTTCACCATCGCAGTACCGGTACGCTTTCCGTTACGGGTCTGGAGGAACCACAATTTACCGTCCTGCACGGTGAACTCCATATCCTGCATATCACGATAATGCTGCTCCAGTTTATTCTGCAACTCATCCAGTTCCTTATAAATAGCCGGCATAGACTCTTCCATAGAAGGATACTTAGCCACGCGCTCCTCTTCAGAAATACCCTGAAGTGCGGCCCAACGCTGGGAACCAATCTTGGTAATCTGCTGCGGTGTACGAATACCGGCCACCACATCTTCGCCCTGAGCATTGACCAACCATTCGCCATTAAACAGATTCTCACCGGTTGCGGCATCACGGCTGAAGCAAACGCCGGTAGCAGAAGTATCACCCAAGTTACCGAAGACCATAGCCTGCACATTCACGGCTGTACCCCACTCTGCCGGGATTCCTTCCATCTTACGATACAGGATCGCACGCTCGTTCATCCAAGAATCGAATACGGCACAGATAGCGCCCCACAACTGCTCCATCGGATCAGTCGGGAAATCCTCACCGGTCTGAGCCTTGATAGCGGCCTTGAAGCGGACAACCAGTTCTTTCAGTTCTTCCAGATTCAGATCCTTATCCAACAACACTCCGCGTTTCTTCTTCACCTCTTCGATGATAGCCTCAAACGGATCGATATCATCCTTGTTGGCTGGTTTCATACCCAGCACCACATCGCCATACATCTGCACGAAGCGGCGGTAAGAATCATACGCGAACTTCGGATTACCGCTCTTGGCAGCCAGACCTTCCACCACCTCATCGTTCAGACCCAGATTCAGGATGGTAACCATCATACCCGGCATAGAGGCACGGGCACCGGAACGAACCGAAACCAAAAGCGGATTCTTCGGATCACCGAAAGTACAGTTCATCAGATTCTCTATATGTTTTACAGAGGCAATCACATCGGACTTCAACAGTTCGACCACCTTTTCCTTACCTACTGCATAATATTCGTTGCACACATCGGTCGTAATGGTGAAACCCGGAGGGACCGGAACACCGATCAGATTCATTTCTGCCAGATTGGCACCTTTACCACCGAGAAGGTTTCTCATATCAGCTCTACCTTCTGCTTTTCCATTTCCGAATGTATAAACTCTTTTCTCACTCATTTTTCATGATGGTTTTATTAGTTAACTAAAATTTCTTTAACGCAAACTTAAAGAAAAATTGCAATAATCAAAAAGAAAAAGGTGTTTTTTTGCTACTTTTTCTGTAGGGTTTACTGAAGCAGATACCACTGTCAGGAAACAAAATGAAAGTATTCCGACGCATTGACCGGTTTTTAATTTACCGATAATAGGATTTTCATCTTTATAAGTCAGGAAATAGAAGTTTTTACAAAATTTTGGATTTTTACTTTTGAAAGAAATTTTTAGGATAGAAAAAAGGAAAAAATCTCCCGGATATACAAAAACTCTCCCTTTTCCAAAGCATATATTCCATACTTTTCCGGAAAAGGGAGAGTTTATATGTTATGTTTTGCCTTTAGTCAAAAAGATTCAAGCGGTTGGCCTTGGCTTCCTCAAGCGAAGTGAGCTGAGGTTTGTTTTCCGCAGCACCCTGACGCAGGTTTTCCTGCTCCTGCTTCAATTCCTCAAAGGCCTGGTCCCGTGTAGCCGCGCTCAGGAATTTGTGGGCAATCATAGTGTTCTGGGAAGCGTCCTTCACCCAGATTACCGGTCCGTCGTAAGCCGGAGCAATACGCAAGGCCGTATGCAGGCGGCTGGTTGTGGCTCCACCGATCAGCACCGGTGTTGTGATGCCCGCCTTTTTCAGTTCGCTCACCACATGAACCATCTCGTCCAGACTCGGAGTAATCAGTCCGCTCAGACCGATCAGGTCGGGATGTCCCTGCAAGGCACGCTCCACAATCAGTTCGGCCGGTGTCATCACACCCAGATCTTCAATCTCGAAACCGTTGCAGGCCATCACCACGCCCACAATATTCTTTCCGATGTCGTGCACATCACCCTTCACAGTAGCCATCAGCACCTTTCCGGCAGAAGATCCCTCCACCTTCTCCGCCTCAATGAGCGGTTGCAGAATGCTCACGGCCTTCTTCATCGTTCGGGCCGTCTTGACCACCTGTGGCAGGAACATCTTTCCGGCACCGAACAGGTCGCCCACAGTGTTCATACCGGCCATCAGCGGTCCTTCGATAATATCCACCGCATGTTCGTAACGGGTGCAGGCCTCATCCAGATCTTCCTGCAGATAGTCGCCGATACCTTTAATCAAGGCATACTGCAAGCGCTCCTCTACGGTTGTTTCGCGCCACAGGTCCTTCTTCTGATGCTCCTGTCCGGTCACCGCAGTCTGCTCGGCTTTCATTCGTTCGGCTATCTCCACCATGCGTTCCGATGCGTCGGGACGGCGGTCAAGCACCAGATCCTCGATTGCCTCAAGCACATCCGCCGGAATATCGCTATACATCACCGAAGTAGCCGGATTGACGATACCCATATCCATACCCTGCTGTGTGGCATAATAAAGGAATACGGCATGAATGGCCTCACGGATGTAATTGTTTCCACGGAAAGAGAAAGACAGATTGCTCACACCTCCGCTCACGTGTGCTCCAGGCAGATTGCGCCGGATCCATCCGGTAGCCTCGATAAAGTCCACCGCATAATGGTTGTGCTCCTCCATTCCCGTAGCAATGGCCAGCACATTCGGATCGAAGATGATGTCATGCGGATTGAAACCCACCTTCTCTGTCAGCAGACGATAGGCACGCTCGCACACTTCTATCTTGCGGGCATAAGTATCGGCCTGTCCCTTCTCGTCAAAAGCCATCACCACCACGGCGGCACCGAAGCGGCGGATACGACGCGCATGGTGCAGAAACACCTCCTCGCCTTCTTTCAGAGAAATGGAATTGACGATACACTTGCCTTGCAGACACTTCAGTCCGGCCTCGATCACATCCCATTTCGAAGAGTCGATCATGATAGGAATGCGGGAGATTTCCGGCTCCGAAGCCAGCAGATTCAGGAAAGTGACCATCTCCTCACGGGCATCGAGCAGTCCGTCGTCCATATTGATGTCGAGCACCAGAGCACCGTCTTCCACCTGTTTGCGGGCGATACCCAGAGCCTCTTCATATTTCTTTTCGTTGATGAGTCGCAGGAACTTGCGCGATCCGGCCACATTACAGCGTTCGCCCACATTCACGAAATTGATTTCGGGCTTCACTTCCAACAGTTCCAGACCGCTCACCCACATACAGTCGGGCGCAGGCACCGGCTGGTGCGGACGGGCTCCCTGAACAATATTCGTAAAGCGAGCGATAAACTCCGGCGAGGTACCGCAGCAACCGCCGATGATGTTCACCAGTCCCTCATCCACAAACTCCTTCATCTCCTCCTCCATCATCTCCGGTGTCTGGTCATATCCCCCCATACTGTTGGGCAGACCGGCATTCGGATAGACAGATATATAATAAGGTGCACGGGCAGCCAGACTGCGCAAGGCCGGCTTCATATCCCGCGCTCCGAACGAGCAATTCAAACCTATCGAGAAAAGCGGCGCATGCTGCACCGAAGCCAGAAAAGCTTCCAGCGTCTGACCGGACAAGGTGCGTCCCGTGCGGTCGGTAATCGTTACGGAAAGCATCAGAGGAACCTGACGGCCCACTGCTGCCATCGCTTCCTCGGCCGCATAGATGGCAGCCTTGGCATTCAGCGTGTCAAAAATCGTTTCGATGAGCAGCAAGTCCACGCCTCCCTCAATCAGCGCCTCCATCTGTTCCTGATAGGCCGCAACCAGCTCGTCAAAAGTCAGCGCCCGATAGCCGGGATTGTTCACGTCGGGACTCATCGAACAGGTCTTGTTCGTAGGTCCCACCGAACCGGCCACCCAACGGGGCTTTTCGGGAGTGAGTGCCGTAAAGCGGTCGGCTGCACGGCGTGCGATGCGTGCGGCCTCCAGGTTGATTTCGCGGCAACAGTCCTCCAGATGATAGTCAGCCATGGAAATGCGCTGGGCACTGAATGTATTGGTTTCGATAATGTCGGCTCCGGCCTGAAGATAGGCTTCGTGAATCTCCTGAATCAGATCCGGACGGGTAATGCAAAGCATGTCATTATTGCCCTTCATCTGTCCGGGCAGATCGCGGAACCGCTCTCCACGGAAATCATCCTCCGTCAGATGATAACCCTGAATCACCGTACCCAGAGCTCCGTCCAGAATCAGAATGCGCTCTCTGATAGTATCCTGTATTGTCATGT
>CAJMQV010000155.1 GCA_905215575.1 uncultured bacterium | reverse complement strand
ACGCCGCCAGCACATCAATCTGTCTTTTCAGGAAGTCCGCGTCAAAGAAGTGGCGCGACACATCCAGCATGATACCGCGGTAGGCAAAGCGAGGCTTATCCGTGATGCGCACTGCCGGAACAGTTGCTTGTTCTTCGTCGGTCAGCTGTCCTAATGTCTGTAAGGCATAGAATACTCCGGCCACGGAAGCAGCCTCGATGCTGATTTTCCGGTCGGTGATGTCCAGTACATAACTCTCGTCCGTCTGGTTTCCATTCAGTTCGGGTTTCAGACGAATTTCCATCCGGGGCGCTTTACTGCTTTTGGTCGTAGCCTTCATGCCTTCCGGCAGATAGTCCGCAATCAGGGCGGCAATACTGTCGGGAGCCTGAATGCTCACTTTCTTGACCTTATTCAGTGGAAATACCCCCGTGCGCATTTCCACTGATTCCGGTTGCGGAAGCAGATAAAGGGAATCTGCGGGCAGTACGGCGCTCCATACCGGCAGGCTGCATCCCAGCAGCAGACCGAGTATTCCAGCACGCATTCTTCTTTTTATCATAACTTTTATTGGGATTTAATGGTTATAGTACTAGAGATCCTGGTCGTTTATCCCTTTATTCTATCATCCGTACTTTCTCCGGAGTTCTTTCCTTGGCTTTCGGAGTTTCATCGGGATAACCGAAAGCGATGGCATAAAGCAACTTGTGCGTTTCCGGGAAATCCAGTTCCTTCATGATTTCGGCACCCTCGGGAGCGTTCAGGAAGCGGCAGATGCCTCCCAGGCAGCATGAGCCTATACCCATGGATTTGGCGGCAAGTAACATGTTTCCTCCCAGCAAGCCGCAATCCACTTGCGACAGATCGTAAGTGGTGTCATAGGCAATGAATGCCACGGCCGGCGCTCCGTATGCCGCTGCTGTTGGGCGTTTTCCCTGCGTCTTTTCCATATAGTCGGCATAAAGCGTGTCGATGCGTGCCAGCAGTTCCGGACGGGTTACGAAGCGCACCTCCCAGGACTCGCGTCCCATGCCGTTGGGCGCGTAAATACCGCAACGGATGATTTCGTCCAGCTTTTCCTTTTCAATAGCCTGAGGCTTGTACTTGCGGATGCTCCGGCGCTCCATGATGGTTTCCACTACTGCGTTCTTCTGACTGACAGAATCGGTATTTGAAGTCTCTGCCGGTGTGGCTGCTTTCTGGCAACTGCCCAACATGCCTGCCAAAGCGAGGCAGGAAGCAAAAATAAAATTACGATACATATTCTTTTTGTGTTTCAGTGATTGTGACAAAGTTAGGTTTTCTTCTTTATAAAAGCAACAGACGCATAAAAAAAGGAGCGGCCCGGCCACTCCTTTTTCTCAAAAAATCGCAATGTCTTAAAGCAGAATCAGACTGATGCCCATGATGAGCATACCCAGTACCACACCGCCTATGCCTATGTGATGATGGCCGTACTTTTCTGTTCCCGGCAGCAACTCGTCAAACGAGATATACACCATAATGCCCGATACGAAGGCCAGCAGGAACGCGTTCAGTTCTACCGACCAGAACGGCAGCAGGAACAGAAAGCCGAACAACGCACCGACCGGTTCAGACAGTCCCGAGAGGAACGAATACCAGAAAGCCTTTCGCCGGCTGCCGGTGGCATGATAAATCGGTACCGACACGGCAATGCCTTCGGGAATGTTGTGAATGGCAATGGCAAAGACAATCGGCAGGGCAATATCCATGCTGGTCAGTGCCGTAGTAAAAGTGGCCAGTCCCTCAGGAAAGTTATGAATACCGATGGCCAGTGCCATCAGGATGCCCGTACGTTTGAGCCGGCTTTTCCCGCCGTGTTCTTCCATGGAATGCACCTCATGCGGGTTCTCGTCTTCGGGCACCAGACGGTCGATCAGCGCAATCAGAAGAATACCTAAGAGAAAGGCGCCCAGCATCAGCGCCTGTGCGGTCGATTCCGAATAGATGCGGGCAAACTCACGGGCCGATTCCGGCATCAGTTCCATAAAGGAAACATAAATCATCACACCTGCCGAGAGACCCAGCGAGGCGGACAAAAACTTCGTATTTGTTTTCTTGGCCAGAAATGCAATCAGGCTTCCTATACCGGTGGCCATACCTGCCACTAATGTGAGCGACAGGGCGATCCATACAGATTCTTGTTCCATAATAATTTTGCTAAATGAATGATTTTTGCAAAGATAGGTAACGCACGCTTTGGTTGCAATACCCTAAATCAGGGATATTCTTTGGGGCATTCTGCTGTGGAAGGGGCTAAATGCATAAGTGTTAAACTTGTTGAATATAAAAATATTTCTGAAATTCAAGAGGATAGAGAGCGGATAAATCTTCTATTTTTGTGGAAAGCAGACGACCTATTAAAAATACTGAAGTGCGGATCTTTTGACAAGTTCTTTATATTGAAGCATGAAAAAGTCCGTTTTCTAAAGAGGAAAAACCATGAAAAAGAAAAAATACGTAATCGGATTTCTGTTCCTGCTGTTGTTTTCGGCTTCCGCTTCGTCGCAGGTTACTTTGGAACAGTGTTACGACTCCGCCCGAGCCAATTACCCCGTAATCCGTCAGTTCGATTTGTTGGAGCGCACCGAACAATTTACGCTTGAGAACATCAAACGCTCTTTCTTGCCCCAGCTCAACCTGTCGGCCCGTGCTTCGTGGCAGTCAGATGTCACCAAACTACCGTTTGAAATGCCCGGCATGAACATCGAGTGGATGGAACAGGACCAGTATCAGCTTGTTCTGGAGCTGAAACAGTTGGTTTATGATGGCGGCATGGTGCGCGCCCGTCGTGAGTGGCAGAAAGCCCGTACGGCGGCCGATCGCCAACAGGCCGAGGTGGAACTCTATGCCCTGCATCAGCGCATTGATCAGGTCTATTTCGGAATCCTGCTTCAGAACGCGCAACACAAGCAGATGCAGCTTTTGCTGGAACAGCTTCAGAAAAGCCTGGAACAGGTACAGGCCTTTCTGAAACGCGGTGTGGTCTGTCCGGCCGATGTCGATGCCGTGCAGGTGGAATTGCGCACGGTGGAGCAGTCCGTCCGTTCGTTGGAAACCTCCCGAAAGGCCTATTGCGAGGTGTTGTCGTTGCTTACAGGCATGGACTCCCTGCGCGCCGAAGCGCTGGTCACTCCGGCTGTGACCGAGTCGGGCAGTGAGATTCTCCGTCCGGAACTGCAACTCTTTGCCCGTCAGAAAAATATGTTGCTGGCACAAAAGGAAACCACCCGTGCGGGCATCCGTCCCACACTGGGTCTGTTCATGCAGGGCGGTTACGGCGATCCCGGTCTGAATATGCTCAAGGGCGGATTCAGTCCCTATTATATTGCCGGCGTGCAGCTCAGTTGGAATATCGGCAAACTCTACACTCTGAAGAACGAACGCCGCCTGATTGACGAGCAGATGAGTCAGGTAGATATCCAGCAGTCCACCTTCCTGCTGAACACCCGTGCCGAAGCCATTCAGGCACGTCGCAATATAGAGCGCATCCGCGACGAGATCCAGGCCGATGAAGATATCATCCGCATGCGCGGACAGATTCTGGAATCGGCACAGGCCCGTGTGGCCAACGGAACCCTTTCCGTGCTGGAGATGCTGCGCATGGTGCTCGAAAAGGAACAGGCCTGTCAGAACAAGGCCATTCACGAAGTGGAACTGCTTCAGGCCCGCTATGCCTTGAAGCGCATACAGAATAACTGAAAACCAAAAGAAAACGCCATATGAAAAGTCTACGAATCTTATATTATAGTCTGGCCGCCACCCTGTTGTGCGGTGGACTGACCGCCTGTAACTCCTCGGCTGACGAGGCAGATGCCACCGGAGTGTTCGAAGCAACGGAAGTGCTGGTCTCGGCCGAATCCGGAGGCCGCATCCTTCATCTGGATTTGCAGGAGGGCGACCGTGTGGAATCCGGCCGAGTGGTGGGATATATTGACACCGTGCAGTTGGCCCTGAAGCGCGAACAGCTGCTGGCCAGCATGGATGCCGTGGGGCACAAGAAAATGGATGTGGCCAAACAGGTGGCCGCTACACGCCGTCAGATCGAGCAGGCCGAACGGGAGTATGCCCGTAGTCGGGATCTGCTGCACGACCGTGCCGGAACCCAGAAGCAGGTGGACGATGCCGAAGCGCAGGTGGCCGTTTTGCGCCGTCAGCTGGAAGCCCAGCTCTCGACCATGACCAGCGCCAATTTAGGAGTGCGCGACGAACAGCGCTCTCTGGAACTGCAAGTGCTGCAATTGGACGACCAGTTGCAGAAATGCCGCATCGCCAGTCCCATCCGGGGCACGGTGCTGACCAAATATGCCGAGGCCGGCGAAGTGACTGCTTCCGGTCGTCCGCTCTTCAAGGTGGCCGATCTGGAACATGCAAAGTCGATGATTTTCTCCTCGAT
>CAJMQV010000154.1 GCA_905215575.1 uncultured bacterium | reverse complement strand
CCATTCAAGACATTCGTTGCTAACCGCGACAAGTGGGCTCGTGAGACTTGCTTCGTTTATCCTGGTCCAATCCAGTACTTCGGTCCGTCTGAAGTATGCGATCAGCCGACTAAGACTTTGCAGTTAGAGCAGGCTAAGTAATTTCAGTAACATGACGTAACAACAAGATCCCCTTGTCTTATATCCGATGAGGGGATCTTTTTATACCTTAATTATAACCATATAATATATATGACAACACAAAAAGAAAGAAAAGTAACTCTCAAAGGCCGGAAAACGCCTTCGTCATCGGGCGAACCCCGCAAGACGACGGTGCGGCGTAGACCGCGGCGCAAGCGCAGCAGCGGAAAGAAACTCTTTCCTTTCTTGAAAATTCCAGCCTGGAAGGTATGGCTCGGAGCCATATTGGTTGCTGTTGCCTATATATTGTTTTTCTATTATTTCTTTGTCGATCCGTTTTCTTTTCGCTGGAAAGCCTTGTATCGTGACGAGGGATACCCGTCGGGCTATGATGTGCATGGTATAGACATTTCACGCTATCAGGGCAATATCGACTGGGAACTTTTGCGCAATGCCAGCATACAGTCTTCGCCGGTGCGCTTTGTCTTTATCAAGGGAACAGAGGGTGTTTCCATTGTGGACGAAAATTTCAATCTGAATTTTTATCAGGCCAAGAAAAATGATTTTATACGTGGCGTGTACCATTTCTATACGCCCGATGTAGATGCCACCCGTCAGGCCCAGTTCTTCATGAAACAGGTGCATCTGGAGCCGGGCGACTTGCCGCCGGTGCTCGATGTGGAAAAAGCAGGCGACCTTTCTAAGGAAGATCTTCAGCGTGAGGTGAAGAAATGGCTTTCCCTGGTGGAAGAACGCTATAAAGTGAAACCGATCATTTATTCCGGATACAAGTTTAAACTGAAATATCTGAGCGACTCACTGCTGAATACCTATCCGTTCTGGATAGCGCACTATTATGTGGACAAACTCTCCTATAAGGGCCCTTGGCACTTCTGGCAGTATACCGACAGCGGAAAGCTAAAGGGAATCAAGGGAAATGTGGACTGCAATCTGTTTAACGGCAGTCTGAAGGAATTGGAAGCAATGACCATACCTGATGAATTGGATTAAAGAAATCCGATTCATCAGGTTTTTTGTTTCCGTATAGCCACTTTTTAGTTTTTTACTTCTTAAATCCGGCGTTTTTTTGCTTTTATGAAGGCTTTTTTAGAAATAAATGGTTTCAATAGAAACAGTTTCAAGAAAAACTATTATCTTTGCCGCGTTGAATGACAAAACCAGAAAAAATGAGAAAGAATTTATTTATCGGAGCTTTAGCTCTCATTTCATGCAGTCCGCTTTATGCCGGCGACTATTTGACCAACACCAACCAGCATGCGGCCTTTTTGCGTATGGCTGCCCGCGGTGCTTCAATCGACATAGACGGAGCGTACAGTAACCCGGCCGGTCTGGCTTTCCTGCCGAAAAACGGTTTCTTCCTTTCCCTCACCGGACAGAGTGCTTACCAGACCCGTGAGATTCATGCCACTTCTCCTCTGTGGACAATGGACGGACAGAATACTACCAAATATTTCAAGGGTACTGCGTCTGCCCCGATTATTCCTTCATTCCACGGAGCGTATAAAAAAGACAAATGGGTGGTTTCCGCGGCTTTTGCCATCACCGGTGGTGGCGGTAAGGCATCTTTCGATAACGGACTCCCCATGTTCAATGCTTTGGCAACAGGACTGATTTCACAGAAAACCGGTGGTATGGTGAAGCCGAATATGTATAGCATCAACTCTGCCATGGACGGCAAACAGTATATCTATGGCGTTCAGTTGGGCGCGAGCTATCGGATCAACGACTGGGTGTCGGTGTATGCCGGAGGTCGTATGAACTATTTTACCGGAGGTTATGAAGGATATCTGAACGCTTCTCTTACGGATGATTATAAGGCTATGGCTCCGGCACTCGGATTGCCTGGTGCTACTCTGGCCAGCATCGACTTGAAGTGTGACCAGCAGGGTTGGGGCGTGACTCCGATTTTGGGTGCCGATTTTAAATGGAACAAGTTGAATATCGGTTTGAAATACGAGTTCAAAGCCAATCTGAACATTGAAAATGTCAATACAGAGATGGAACTGTTCAATGTCAGCGACGCATATCTGGCCGATTATAAGGAAGGTGTGAACACTCCGAGCGACATTCCGGCCATGCTCTCTGTGGCTGCGGGTTATGAGATTCTGCCTTGTCTGCGTGCTTCTGTGGAATATCATTTCTTCGACGACAAGCATGCCGGAATGGCTGCCGACCGTCAGAAGACCTTGAAACACGGCACACACGAATATCTGGCCGGTGTGGAATGGGATGTGATGAAGTATCTCACGCTGAGTGGCGGATTCCAGAAGACAAACTACGGACTGAGTGATGATTTCCAGACCGATGCCAGCTTCTATTGCGACTCTTATTCTCTGGGAGGCGGAGCGCGCGTGCACTTCAATGAAAAGCTGAGTCTGGATGTGGCTTACTTCTGGACCAAATATAGCGATTACACCAAAACTTCTGCCGACTATTATGGCACCAAGCTTGCCGGAACCAACGTATACGGCCGCACAAACAAAGTGTTCGGAATGAGTTTGAATTACAGTTTCTGATTCTGTTGAGGCTTATATAAAAAATGCCATGCTCACCTGCGGAGCATGGCATTTTTTGTTTCCAGAAAAACATCCCGATGTTTTCTGTATTTTGTCCCAATGACTTTTGAATTTTATCGGCATCTTTCTAAAAGCTTGATTGGGCGATAATCGTACCGTAAGCTTTTCCGGAGAAAAGAGGCCGTAGGGGATTGGTGTGATTAGCGTTTGCTAAGGAGCAGGCAAGCCCAGCCATTGCGTTCTTTTTCCAGTACCTTTTCCATGCCTGAAGCCTGAGCCGCTTCAACCAGCTGCGCCACGTCCTCAGTGTAGAATCCGCTCAGAATCAGTTGCCCGCCGTTCTTCAATACTCGGACAAAGTGAGGCATGTCCGCCAGCAGGATGTTGCGGTTGATGTTTGCCAGCACTAGATCAAAATGGTTTTCCAGATTCTGCAACACCGAGGCGTCGCCTTCCTGCACGGAGATGTTCTCCACATGGTTCAGCGCACAGTTGGTCAGGGTGTTGTTCACGCTCCATTCATCAATGTCGTAGGCCATAACGGAGGCTGCACCCTTCAGAGCGGTCATGATACCCAGCACTCCGGTGCCGCATCCGGCATCGAGCACCTGCTTGCCGCTCAGGTCCATAGTGAGCAGCTGCTCCAGAATCATGTATGTGGTTTCGTGGCTTCCGGTGCCGAAGGCCATTTTCGGGTCGAGCAGAATCTCGTATCGGGTGTTTGAGGGGCAATCGTGTCCGGTGCCCTGTACGGTCAGTTCCGATCCGATGATGATCGGTTCAAATCCGTTTTTCTCCCATTCCTCGTTCCAGTCCTTGTCTTCAGCGTCGGCGATGGAGTAGGTGATCTCTACCTCCGGCATCGGGAAGAATTCCAGCGTGTCGCGCAGCTGCTGCTCGTCGAACGCAGCCTTTTGGATATAACTTTTTAGAAAAGGTTCTTCGCTGACAAAGGTTTCGAAACCCATGTCGCCACAGAGTGCTGCCAGGATGTCCGAGGCGGCCTCGTTCCACGGATTCAGTTGGAAGATAGCTTCAATATATTTCATGATCGGTCAATTTTATCGTGATTTAAATCTTCAAACAAAGATACTAAAATTTTACTCAAATGCTTGTTATATAACTTTTATTACATCTTTTTTTTTTGCTTGCTACGGCTTATATTCTATATTTGCATAGGTACTTAAAATGGATCATTATGAAGAATAGAATATGGGTATTGGTTGCGCTTGGGCTAGGTTTGGTGCCGCTTTCTCTGAGAGCGCAGGATGATATGTATTTCATACCAAAGAAGAAAACACAGCCGGAAAAGGTAGAACAGCAGCCGGCAAAGAAAGCGACAGAACAGACAGAAAAGACAACTACCCGAGAACTGAGAATCAAGAGTTCGCCGGGCTATTCCTTTACATTTGTAGATCAGGAGGATGCTGCCGCAGAGCGCGACGTGGATGAATATAACCGCCGTTACCGTTTCAGCAACGCTGATACCACTTTGGTGGCTGAGCAGATGGCCGATGAACCGGAGGAAGAAGGCGAGTGGGTAAATGGTTACGAGGGTTCGGACGAGGACTATGAGTATGCCAAGCGTATTCTGGCTTTCCGTTCGCCCACAGTTGGTGTGCCGGTGAGCAGCCCGTTGTATTGGGATTTATGCTATGGCCCGAATTCCATTTACTGGAATGTTTACGACGACGGATTTTATGCCTATGCATTCCCGACGGTGTGGAATCCTTATTACTACTCACCCTGGCGGACAGGTTTCTGGTGGGGAGTCCATTACGGATACCCATATTGGGGCTGGGGATTTGGTGGATATTGGGGATGGTCGTACCCTTACTGGCATCATCACCACTATTGGCCGGTATATTCCGGTTCATACT
>CAJMQV010000153.1 GCA_905215575.1 uncultured bacterium | reverse complement strand
CGCAAGGGTCGGCCCTTTTTTACTGCTTATCAGACACACTTTTTGAGACAGTATCAAAAGAAAGAAGTCTATTGGGAAAGATGGTATGCATCCGTCTCAGAAAGCACATAAAAAAGTCCGCTCTGATCTGAAAAATCCCGGGCAAACCGGCAGATCAAAGCGGACAATTTATATTTGTGGTTGCGACTTACTGATGAAGTTCCTGATAGTATTTCTGGAAACGCTTCAGGCCTTCTTCCAAAGTGACGCGAGGACAAGCCAGATTCCAACGCAGGAAACCGTCACCCTCTGTACCATACATCGTACCGGAATTCAGCCACAGGCAGTATTTTGACTTCAGATCATTGTTCATCTCTTCAGAAGTCTTGTTCAGCACACGGCAGTCGAGCCATGCCAGATAAGTACCTTCCAGAGGAACCAGATAGAGATCGGGCATATTGGTTTCCACAAAGTTTTTCATGAAGAGATAGTTCTCGTGGATGTAGACGTTCAGTTCATCCAGCCAGTCCTCACTCTCGTTATAAGCCGCTATCAGAGCTTCTACGGCAAAGCAGTTCAGGCTCTCGATGTCCATACCCATCAGCACGGCATTGAGCTTTTCGCGGAGCTGCGGATTGGGCACAAAGATATTGGCCACCTGAAATCCGGCCAAGTTAAAAGCCTTGCTAGGTGAAGAGCAGATCACACAGTGATTGCGCAACTCCTCAGTAAGCGAAGCAAAAGGAGTGTAAGTAAATCCCGGAGCCAGCAGCTCGCAATGAATCTCATCAGAAACTATAAGCACGTCATGGCGCAAGCAAATCTCGCCCATACGGAGCAGTTCTTCGCGGGTCCATACTCGTCCGGCCGGATTGTGAGGATTACAGATAATCATCAGCTTTACATTCGGATCAGAGGCTTTCTTCTCCAAATCCTCCCAGTCTACAGAATAGCGTCCGTTCTCATAACGAAGCGGATTCTCGATCAAACGGCGGTTGTTTCCCTCAATGCAGCTAAAGAAATGGTTGTACACAGGAGGCTGGATCAGCACACCGTCGCCCGGCTGGGTCAATGCGGTAACAGCTGTAGCCAGAGCCGGTACAACACCGATGGTGTAAAGAATCCAATCGCGCTCGATGCGGACCTGATGGCGGCGGTTGAACCAATTGACAATAGCGTCATAGAACGCGTCGGGGATGTGAGCATAACCGAATACACCCTGCTCCAGACGACGGGCTGCGGCTTCTTTAATCTTAGGTGCCAGACGGAAATCCATATCTGCAATCCACATAGGCAACATGTCCGGACAACAGTCCGTATCCCATTTGATAGAATTACTTCCACGGCGTGGAATCACTTCGTCAAAATTATATTTCATCTGATTTTCTTTTTGGTTTTTATGATACAATATTACAAAAAATATACGTAAAAATAGAGGTATTTCCTTAATTTTTGGAATTGTTTTTTTCTGAAAAAGCAAAGACGAAAATACAAATGGTTATCGATTGGCGAAACGATATTTCAAGAATATAAGCAGCGGAGGAAAATTGTCAAAATCTGTTTGCAGAATGGCTTATTTACGGAACATAATGGCAGGATAAAAAAATGTCCGCAATCTGCCGGGATGCAGGTTGCGGACAGGGTATAGTGTTATCTTCAACGAATTTATTCTTCAGCTTTGGAAGGCACAAACTTCTGGCGGTTCCACTGATAAACCACCGGCTCAATCCGTTTGCTGATGCTTATGGAATCTTTCTCTTCCAGATTAGCCGGCTGCAAGGTGAACGTAAGGCTTTCATCATTTTCGGACAGAGAAGCCACAACCGGACGCAAATCCATCTTTTTCTTCAGCGACAACACGGAGTCTGCCTCTGCCTTATCGGTAGGAAGCGGCTGCTTCCAGAAGGCGTCGAAATCGGGTGTCTTCAGAAAAGACGATGCCGGAAGCTTCTGCCAGTCGAGTGTGTAAAGGGACACGACACTACTTTTGGCCGGAGCCGAATATGTCTTCAGCAAAGCGATATACTCCAGCGAATCCTTTCCGGAGAGCAGCTTCATCTCCACTTGTGTAGAACCCGTAAGCTGCAGGCGCAGATAATCTTTCGTCAGCTTTTGCAGGATGGAAAAACCGTCCAGACGGTTTCTCACCTTGGCTTCACGGTCGTTCTCAATAAAATCGATGCAATCCAACCGGTTGTACTCGGTCAGCAGATTCAGCACCGTGTCGGGCATATGGGCAAAAACATCACGCATCTTCTGTGCCTGAGCCTGCCATATGGAACAGCTCACCAGGAGCAGCAAAAAAAATCTCTTCATGATCTTGTCTGTTCTGTTTTTATAGGAGCATTTCCGTTCTTTGAAACGCAAATGCAAACTTAATGATTTTTTCCGGAACCAGGACAGGTTTCCGGGGCTTATAACATCTATTCACTTATCTCGATCCCCAATAGAGGAAGAGCATTCCGATGAGTACCAACAGCAGATCCAGAGCCTTGCTCTTGAGGTTCTTTTCCCGGAACACCATGGCCCCGAACAGGAAGGACACCAGCACACTGCCGCGACGAATCATCGACACGATGGAAATCATCGCCCCCTCCACACTCAAGGCGTAGAAATAAACGAAATCGGCCGCACAGAGAAAGATGGAGATAAACAGGATGCACCAGTCCCACCGGAAAGGTGTGGTTTGCTTGCGCTTCGGATACCAAAGGAGCAGGAGCATAATACCCATCAGAATGCACTGATAGATGTTATAGTAGCTCTGCACAACCATCCGGTCCAGCCCCACGCCACCGGCTTCGGGCGATGCCATGAGATATTTGTCATACAATCCGCTGGCAGCACCAAGCAAGGCGGCCAGAGCGATAAAGAATATCCAGCGGTTATGCGTAAAGTCAATACCTTCGCGCTTGCCGCTGCGTCCCAACAGAAAGAGAGAAAGCATGGCCAGCAGGACTCCGATCCACTGATATACATTGAGTACTTCGCCATAGATCAGCATGGCTCCCAAAAGCACCAGCACCGGACGGGTGGCATTGATCGGACCAACCAGCGTAATGGGCAGATGCTTGATGCCGAAATATCCGAAAATCCACGAAGAAAGCACAATGAGAGATTTCAAGACAATGTACTTCTGCACCTCCCAGCCTGCTGTCGGGATATAGAGTAATGAACCGGCCTGCAAAGTTCCCGCGCGCGACAGAAGTATCATCGGCAGGAATATCAGACTGCAAAACAAGGTGTTCAGAAACAGCACCGGCACCACGGCATTGTTGCGCAGGGATTTCTTCTTGAACACATCATAGAATCCTAAAAGGGCCGCCGAGGTAAAGGCTCCCAGCAACCATACGGCATTACTTTCCATCGGCTTCCTCCTCCTGATCTATTTGAAACAGACTTTCCGGATAGGTAACGTCCACCAAAAACAGGGCATTACCGGGCATGGACTCACCGGCACGGCAGCGGTCCTTACCTTCTATCACCTTCCGGAAGCCATCCTCGTCCATCTTTCCGCGACCGACCTCTACAAGAGTTCCCACTACGGCACGGACCATGTTCCGCAAAAAGCGGTCGGCCTGGATCTCAAATCTCCACGCCCCGTCGGGCATCTGCTGCCATTCGGCCTTCATGATCTTGCAGTTGTTGGTCTTCGTGTCTGTATGCGTCTTGCTGAAACTGGTAAAGTCCGTGTATTCAAAAAGCACTTTCGCCACTCGGTTCATCTTCTCAAAGTCAAGCGAATGATACAGCCGACAGGAATAATGACGCAGGAAAGGGTTCTTTCCCAAATGAACAAAATAATGATAGGTGCGGGCTGTCGCGTCAAAACGGGCATGTGCCTCTGGACGTACCCTACGGATACGGTGTATCGCAATGTCCGGCGGCAACAGACGGTTCAGCTTATCGGCCAAACGGCCGGTATCTATAAGCGTTTCAAAGTCAAAGTGTGCCGTCATCATCGAAGCATGCACACCGGTATCCGTTCTTCCGGCTCCCACGACAGACATATCCTTACGCAAGATTGTGGACAAAGCTTTCTGTAAAGTTTCCTGCACACTGCTTCCGTTCGGCTGGATCTGCCATCCGTGATAGGCCGTCCCGTCATAAGCTAAATCAATAAAGTATCTATTCATTTTTATCGGTTTCATCTTTTTCGGATGCAAAGATACTGCTTTTTATGCTTTCCGCCCACAAGGTAACTCACAGGAAAGGACATACCGCATCATTTTTCCTCAAAAAAGCAGAAGGCTCAGTTCTTCCGAAGCCTGCGATAAAGAAGATAGACTCTCAGTTTTAAGGAAGTCAGGCATCTGGAATGCAGCAAACAGTATTTCCAATACTGCGGTTGCAACCCAACAGGAAGTATACGGAATGGCAATCCGCTCCACGCCTTCAGTTGCGGAATAAGGCAAAGATAAAACGGACCTCCCCAAGCTTTTAAAAGGAACGGGGAAAGATTCTTTTTGCCCAGTATCCGGACTTGCAGGAAGCTTATTCCCTGTCACATTCCCTGAGGATAATTTTCTCCCAAAATACTTATAAGGACGCGGCCAGACTGGCCTTGGCAAAATGGTACGACAAGGCAGACAGATCCGGATTCAAAAGTTTCCAGGCTATTATTTCTACTTTGACA
>CAJMQV010000152.1 GCA_905215575.1 uncultured bacterium | reverse complement strand
TATCAGGTGTTGCCGGCAGGCGAATATTCTGCACTGAACAAGAATATGGCTATTGCTCCGATGGATCTGGCTTTCATGACTTATGCAGAGTTGGAGTTTATCAAGGCGGAGATTTATCAGAAGGGAATTGTTCCCGGAGGTGAAGAAGCGGCCCGTGCCGCCTATGAGAAA
Organism: uncultured bacterium; assembly: GCA_905215575.1. Taxonomy (GTDB): domain Bacteria; phylum Bacteroidota; class Bacteroidia; order Bacteroidales; family Bacteroidaceae; genus Paraprevotella. The sequence goes on along the minus strand of CAJMQV010000152.1, from coordinate 4,454 downwards.
GGTGTTCAGGCGTCGGTAGAACAGTGGGGCGGTGAGTTTCCGGCCGATTACTTTGCCAATCCTGCTGCTCAGTACGACGGAACGCTAGAGTGTATTATGAAACAGAAGTTTGTGTCTTTGATATTCTGTGACTATCAGCAATGGTTTGAATACAACAGAACTGGTTATCCGGTAATTCCTGTTGGCGAAGGCCTGTTGGCGTCGGGCAATAAAATGCCGAAGCGTTTTAAGTATCCGGCAGTACTGCAACGCACCAATCTGAAGAACTATCAGAAAGCAAAAGAGCAGATGGGAGGAGATGATTTCAGTACTCCGCTTATCTGGCAGAAAAAATAAGGCAACTGAACATTTAAAGAAACGAAACAATGAAAACAAACAGATTTTTTTGGGCAGTTCTTTTCTGCCTGGGCGGTTTCAGTGCTCTTCCCGCATATTCGCTGACTGTGGAGAATCTTGAGGCAACTTCGCCGAAGGCAGAGTACACCTTTACCTATTATGGTGAGATTCCTGTTGTGAAGCCTCTTTTTCAGGATGATCATTATCTTGGTGCCGGAATCACAGAGAAATGGAATACTTTTTTGCAGAATTACACCCGTGAGTATAATGTGAGTGTTGGCTTCACGGACACTTCTTTTGAATTGGTAAAGCCGAGTATTTACAAAGCGGTGCAGAAAGTGAATAAATATTATAAAAAAGCGTTGCGCAAAAAACAGATTTCTCAGGAGGAAGCTATTGTGGGAATGGCTCATGTGCTTGACTGTGCCAATGTGATGTGTTTTGACGACAATACAGGCGCTTTTGAAGAAGCTGTGAAGTCTTGTGCTGAACCGCAGGACATTGTTGCTCTTTTTGGAAAAGTTGCCTTAGTGCGCAAATAATATCAGGATAACGATTGAACACTTTTATGAAGAAAACATTTTATTCTCTGTCTTTGATGCTGGTTCTGCTCTTTCCGGGCAGTGTGCTGGCCCAGACAGTGACAGGGTATGTAAAAGATAATCACGGACAGCCAATCGCAGGTGTTGTGATTTCTGATGGTAAAAACTTTACTACAACCGACTCTTTGGGACTTTATACACTAGATTCAGATCCGGTACGTCGTCCGCTGGTTTATCTTTCCACTCCGGCGTGTTGTGAATTGCCATCAGAGAATGGAATAGCATCGGGCTTTTATCAGTTTCTGGATGCCGGAAGGGAAGTGAATGAGTGCAATTTCACTTTAAAGCGTCGTCAGAAAGAATCAGATGAATTTGTATTTATTCCAATTTCTGATCCTCAGGTAAAGATTGAACGGCATATGGATCGTTTCCGTGCTGAAACAGTCCCCGATTTGCGGCGCACGGCTGATTCTTTATCGGCTTATGAAGTAATCGGTATGGGACTTGGTGATCTGGTTTGGGATGCGATGGACCTTTATGCTCCTTATAAGGAGGCTGTTTCTAACTTGGGACTTACTATGTTTCAGTGTATCGGAAATCATGATTTTAATCTGAAGTATTGTGATCTGGAACGTTCGGAAAACGCACAAAACGGTTATGGAGAGCAAAACTATTTTCATATGTTTGGTCCTTCAGACTATTCTTTCAATGTAGGCAAAGTACATATCATTACGATGAAGAATATTGATTATGAAGGTGGAAAAAAATATGTGGAGCGCTTTACTTCCGAACAACTTGAATGGCTGAAAAAGGATTTGAGTTATGTGCCTAAGGGCAGTCTTGTTTTTCTGAACCTGCATGCACCGGTGGCCAATACTACGGTTGAGGCCGGTTATAATACCCGTAATGCCAATGCATTATTCAATATTCTACGTCCTTATGAAGTGCACATCTTTTCTGGACATACTCATTTTTATGAGAACAGCCGTCCGGCTCCTACAATCTATGAGCACAATATCGGTGCCGCTTGTGGAGCTTGGTGGGCTGGTGATGTTAACCGTTGTGGCGCGCCAAACGGTTATCTGATTGTTCATGTTCGCGGAAATGAATTGAGATGGCGATACAAAGCTACCGGACAGGGTCCTGACTATCAGTTTCGGGTGTATAAGCCAGGAACCTTTGAAACACAGTCAGATTACGTCGTAGCCAATGTATGGGATTGGGATATGTCGTATGTCATTAACTGGTATGAAGACGAAGTACTTCGTGGCGCCATGCAGCAGTTTGAAGATGAAGATCAAAGTTTTATTGACATGAAGAAGGGTAAGCGTACGGGTTATCACACCCGTCATCTTTTCCGTGCACGCCCTTCGAAAAATGCCAAGAAAGTAAAGATTGAGGTTGTGAACCGTTTTGGCGAGAAGTTTATACAGGAGGTAATTTTATAAGCAAACAGAAAAATGAATGACAATTTGAAAGTAATGAAGAATCAGATCAAGAAAGTGGCATTGTTTGCCTTATGTTCTTTTTGTTGTATGGAGATGACAGCACAGACTAGAGTTATTGCTCACCGTGGTTTTTGGAAGGCCGAGGGAGCGGCACAGAATTCTATCGAGGCTTTGCGTCAGGCTGCTTATGCCCGTGTTTATGGCTCGGAGTTTGATGTGCTGATTACTTCCGACGGAGCTGTTGTTGTGAATCATGACGATACCATTAACGGAAAAGTTATAGAGGAAACCCCTTATGCCGAAATCAAGGATTGTAAGTTGCCAAACGGCGAAACGCTTCCCACTCTGCGCAGTTATCTGGAAGAAGGAAGCAAACACACGGACTTGCAATTGATTTTGGAAATCAAGCCTCACAAGAAAATTGAGAATGAGAACCGTGCTGTGGAAACAATTGTAAAGATGGTACGTGAGCTGAAACTCGAAAAGCAAGTGGAATACATATCCTTCAGCATGAACATCTGCCAGCAGCTTGAGGCATGTACTCCCGAATCGCCTATTTATTATCTGAATGGAGATGTATCTCCCCGTGAAATCAAACAGAAGGGCTTTTCTGGTATAGATTATCATTATGAAGTGTTGAAGAACAATCCTCAGTGGGTGGAAGAAGCCCATCAATTGGGCTTGAAGGTAAATTGCTGGACTGTGAACAAACGTTTGGATATGGCTGAGATGATTGGCTCTGGAGTAGATTTCCTGACTACGGATTATCCGCTGGCTGCAAAAGATTATTTGTCTCGTAAGAAAAATGCCATAAAATAATACTGATAAACTGAAAAATCGCCCCGATGAATATTAACTGATTTATCTGGGCGATTTTTTTGTTTTATAAAGTGTGTGCGGCCAGTATGCGTTGCACCTCGATGATGCTGGAGCTCTTGCCGAATTTCTGTTCCAGCGGTCTTTCTGCGCCGCGGATCCACAGTTTCATATCCGCGTCCATGTCGAAGGTGCCGGCTGTTTCCACAGAGAAGCGCTCTATGGAGCGGTAGGGGATGGACATATATTCCTTTTTCTTTCCTGTAACTCCCTGAATATCCTGAATGATGAGGCGTTTGTTGGTGAACACCCATTTGTCACGAATCAGCTTGAAAGCCTTTTCGATAAACTCTCCATCGCAAAGCAGCGGACCGTACTCCTTTTGCAGGGACGTAGCGTCCATTTCGGAAGCATTGCCCAAAATAGTGTCTAGAATTCCCATGTCTTTTGGTTTTTAGGTTTACCGGCTAAAGATAGCGCCATTTTCCCGATTGACGTTTTCCTTGGCTGCTTTTTTTGTATTTTTTCAACATTCAGTTATTGCTCCAAGGCTTTGAGCCAGTTCTGTATTGCCTTGCGGGTGGCTGAGGCGTCGTGCTGTGCCGTCCTTCCTTGAAGGGCCATTCCCTGGAGAACCTTTGCTCCCTGACAGGCCGACTGGATGCGGCGTTCCGTAGCCGACAGACCGCTGCCTTCATGGGTACAGAAGGGGGCAATGATCTTTCCGTTCCAGTCGTGCTTCTCGATAAAGGTATAGACCGCCATCGGCAGTTCACTCCACCAGTTCGGATAGCCCAGGAAAATCATATCATAGTCCTCGATCCGTATGTCGGCTTTGATTTCCGGACGTGCGCCTGCTCGTTTCTCCTGCTGGGCAATCTCAATACAGCGGTCATATTCAGCGGGATAAGACTGCACGGGTTCTATCTGAAAAAGATCGGCTTCGGTTTCTGAAGCCAGCATTTCTGCTACAATGTGGGTATTTCCTTTGGCAATGTATCCTACTCCGTAGTTTTCATCTGTACGTGAGAAAAATACCACGAGTTTCTTTTTTTCGGTCATATTCGTATTCATATCTTTCTTTTTGGGGATTATAGTTTATACCGCAGCCATAATACATCGTTTTCCAGTGCTTCCACCTGCTGCAAACGGAAGCGCACCGGCATTCTGCTTTTGTCCGAGATGCCGTCGAACAAGGATGTTTCTCCCTTTCTGCCGTCAATGCCCGGAGCCAGCAACAGACTCACTTCGTCAACCAGCCCTGCTTCCAGAAATCCGCCGTTGATGTGTCCGCCACCCAGTAGTCCTAACC
>CAJMQV010000151.1 GCA_905215575.1 uncultured bacterium | reverse complement strand
AATAAAAAAGGAGGTGCAGGGGGTGGAATTCAATGAAAAGCTTCAGGAATTAAGAAAGAGCCGAGGTTTGACACAGGAAGAACTGGCAGAGGCATTATTTGTTTCCAGAACTGCAATATCAAAATGGGAATCTGGAAGAGGCTATCCAAGCATTGATTCATTAAAGGAGATATCCAGATATTTCTCTGTGTCTATTGATGTTTTATTATCTGGAGACCAGTTGATTATGATAGCAGAAAAAGAAAACAAATCAAACCTCAATAGTGTATGTGATTTATTGTTGGGGTTTGTTGACTTGTTTTCTTTGTTGCTTATTTTTCTACCGCTATATCCAAAACCCTCCAATGGATATAGCTATGCGGTAAATCTCTTTGGATATGTAGATAATGATGCCTATATTATTACAACTTATTGGGTGCTGTTTGTTTCCTTAACAATTGTAGGAATTGTGAAAATATTAATGACCCATTTTAAATTTGAAAAGACAAAAAAGGCTGTTGATTCATTGTCTATAGGACTCAGTGTTATTGCTGTTTTGTTCTTGTCTATGGCAAAAGAACCATATGCGATAACAGTTGCTTTTCTATTATTATTTGTCAAAGGTGTTCTGCTTTATAAACAAGCAAAGGAAGGGAAATAAGGAGAATTTTAAGTATACAGATTCCAGTCTTACAAAGAGATTGAAACGGAGAGAAAATTCCAGTTTGTCGAACTGGAAACAGAATGAACGGGACGCATTGGTTCACAAATAGCCAGTGCGCCCTTTTTTATATTCAACGTCCTTTGGCTGTTACATAGGTGGTGACATCATTGCAGTTCGTCACTTCTCAATGTACAATATGGTCAAAAGAAAGGGGTTGTTCCTATGAAGATAGTATTGAAAGTATTGGCACTGCCGTTGTTGTTCATTGTAACTGTTGCTTGTATCCTGGGAAATTTGATCACCAACATTTCCTCTTATGTGATCGCTCTGTTGCTCCTGGTGATTGCAGGCTGCTCCATCTACTGCATCGTAAAGGCACTGTGGACTTCCCTGGCTATCCTTGCCGGTATGGGATTAGCGGCGATCCTTATAATCTTCCTGTTGGTATGGGCGGTTGTAAAACTTGAAACTTTGGGAAATCATATCAAGGAATTTATTTGTTATTAAGATGGGAGAAACGGATGGACAGAGGATTCATGGAGCATTACTTTGATGTTACTTTTAATGATGCCATCGGAGAGATTGCCGGAAATGATGAACGGTATGCAGAACTGCAAAGCGTGGCAGATGAAGCTGTTCATACTTTAGCTGGTATCGTGGGAAAATCAAATACAGCTCTTTGGGAACAATGCGAACACACCATAAACAGCCTGTATACCCTTCAGCTGCAACTGGTAAAACTGGCGTATCTGCGTGGTGCGGAGGATCGGGAAAAGATGCTGAGATAATTTTGAGGAAGTCACCTACGGGTGGCTTTTTCTTTTGGAAAGGATGTGATGTGAGTGGCGGCAACAAGACTGATTGCGCTCCATGTAAACAAAGGAAAAACGGTTGCCCAGTGTCTGGCTGACCGCACCGATTATTCACAAAATGCGTCAAAGACCAATGATGGTGAATTTATCAGTTCTTATGAGTGCGATCCTAAGACTGCTGATGAAGAATTTCTGCTTTCCAAACGGCAATATCAGCACATCACGGGTAGACAGCAGAAGAACAATATCATCGCTTATCAGATTCGCCAATCTTTTAAGCCCGGAGAAATAACACCGGAAGAAGCAAATCAGGTTGGCTATGAAACGGCGATGCGCTGGACGAAGGGCAAACACGCTTTCATTGTTGCCACTCACATCGACAAAGCCCATATACACAATCATATCATTTATAATTCCACTTCCGTTGATTGCTCCCGGAAGTTCAATAACTTCTTCCTTTCTGGTCTGGCAGTACAGAAACTGAGTGACCGTGTTTGTGCGGAGCATGGACTTTCCATTATCACGCCGAAGCCCTACCGGGAGCGTCAGAAACGGACGGTTTTCCCAAAAAAGCGAACCCAGCGTGACGAGCTTTGTGAAGCTATCGACTCGGTACTCAAAGAGAAGCCCAAGAGTTTTGAGAATTTCGTTCAGGCTCTTGCTGATATGGGATTCGAGTATAAGGATGGAAAGCAGCCAGCGTTTCGGGGAAAGGAACAGAAGCGGTTTATTCGTCTGCGTTCTCTTGGCGAGGGATACAGTGAAGAAGAACTCCGTGCCGTTATCTCCGGGAAAAGCCTGCACAAGTCTAAGGGTGGTTTCCGGGAGGCTCCTGAACAGAAGCAGTTCCACCTTCTCATTGATATTCAGTCTAAGATGGCAGAGGGAAAAACGGTTGGATATGAACGCTGGGCAAAGAAATACAACCGTAAAGAAGCTGCCAGGACAGTCTGCCTCCTGAAAGAAAAAGGTGTGGACAGCTATGAGGACTTGCTCGCTCTCACGGATAAGCTGACCATTCGCTTTTCGGAGCTTTCGGATTCGATCAAAGTCGCTGAAAAGAGAATGGTTGAGATTGGGGCATTGCAGACCCACATCAACAATTACTCCAAAACCAGAAAGACCTACGAAGCGTATCGCAAGTCTGGGTACAGCAAAAAATTCTTTGAAGAACATCGTGACGAGCTGATGCTTCATAAGGCGGCAAAGCAAGCCTTTGACCAGCTGGAGGGGAAAAAGGTTCCTTCCCGTCAGATTTTGCATGAGGAGTTTAACCGGCTCCTTGTTGAGAAAAAACAAGCCTATGCGGAGTACCGTCAGGTCAAGAAAGAGATGCAGGAATATCTGATTGCCAAGCAGACGGTTGAAACGATTCTGAATATCGACAAGAAAAAAGAACAGAAAAAAGAGGAAAAGAAACCTCTCCGGTAAATCAAAATGCCACGGTCTATGCTCCGGTATGGAGTGTAGATCGTGGCGGCTTTTTTATTTTACAGGTTCTGCGCTTTCTGCCATTTTGATAATCTCAGAATCATCAATTTTGCTTGGAGTGTATTCCAGAACATAAGTAACTTCTGGAGAATACCTCCAGCACAGAAATGCCGTGTCGTCCTTCTTATATAGAGCTCCAGGCCAGTCCTGAATCATCATTTCCTCACAGCTGTCCATGCTATCCACCGGAAAAAGAACTTTCAGAGCTTCGGTATGTAATCCGTGGATTTCTGCTGGGTCTCCTTCGTAAAATGTGGTTTTAAGGATACGGTAGTAAATGTTGTTATCCTTGTCGTTTTGATCTCCGTAGGTAAGTGTGGCTGCGAGTTCTGTTTTGGAGACCTTCTTTACATCTTCTCCAAGAACTTCTTCTGCGCTCTTTTCAAAACGGTCAGCAAATTCATCGAAGTCCATTTCCTTTTTCTGATGTGAAGCCACCGCAATTATGATTCCAACTGCCAAAATAATAATGACGGCAAATAGAATGGCTATTCGTTTCTTTTTATTCATGTTCTTCCTTTCCGAGAAAAATAATGCGAAAGTCAACGAGGTACATCTGGCAGATTCATGATCTTTGCACCTGCCTTTTTTGCATATCGCATGGTCTGATAAGCTCCGCCAGAATCGTGTTCGACACAGAAAATAACCAAATCCGAACGGTCAACCATGGACCGATTTCTGACTTGATGGGCGGACTTGAAATGCTTTTCTGCGGATTCGAGACAGATTTCAATTTCATCATAATACTCATGAAATGACTGCTCATTGTTCCGGTATTCTGCCGTCATATATGGCAGTACAAGAACGAGAGAACTGTTGTCATCCCGGATGGTTCGCTTGCATCTGCGAACCGTTGATGAAACAAGCTGATCAAATTCTCCGTCTCGCCCTACAAGGAACTCGACGTATTCTTTGGTATGAAGCAGCTCACGGATGATTGCTTCCAACTGCTGTTCAATCACAAACGGATCATCAACTTCTCTGTGTCCAAAGAAGCTGACAGCGAATAAATTCATAAAAATCTCTCCTTTGGAGATACTTCATACTGGTATCGCCAATCAAAATCCGATATTGGTAATTATATCACCAATACAAGAAAGGATAAAGCGAAAATTCATTTTCTTGCTACCAACACTGCCTTCCAATTCATACTACAATAATTGAGGAAGGAGGGACAGAAATGGCCAACACGCAGTATGATGAATTTATTCGTATCAGGATTACTGAACTGAGAATAGCAAAGAATATTTCTGAACACAAGATGAGTTTGGATTTGGACAAGAGTGGCTCATACATTCGCGGTATAACCAGCGGAGCGGCCTTGCCGTCTCTCAGGGAACTGTTCAATATCATCTCGTATTTTGATATGACACCGGCAGAATTTTTCGCTCCACTGGACGATGCGAAAACTCCGTATCGTGAATTATGCGAGAAGCTGAGAACCATGAATGAGGAAGATCTCGAAAAGGTCAGTACCTTTATTGGCTGGATTGAGAAGAAAGAATAATCAAATGGAATTAAGATTTTAACCTGGATGCCAAATGGCAGTCCAGGTTTTTTCTTTCTCAAGAAAACGTTCAGAATGAACGAGCAGCCGGTATCGCAGATACCGTTCAAAGGGGATTGGGGACGCTTGCCCCAACGAGCAGATTTGTGAAGATTGCACCGGAGGGAAAATCGAGAAAATGAGTGAACCTGTACAGGTTTACACTGCTTGCCAATTT
>CAJMQV010000150.1 GCA_905215575.1 uncultured bacterium | reverse complement strand
TTCTCGTTTGCGGTTGCAAAGGTAGATACTTTTTTCTTTCCCACCAAATATTTTCCAGAAAAATTTTCAAGGAATTTTTGAAAAAGTGCCTGCAAAGTGGCTAAAACACGCTTATAACCACAATAAAAATCAGTCAGTTAAAGTCATTTTTCCGCCCAATAAAAAAAATGAATAAAAATTCATTTCTTTTTCAACTCCGTCTGTAGAAACTTGAAAAACCGGGAGAGGAAAAGGCTCTTTAAGCTAAATGCCACTCATAAATTTTATCGGGACCATTTCAGAAAAACATGCTGACGAATTGAAAAAATGATCGGCATAAAATAAACCAACGGTCACAACAAAAGCAAAAGCATACCTCTAATAAGATATTTACTCAGCCTAAAGCATGAATATAGAAAACCTCAATATTATATATAATACAAAAAGCCTTCAGAAGAAAAGCAGAACCCGACAATCAGTTCTTTTCCCATTCTGAAGGCTAATATGTTTTACTTTTATAGTTTTATTCTTAGAACTGAAACAAAGCAACGGCCACGATGCGATGATTGTCTACACGATGTGTATCTACCACCTTTCCCTTTTCATCGTTGCTGCCATACCAGGCATTGCAATAAGAATATTCCAGACCGAACTTCCAGTTTGGCAGGTTATAGGAAACCTCAGCAGTAGCGGTGGCCAGCTGATCCAGGTTCAGTCCCGTACCGATCAGACCGTTCACCTTTTCTGTTGCTCCCAGATTCTTCAGATAACCGCCGAAGAGACCGCCGCGCCATTTCTTGCCGTACATCACATTTACCCAAGTGTGCGAAGTCTTCAGAGGAGTATATTCCTGCTCTCCGGTTACAGGATCGGTTGCCGTAATGCCATAACCGCCCACGGTACTGGTCTGTGTGAGATTAGAGCCCAACACGGATTTGGCAGCCAGTAGGAAGCTTTCTTTCTGATATTTCACATGAGCCTCGTAAGAAAGTGACGTGATGCGTTCATGCACCCGATAGGTCTGCGCTCCTACCTTAGAGGTAGTACGCGGAGTCATGGACATCATCTCCATACCTACTCCGGCCAGCAACTGCGGAGTCTTGTAGTCCAGCCCCAGATAGAATTCCGGAGTCAGACTGTTTTTCAAGAAGTCCTGGCTCTTCACGGTTGTCACGGTACCCACCTCATTGTTGGCTGGTCCTACTGCCAGATACTGCGACTGCCAGATAGCGGCTGCCGTAAGCTGGAACTTCTTTTGCTGAAGGCGATAGCGCGCCTGAGGGGCACGGCTGAAAGGTTGATAAGGGGCTCCCATGTTCAGATTCATAATGTCCGGAGCCACATCACCGTAGAGCGGATGCCAAGTCTGACCGACCAGCAAAGAAGAGTGCTTCTTGAAGTCTAAATTGAAATAGGCATGACGGACACGGATCATCGAATAACTGGTGCCCGAACCACGGAAGTCCACCTCTACTTTTGCTGACGGACGAATACCGTGCCCCAATTCCGGTCCTTTTACATCCACACCCAAACGAGTATATAAGGTATAGAAATTACCGTTCGGAGCGCCATTCAAGTCCTCGCCGTTCGGATCTTTCACCTCATCCTTCGGATACATATAAAAGAGTCCGTCCACGGTTTCGGAATTGGAACGGGTGTTGTAAAACAAATCGGTGCGGATCTGTCCGTAAAACTTATAATCGAAATGCTTTTTCTGAGCACTGGCTGTGCCGGCTGCCAACAAAGCAAAAGCTAAAAATAAACCTGTCTTTTTCATATTCTCATTATTTAATATTGCGCAAATTTAAAGAAAAGAATGGAATAATCGAAAAAGACTCCTGTTTATCCTGCCCGAATGACGGCGGAAAAGAGAAAAAGAGAAGAAAATTTGCTTTTTCCGTGATTTTTAACTATTTTCGTTATCAACCCGAATAGAAGAAAGGAGGACGATATGGCTACCGTGAATCTATATGAAAGGGTTTCACCCGAAACGATCCGGCAATTACAGGAACAGGTGGCGCGCTTCAATGAGAACAGGAATGCGCGCAACGGCTATTATGCCATCAGCATTGCCACACCATACCGCAAATACTACGGCTTGTGGCGCGTCTTTCCCGAAGGGCATCCGCCCGTATTCCTCCGCACCCTGTCCAACCAATTTACCGAAGCCGTACAAAAAGCCATCGACCTGCTGGAATACGGCAAAGTGGCCCTTACATGGCTGGACAATTCTTTCTTTATGCCTTATTACGGCAACACGTATGATATTCTCTCATTCGGCAAGTACCACGGAAAGCATCTTGCCGAAGTGTATTATGTAGATCCCAACTATGTGCTCTGGCTGGCCAACAAGTTTAATCCCGAAAAGAAGCAACTGAAACAACTGGTGGAGCTGGCCAAGGACTTTGCCCTGATTCACAGTGAACTCACCCCGCCCCGCAAACGGGTCTATTCGTCTTCCAGCCGCTTTGTGGCCAAAGTGGGAGAAAAACTGGAGCATCTCAGCGTAAAGATCGTTACCGTCCGCCTTCAGGTCAATACCTACAAACCGGATTTCTATATCGACCAGTTCGTTACGGCCATAGACCAGGCCAACTGCCGATACAGCTTTGTGGTGAAAGCAACCCACCGGAGCCAGACTCCAAAAGCATTGAGCTGTTACAGTCTGAAGATGACTCCGGGTAAAACGGTTACTATCTTGTCTTGCAAGGTGCTGGAGCATTATGAAAGTCACGGCATCCAATACACCCGATTAGGGTATCTGAAATTTGATCCGAAGGAGTTTTAGTCCAAGGAAACAGTCTCCAAATCATCGGGCACACAGACTTCTCCGTCGAAAACCTGTGCGGCCTCACGGGTATAGAACTGTTTTCGCTCATCCAGCGTGTGGTCTTCGGTGTGATAAAGCAGCAGGTGATTCACATTCAGTGTCTGCGCCAGACAACCGGCATCGCGTGCCGTGCTGTGGTGCTTTTCATAAGGAGAAAATTCTTCACGGTCGCGATACAGACAGAAAGCCTCACAGAGCAACCAGTCCACTCCTTCTACCGAAGCGCGGTTCAGTTCGTTGAAAGGCTCATCGCCCAAGCAGGCCAATGTAGTTCCGTCTGCAAATGTTGCCCGGAAACCGAACTGTTTTTCCTTGCGTGAATGAATGTCAAAACTCTGGAAACGGATGCCGCATTCGGTAAACCCGTCGCCATCGGTCAGTTCGTGAAAGACAATGCCACGGTCCAACTGTGCCTGAATCTTAGGCGGAAGGGTCAGCGAACAGATGGTTCTCAGCGTATGGATCACCTTGTCGTGCGTATAGATGCGCAGCGTTCCCGTATAGCGTTTCTGATTGATCATCTGAGCGACGGTACGGATAATCCACACCACGCCAAACAGATGGTCAGTATGGGTGTGCGTCACAAACAGGGCATGAATATCCTTACAACTCACGCCTACGGCATCCAGTTGGTTAAGCACTGCATTTCCACCCCCGCCGTCCACCAGAAAATACTCCGCTTCGTTGCGGATCAGAAAACAGGTGTTATAGCAATGCCGGGCAGCGGCGTTCCCCGTGCCCAGCATAATCAGTTCCTTACTCATAGTCGTTCCGCTTATTTGTTTTCGTTGCGACATTCTTCAAAATGCAGGTGGAAGCCCACTACGGCCTCGATACCCTTGCGGATCATATCCACCGACATGCTTTCATTCGGGGAGTGAATGGCATTGGTTTCCAGTCCGAAGCCCATCAATACGGTCTTGATGCCCAGAATACGTTCAAAGTCGCTGATGATAGGAATACTTCCTCCACGACGCACCGCCAGCGGTTTCTTGCCAAAAGCTTCCTCAAAACCAAGCGCCGCAGCTTTATAGGCCGGCAGACTTACCGGGCATACATAGCCTTCTCCTCCGTGCATCGGAGTCACCTTTACCTGTACGCATTCGGGAGCCAGACTCTCGAAATATTCTGTAAACAGGCGGCTGATCTCGTCATGCTGCTGATGGGGCACCAGACGGCAGGAAACCTTGGCATAGGCTTTCGACGGCAATACGGTTTTTGAACCCGTACCGGTATATCCGCCCCAGATACCGCATACATCGAACGACGGGCGACAGCTGTTGCGCTCCAGAGTGACATATTCTTCTTCACCGCGCAACGCCTTCACACCAATCGCGTTCTTATAGACTTCTTCATCAAACGGAATGTGTGAAATCATCTCCCGTTCTTCGGCAGAGAGTTCCTCCACCTTATCATAGAAATGAGGAATGGTGATGCGTCCGTGCTCATCAGTCATCTTGCTGATCATTTCACAAAGCACGTTTATCGGGTTAGCCACCGCACCGCCAAAGTGTCCGGAGTGCAAATCGCGGTTGGGTCCGGTAACTTCCACTTCCCAATAAGCGAGTCCGCGAAGACCGGTAGTGAGCGAAGGCAAGTCCTCGCGCAGCATACTGGTATCCGACACCAGAATCACATCGGCCTGAAGCAGTTCCTTATGCTCCTGCAAGAACTGGTTCAGACTGGGCGAGCCGATTTCCTCCTCACCCTCGAAAATGAATTTCATGTTGTGGCGCAACAGACCGTGGCGCACCAGATATTCAAAAGCCTTGACCTGAATCATGGCCTGTCCCTTATCGTCATCCGCTCCACGGGCCCAGATGCGTCCGTCACGGATTTCGGGTTCAAAAGGATTGCTCTTCCACAGTTCCAGAGGCTCGGCGGGCATCACGTCGTAATGGGCATAGACCAAAACCGTGGGCAGCCCCCGCTTTAGTAAATTGTCCTTGTTGACCGCCATTACCAGATTGTCCGA